>VERN01000054.1 GCA_018882635.1 Beijerinckiaceae bacterium | reverse complement strand
TCGAAGAAATCATCGACGCGTTTGCCGCACGTTACGACGTGCGTGTTGAAACTGTTTCGACCGCCGATGAAAGCGTCTTTTTCCCCCTGCCCCGCGCCCTGCGCGATGCCGCCGCGGAGTGAGCGATGGCCGTTTATACCGAAATTGCCGATAACGAACTCGAGGCCTTCATTGCGGGGTATGACATCGGCGCGGTGCTTTCGGCGAAAGGCATCGCCGAAGGCGTCGAAAATTCCAATTATCTGCTGCGGACAGAAAAGGGGCCGTTCATCCTCACGCTTTATGAAAAGCGGGTAAAGGAAGATGATCTGCCCTTCTTTGTGGCGCTGATGCAGCATCTGGCCGCGCGCGGATTAAATTGCCCGCAGCCTGTTATGAACAAAAAGGGTGAAGCGCTGGGTCGTCTTGCTGGACGGCCTGCTTGCATCGTGACCTTTCTCGATGGCATGGGCGTGAAGAAGCCGGGCGTCGCCCATTGTGCAGCCGTCGGGACGGCACTCGCGGACCTTCACCGCGCCGCCGCCGATTTTACGATGACGCGCACCAATGCGCTCTCCGTCGATGGCTGGCGCCCGCTCTATGACGCAGCCGCTTCGCGCGCTGACACTGTGATGCCGGGTTTACGCGAAGCAACAGAAGCCGCTTTGATCGATCTTGAAGCGCATTGGCCCGACGATCTACCGAAAGGCGTCATCCATGCGGATCTTTTCCCTGATAATGTGTTCTTTCTCGGACAACGTCTTTCGGGGCTGATCGATTTTTATTTCGCTTGCACTGATACCGTTATTTACGATCTCGCGATCTGTTTGAATGCATGGTGTTTCGAGAGCGATGGTTCCTACAACATCACCAAAGGGCGGGCGATGATTGAAGCCTATCGCAAAGCGCGCCCGCTTTCGTCTGCTGAGATCGAAGCGTTACCAATCCTTTGCCGAGGTGCAGCGCTGCGTTTCATGCTGACACGCCTCGTCGATTGGTTGAATGTTCCGCCGGGTGCGCTCGTCAAGCCGAAAGACCCGCTCGAATATTTTCGCAAATTGCGTTTTCACCTGCATTGCCGTGCTGCGTCCGATTACGGCCTCGCGGAATGAGCCAAAAGGTCACGATTTATACCGACGGTGCATGCTCGGGAAATCCGGGACCGGGCGGTTGGGGCGCATTGCTCGTCTATGGCGAGACGGTGCGTGAGATGAAGGGCGGCGAGCCCGAAACCACCAATAATCGCATGGAAATGATGGCGGCGATTGCGGCACTCGAAGCGCTCAAACGGCCTTGCGTTGTCGATCTTTATACCGACAGCCAATATCTGCGCGAAGGGCTGACCAATTGGATCTATGGCTGGAAATCACGCGGCTGGAAAACGGCAGATAAAAAGCCAGTCAAAAATGTTGATTTGTGGCAAAGGCTCGATGAATTGCGGGCCAAGCATGATGTCACCTTGCATTGGGTGAAAGGCCATGCTGGCCATCCGGAAAATGAGCGTTGCGATGCGCTGGCACGCGAGGCCATTGCTGACCTGCGCGCCAGTTGAACGCTCTTACCAGCCGAGCATCTCGATCGCATAATCGGGATGGTGATCAAGCACGCTTAGAAATTTCGCGAGTGCTTCACCATGAAGTGGCTTTTCATCAAGCCCCAATTCATGCGTGTGGATTCCGCGCGCGCAGAACAGCACATCAACACCGAGCGCTTTGCCGCCAGCCACATCGGTGCGAATAGCATCACCAATGGCCAACACCCGATTGAGATCGACCGGGCCACCACGGATCGAAGCGGCAATGTCCATTGCCTCTTGATAGATGGGCGCAAAAGGCTTGCCCGCATAAACTGTGCGACCACCGATCTTTTCATACGCCTCCGCAATTGCGCCCGCGCAATAAATGAGACGGCCGCCGCGTTCAACGACGAGATCCGGATTGGCGCAAATGAACGTCTGATCGAGCGCCTTCGCTTCAGCGAGCATGGCGGCGTAATCGGTCGGCGTTTCGATATCATCATCGAGCAGGCCCGTGCAGACGAAATTACGCGCGTCTTTCAAAGGCACGCGGGGTGCGGCAAGACCATCAAAAATAGGTTCATCACGTGCAGGGCCAAGCCAATAGAACGGGACATTTCCTTCCGCTTCCAGCATGGCGCGCGTGACATCGCCCGATGTGACAATGCCATCCCAAGCTGACCGCATCACATTGAGATGATCGAGGATCTTCACAACGTCGATGGACGGGCGCGGCGCATTGGTGATGAGCACCACGGTTCCACCCTGCTTGCGGAAATTGGTCAGCGCTTCTCCAGCCGCTGGATAGGACGCGACCCCGTTATGCAGAACGCCCCAGATATCACTCAAAATGACGTCGTAACGCGGCGCGAGTTCGGCGAGGCCCGACACAAGGGCGGGAGCCACGGAGTGCGGCGCGTGCATGGGATGACCTTTCAGGGACGAAACGGAGACTTCGCCCGCTAAAGGCCACACCCGCTTGAGTCAAGAACCAGCACGGCGGAGATAGGCGCGATAATCCTGCCTTTCAGCGGGCGGATCCGATTTTGCATCTGCTGCCGGTGAGGCCGCTTCGGGCTGGAAGGCAGAGCCCCAGCCCATCGTGACATTATTGCGCAGAAGGCCGAGCACTGTGACGTGATCGGGCACATCTTCCGCAATCACACTGATGCCAGCACGGGCGAAAAGCCGGGCAACATCGGCAGCATGAATATCCGGCGCCATGGGATGCACTTCGGGCGTCGCAAGGAGAGAGGCTGGCGCTAAGAGATAGCGGACGCCCCACCCCGCTAAGGCCGCCGGATCAGCCCGGCGCTCACCCGATGCCCGCAAGGCATAATGCGTCTCCGGCATTAAACCATTCCGCTGAGCAGCATGCTGGGCTTCAACCAATGCAATCCAACCTGCTTCAGACAGCAGAGGAAAGACGCCGCCCGGATGGTTGAGGCGTTCGAACCGACGCCGAAAATCAGCTGGAAAATCGACATCGCCAGCACTGATGGGCGTGACCGGAACAAGCAAGGGCAATGCAGATGGTGCTTGGCCGCGTTGCACCATGGAGGTGGCGGCATCCATCATGAACCGATCAAGCAGCAACGCCGCATCGGGGAACAATTCAGCGAGACGGTCGGCTGTGGGGCTATCGATCGTCGGTAAGGGTGGCGCAAAGCGCATCAGCGATAGAAGCGTTGTGCGCGGCGGAATGGACGAGACCGCTGTGATGTCGAAGGCGAAGCGTCCCTTGGCCAACGCATCCAGAAGAAGCGGATCAATGTCGCGCGGCACAGAAGCGGGAGGGTCATTGGCAGGGAGGGGCGGGGTAAGAGAGGCTTTCATCTCCGGTGAGGGCGGCAGCACCATTGATGGGTCCACCGCATCGGGCACTGCCCGCGGCGCGATCAGTTCATTCTCGATCTTCGTCGCCAAGCGCGAATCCAATTGCGCCATCGCATGAGCCAAATCTGCCATGATGCGGCCAACAGCCCGGAACTCGGTGGCAATCGCATCCGCCATGACGCGCGTCCGCTCATCCAGCATGGTTCGCTGGACATCCATCGCCTGCTCCAGCGCCAAGAGCCGACGCTCGAGATTGATGAGGGTAAGGCCGGACAGATCCTCCGGGCGCGGGTTTTTCCGCCAAAATCGCCACTTCATGGCTTTGCTACCGCAACCGATGCTGAAAGGGATAGAAACCGCAATAACGCGCCCGAATCGGGCCTTGATGACCTAACGTAATGAATGAGGGCCGCTCTGTCTCTCTTGCAGGCATCGTCCTCAACAGCCATTTCTTGCTGAGAAGGAGAGTCCCATGACCGATGCCGTCTTGCTGAATGTTCAGGGTTTACACTGCGAAGGCTGCGCCAATGCGGTGAAAAAAATCGTCGCCCGCGCCCATCCAGAGGCGGAAACGCAGGTCGATCTCTCAGCCAAGCTTGTGCGCGTGACCGGTGTATCCGACGCGGCAGCGATGGCTGAGACGCTGACAAAGGGCGGTTATCCCGCGACACCGGCCTCTTGAACGATCGCCTCATCCGAGACGATCTGGCCATCGATCAGCGTGACGCGCCGATCGGCTTGCGCGGCAAGGGCCATGTCATGGGTGACAATCACCAAGGCTTTGCCGTGCTCATCGACCAGATGACGCAGCATGGTCAGCACTTGGGCTGAAGAGGCGGTGTCGAGATTGCCTGTCGGCTCATCCGCCAGAATGACTTGCGGATCATTGGCAAGCGCACGCGCAATCGCGACGCGTTGGCGTTGGCCGCCCGATAATTGATCTGGCCTTTTATGCGCGTGATCTTTTAACCCCACCTGCGCCAGTAATTCATTGGCGCGGTCTTTTTGTTCCGCATCGCTTAGTGTTCCAAGCGCGCGCATGGGCAACAGTACGTTGTCGCGCGCAGTGAATTCCGGCAGCAAAAAATGGAATTGAAAGACGAAGCCGAGATGGCTCAGCCGTAAAGCGGCGAGCCGATCATGATTGAAGCCTTTCGTCGAAGCGCCATCCACGAGAATGTCGCCAGATGTCGGCACATCAAGCAGGCCCAACAAATACATCAGCGATGATTTTCCCGAGCCTGATGGACCGACGATCGAAACGAACTCCCCCAGATGTATAGTGAGCGAAATATCGTTGACGAGGGTTACAGGAACCTCGCCCGGCAAAATGCGCGACGCGTGGCGCGCTTCCAGAACCGGCGCACCCTTCATGATGCACCTCGGATAATCTCAACAGGATGCACAGAGGCCGCTTTGCGCGCGGGTAAATAGCCCGCCAGCATGGAGGCAAAGAGCGCTACGCCACCCGCTATTGCATAATGTTGCGGCGCATAAAGAAGCGGCAGGCGCGTGGCATCGGTAAAACCCGATTTGAATTCCACGAGGCCCAAACCGCGGCACAGCAAATAGCCAAAGACCCAGCCGAGCAAAACGCCTGCAATACCGATCATCATGCCTTCAAGCACAAAGATGCGACGAACGGTTTCTTCTCGAAAACCAAGCGATTTAAGAATCGCGATATCGCGCGTCTTTTCATGCGTGATGGTTGAGATGATGTTGTAAGTACCGAATGAGGCGACGAGCAAAATCGCGCCCACGACCATCAGCATGATGACGTTGCGGATCTGAAATGCAGCCATCAGATCCTCATGCGCCTCCTGCCAAGATGTTGCGCGATAACCCGTTTGCGCTTCAACGAGGGAGGCCAATTCGCGCGCGCTCATGGCATCATTGGCGCGGATCCGTAGCTCATTGATGAGGCCGGTTTGGGCAGATAGAATTTGTGCTGTTTTGACGAGCACATAGGCTTGGCTTTCATCGACTGATTTTATGCCGGCATGGAAAAGCCCGACCACTTGAGCGCGGATCGCTTGCCCTCCTGTGGCCGTGACCGTGACATTATTCCCGATCCGGATGCCAAGCTTGGCCGCCATGCCATCGCCGAGAATGATGGCATTCGACGCTTTATAAAGATCATCAAGCGTGCCAATTTTCATTTGAGTGGCGAGTTGCGAGACTTTCTTTTCACGCCGCGGATCAATCCCAATGACCGCAATGGCCAGATCGCGCCCCGCATAGCGGATGATCGATTTTGTTTGCACGGAAGGCGCAACGGTTCCCGGTAACCAGCCCTCTAAAGCGGCCATGATCGCGAAGGGATTTTTAATACCGCGACGCTGGGTCTCGACGGAGAGGCTATGATAGGCCACCGCGTCATATTGGTCTTCCGCCGGTTGCTGGGGCGGAACACGACGATCATCCGTCACGGAAATATGCGGTAGTGAATCGACCAATTGTTTAACGAAATCGTTCTGCGAGCCCTCCATCAAGGAGGCCATCATCACAGAAAAGCCGACACCCGTTGCCACGCCCATGATACCGACGAGCGTTTGTCGTAAGCGCGAGCGGACATGGGTCAGCGCGATGTCGAGTACAAGCATCATGGCGCGCGATCGACCGCCCTTACGCGTTGGCCAGCCACGCTTCCCGCTGGCAAGGGCGAAACAATCTTTTCGCCTTCACTGATACCGGATTTGATGGCGACCATGCGCGAGCCTTTAATCTCGATCACAACCGGTCGGTGCACGAGCCTGCTGCTTTCGACGGTAAAGACCGCATCGCCGCGCAAGGCTTCGGCAGGAACCAAGAGCGCGTTCTTCGCTTCGGCCGTGATGATGTTCGCCTCAACACTCATCCCAATCAATAAGGGTGTGTCATCGGGCAAGGCTAGATAAACGCGAAACGTTTTCGTCACCGGATCACCCTTCGGCGTGACATCGGCGACACTGGCTGGAAGAGGTTGCGTAAATCCATCATTCCGCAACAAAACAGTCTGTCCCACTTTCACGCGGGCGATATCTTCTTCATTCACATCGGCAACAATACGCAGCGGCTTTTTCTGACCGACTGTGAAAATCACATCGCCCGGCCCAATAATTTCACCAATTTGGAAATCGGCGCGCAGCACAGTGCCATCGATCGGCGCACGCAAAGTGAGTTGGTTTAATCTTTCCCGCGCCACGATGATGCGGGCATCGGCTTCCTTCAGCGCGGTCTGGGCCTGATCGACAGCGGTGCCCGAGGCAATGCTACGCTCCAGCAAGCTCGACAGCCGCTGATAATCCTTTTCAAGGAGTGCGCGGCGGGCAAGCAATTCGGCAAGCAGCGCTTCTTCCTCAGCCGAATCCTGCTGGGCCAGTACATCGCCCGCCTTCACCGTTTTGCCTTCGCATTGGCAGGTCTGGACCAAGCGCTTGCGTTGGAAAGGCACCACTTTGGCCCAGCGTACAGGCTCGACTGTGCCTGTGGCATAGACAACTTCTGCCGCGGTTCCCCGGATCACGGTCGTCAGCGTCACCGCCTCACCCCGGCCGAACCAGAACCAAAGGCCGGCGGCAGCCACAGCGATGGCAAGACCTACGGCAAGAACAGGATTGGTCAGGCGCATCAAAAACGTCCGTTACTAAGAGATCGGCGCTGCAGCATAGCAGGTGGCGAGAGCCGGGCGAGCCTTGGGAGCAAACCTGATATGCCATAATCTGCGAAGGAGAGGCGGTCTAAGCTTAAAAATTGATCGATTTTGCCGGGTCGGCCCGTTCCGGCCTGCCACAATCCCTGTTAGGCTCTTTGGATCGTTTTCGCCTAACCTGCCGCCCAGAGGAGCCCGCCATGAGCCCCGCCCATCCTGCCACCGCCGACAATCTCGCGCGTAGCCTCGCGCCCAATGATCTCGATGCTTGGTGGCTGCCGTTTACGGCGAACCGCAATTTCAAGAAAAATCCGCGCATGATCGCGGGCGCCGAAGGCATGCATTACATCACGCCCGAGGGTAAAAAGATTCTCGATGGCGTTGCAGGCCTGTGGTGCTGCAATGCGGGTCATGGTCGCAAGCCGATCGTCGAAGCGATCCAAAAGCAGGCCGCCGAACTCGATTATTCCCCCGCGTTCCAATTCGGCCATCCCAAGGCGTTCCAGCTTGCGTCCCGCATCGCGGCGCTAGCACCGGGCGATCTCGATCATGTGTTCTTCGCCAATTCAGGTTCGGAAGCGGTCGATACGGCGCTGAAAATCGCGCTGGCTTATTGGAACATCAAAGGCGAAGGTCAACGCACGCGCCTGATCGGCCGCGAACGCGGCTATCACGGCGTCGGCTTTGGCGGCATTTCTGTTGGCGGCATTGTCAACAACCGCAAATTTTTCGGCTCGCTGCTCGCTGGCGTCGACCATCTGCCGCACACCTACAATCGGGAACACCAAGCCTTCTCAAAGGGCGAGCCTGAATGGGGCGCGCATCTCGCGGATGATCTCGAACGTATCGTGACCCTGCATGACGCCTCGACGATTGCCGCTGTGATCGTGGAGCCCATGGCCGGTTCGACGGGCGTGTTGCCGCCACCGAAAGGCTATCTCAAGCGCCTGCGCGAGATTTGCGACAAATATGGCATCCTGCTGATTTTCGACGAGGTGATTTCGGGCTTTGGTCGTCTCGGCTATGCCTTTGCCGCTGAACGTTATGGCGTCCAACCGGACATGATCACCTTTGCAAAAGCGGTTAATTCCGGCACCGTGCCGATGGGTGGCGTGATTGCTCGCAAGGGCATCTATGATGCCTTCATGAAAGGCCCTGATCATGTGATCGAGCTTTTCCATGGCTATACCTATTCAGGCCATCCGCTCGCCGCCGCTGCAGGCCTTGCAACTCTCGACCTCTATCGCGACGAAAATCTCTTCGAGAAGACGCGTGCGCGGGAAGACAAATGGGCGGACGCGATCATGTCGCTCAAGGGTCTGCCGAATGTGCTCGACATCCGCACCCTTGGCCTTGTCGCCGCGATTGACTTGGCGTCGATCCCGGATGGCTTTGGCAAGCGCGCCTTTGCCGCCATGGACAAGGGCTTCCACGATCACAATCTAATGATCCGCATCACGGGTGAGACGCTCGCTGTCACGCCGCCGCTGATCATCACCGATAACGAGATTGACGAACTCGTCTCCAAGCTTGCGGCGATCATCAAATCGGTCGCGTAAGCGGTTTTCAAAGTTTCGGAATTGAAACAAACCGGGCGGGCCACCGCCCGGTTTTTTATTCGGCCGCGTGGAGTTCGAAATTGACGCGCTTCGGCTTATCTTTCTTGCTCTTGACCGTGATCGTCACGTCCTGATCGAGCGCAATGAGGAAATGCAGCAGACGGCCGAGCGAATAGCGCCGCAATTGGCCACCCAATAGGCGTGAGAGATCGGGCTGATGAATGCCAAGCTTTTTCGCTGCAGCGGCCTGCGTCAGTTTCTTCTCGCGAATGGCGTTATCAATGGCGGTGACGCATTGCGCACGCAGCAAAAGATCTTCGGGGTTGGGAAGACCAAGATCCGCAAAAATGTTGCCGGAGCTAACAGTATAATCGCGTCCTTCAATCAGTTTTGTCGAGTTCTTCGGCATCTTTGAGTCGCTCCGCGATCAATTTCAAATCTGGTTTCGGCGTCGCAATTCCGCTTTTCGACTTCTTCTGGAAAACGTGAAGCACATAGACTGCTTTGCGCAACCTCACCACATAGGCCGCCCGAAATGCACCGTCTCGGTTCTGCACGGCGATTTCAAAAACACCGCTACCAAAGCCGTGGAGCGGCTTCGCATACTGTGAGAGATTTCCGATTTGTGCCTCGTAAAGCGCAAATCCGATGTCATTCTGCACCGCTCTCGGAAGGCCCCGAAGGTCCTTTTGAGAACTCGATATGAAAACAACGTCTCTCATCGAAATATATAGTCAAAACCCTATAAGTGCAATCAGCCTTGATGGTGCCTCAAACCGCTTAAGATCGTGTTGCGAGTTGCCCCTCCCCCCGCCCTGCGCTAGGAGGCCTGCGACCCCGTTTTCAGCGTCCGGAAGCACTTGCCCATGTCCGATAAGCCCGTCGACACCATCAAGGCGCGCCTGCCGCGCGGCTTTGCCGACCGCGGTGAGGCCGAGCTTGCGGCCACGGAGGCCATGCTAGCAGAGATCAAGGCCGTCTATGCGCTTTACGGGTTTGAAGGCGTCGAGACACCTTTCATCGAGTATACCGACGCGCTCGGCAAATTCCTGCCCGATCAGGACCGCCCGAATGAAGGCGTGTTCTCATTTCAAGATGATGACGAGCAATGGCTATCGCTGCGCTATGATTTGACCGCGCCGCTGGCCCGCCATGTCGCCGAGCATTATGACGGATTGCCGAAGCCCTATCGCTCATGGCGCGCGGGTTGGGTGTTTCGCAATGAAAAGCCCGGCCCAGGCCGCTTCCGCCAATTCATGCAATGCGATGCCGATATTGTTGGCGCGCCGACTGTCGCCGCTGATGCCGAGATCTGCATGATGGCGGCCGATTGCATGGAAAAGGTCGGCATCGCGCGCGGCGATTACGTCATCCGCGTCAACAATCGTAAAGTGCTCGATGGCGTACTCGAAGCGATTGGTCTCGCTGGCGACGCGAACGCTGCAAAGCGGCTCATTGTTCTGCGTGCGATCGACAAGCTCGACAAGATTGGTCCCGATGGTGTCGCGGATCTTCTTGGCAAGGGCCGCATGGATGTGTCGGGTGATTTCACCAAGGGCGCAGGGCTCGAAACCAGCCAAATTCAACGCGTTTTAGCCTTTACGGCAGCGCGTGGCGCAACGGCGGCCGAGACGCTCGCGAATTTACAGAACGTGGTCACCGGTTCCGCGCGTGGCGAAGAAGGTGTTGCGGAACTCGGCGCGATTGCGGACTTCGTGCGTGCGGCCGGTTATGATGATGGGCGCGTGCTGATCGATCCTTCGATCGTGCGTGGCCTCGAATATTATACAGGCCCTGTTTACGAAGCCGAGCTCACCTTCGAAGTCAAAGATGAAGACGGGAAGCCCGTGCGGTTTGGTTCTGTCGCCGGTGGCGGCCGTTATGACGGGCTTGTCGCGCGCTTCCGCGGCGAACCTGTTCCGGCCACAGGTTTTTCGATTGGCGTGTCGCGCCTGCTTGCGGCCTTGAAGGTGCTCGGCCGCGTGAAGACCGATGTGAAGCGTGGCCCGGTTGTGATCCTCGTGATGGATAAGGATCGCGTTGCCGATTATCAGGCACTCGCTGCCAATTTGCGTGCTGCAGGCCTTCCGGCAGAAGTCTATCTCGGTGGCGCGGGGGTGAAGCCGCAGATGAAATATGCCGACCGGCGCGGTTCGATTTGCGTGGTCATTCAGGGCTCAAATGAAAAGGAAAAGGGCGAGGTGCAGATCAAGGATCTTATCCTGGGTGCACAGCTAGCCTCCGCTCCTGATCGCGAGGCCTATTTGAAGGCGCAGGCCGAGGCTCAGTTTTCCGTGCCGGAAGCCGATCTTGTCGCGGGTGTCCGCCGCGTCTTGGACCGACATCCCCGCTGATCCGGCCGGGCTGCCTGACGCCTCTTTACCTTTCGCGCGCTTTTCCGTCGCGATTTCCGGCTTTCCTCGGTATGAAGCGGCACGAAGGATCAGACCCGTGACCAGCGCTCCTCAGACTGCGGCGACCCTCCTCGGCCTTTTCGCCGGGCATGGCTACAGCCCTATCGAACCGGCGATTGTGCAGCCGGCAGACCTATTTCTCGACCTTTCGGGCGAGGATTTGCGCTCGCGCATGATGATGACGGCCGATTCCGAAGGGCAAGAGATGGTCCTGCGGCCGGAATATACGATCCCCGTCGCGGCCGCTTATCTCGCATCAGCGCAGGCCGGGCAGGTCGCCAGCTATGCCTATGGCGGGCCGGTGTTTCGCCTTCGGACGAACGAGCCTTTCGAATTCATGCAGGCAGGGATCGAATCCTTCGGCCGACGCGACCGCGAGGCGGCTGACGCAGAAGTGCTGGGTCTCGCTCTGGAAGCGACAGGGCTGAAGGCCCCAACGATCCGGCTCGGTGATGTTGGCCTGTTCCTCGCCCTTCTCGACGCGTTGGCGCTGCCAGCGGCGATGACGCGGCGGCTGCGACGGGCCTTTGCCGCTGGGACGCTGACGCCCGCCACACTCGAAGCAGTGGCCTCTCCTGCGCAAGGAACGCTCAGCGCGCATGAGGGCGTAGCCCGCGCGCTGGAAGGGCAGGATTCGAAAGCTGCACGCGCCTTCGTTGAAGACCTGCTCAAGATTGCCGGCATTACGACAGTGGGCGGGCGCAGTGCAGGCGAAATCGCCGAGCGTTTTCTCGAGCAGGCGAGCGCATCGGCGCAAGGCTTTTTGCCACCGAGCGCGCGCGACACGCTCGCCGCTTTTCTCGGTATTGAAGGTGATCCCGACAGCGCTTCAGCTGCGTTACGAACATTAGCGACGACATCAGGATTGGCGCTCGACACCGCCATCGACTCGTTCGATCAGCGTACCGGCTTTATGGCGGCGCGCGGCCTTGCCGTGGAAGACATTCAGTTTTCTGCCGCCTTTGGCCGCAATCTCGATTATTACACCGGCGTCGTGTTCGAAGTACGCCATGGCGGTGAAAAGCCGGTGATCGGCGGCGGGCGCTATGACGGCCTTCTGACCGCGCTTGGGGCAAGCGGCCCCATTCCCGCTGTTGGCTGCGCCATCTTCGTTGATCGTTTGAATGGAGGCGCAGCATGAGCGGCGATTCCAAACTTATTCTCGCGGTCCCCTCGAAAGGGCGCTTGCAGGAGAACGCGTTTGCGTTCTTTGCCCGCGCTGGCCTCAACCTCGCACAAGGCCGCGGCGCTCGCGATTATCGCGGCGTCATTGCCGGCCTCGATGATGTTGAAGTTGCATTTCTCTCCGCCTCCGAAATCACGCGTGAGCTTGCACAGGGCGGCGCGCATCTCGGCGTGACGGGGGAAGACCTGATCCGCGAAAGTGTGACAGACGTCGATACGCGCCTTGTTTTACTCACACCACTCGGCTTTGGTCAGGCGAATGTCGTTGTCGCCGTTCCACAAGCATGGATTGATGTGCGCTCAATGGCTGATCTGGCCGACGTAGCGTCATCGTTCCGCGCACGGCATGGGCACCGTCTCCGGGTTGCGACGAAATACATCAATTTGACGCGTCGTTTTTTTGCCGGACATGGCATCGCCGATTACCGCATCGTGGAAAGCGGCGGCGCGACCGAAGGGGCTCCGGCCGCTGGATCGGCCGAACTGATTGTCGATATCACGACGACAGGTGCCACCCTTGCGGCCAATGCGCTTAAGATTGTTGATGATGGCATCATGCTGAAAAGCGAAGCCAATCTCGTCGCCTCGCGGCTTGCCGATTGGAATCCGCGGGCCCGATTGGCGGCGAAAGCCATCCTGAGCCGCATTGCCGCTGAAGAGGAGGCGAGGACGCATCGCGAGGTACGGGTTCTCTGGCCCACCGCGCCTGTGGACGCTCTCATCCGTGAGGTGGTCGATAAGTTTGGGCTCATCTTGGTTGGTGGCGAGCGCGAGCGGGGCCGCACGACCTTCCACTGCCCGGCCAAAGCAATCTTTCCCCTGTCCGACTGGCTCGTCGCGCATGGCGCGGCCCGCGTGGCCGTGGGGGCCATCGACTATGTCTTCACCCCGCAGAATGCGCTGGCAGACGCCCTCTTCTCAAAAATCTGAGACAAAAAAGGCCGCCCCGGGGGAGAGGCGGCCTTTCGAGACTGCTTTCGCGTCTAAATGGCGGCCAGGAGAAGCGTAGGCCGCCGGGGGGAGACGCCGGGGGAGGCGTCATCGGCTTTACGGGGCAGGGCCAACAGCGGATCATGCTCCAAACACGAAAAAGATCGCCTTTTTGCGCCCGGATTGGGCGATGGCGAAGATTGCGGGACAGGGGCTTGGGTCTTATAAGGGGCCCGTTACGAGGTCCTTCATGTCCGCTTGGTCTGCCGCACGCATTGTCGCCCTCGCCTCAGCCCTGAGCTGTGGATTGGCCAGCACGGCTCTCGCACAGAAAATTCCAGATCGGCCACCGCCGCCGGAAAACGCCGTTCCGCAACGTATTTTGAAGGTCTTTCCGTTCGATACGACGTGGACTGCGATCAGCTTGAATGACAAGCCTTTCACGGGCGAACGGCCGTCCTTCTTCCTCGACAAACAATTCCGTAGCCGCGGCTTCAGCGGGTGCAACACCTATTCGGCCACGACCTATTCGATGCAATCCAATATGGCCGTTGGTCCGATCGCGACAACAAAAGTGACATGCGACAAAGCGCTCAACGATCTTGAGCGCGCCTTTCTCACTGCGCTGCGGACCTCGCAGATGTGGGAACTCAAGGAAGGCAAGCTCGTCCTCAGAGGACCGAATGGCGTCCTCGTTTTCGAGCGCTCGCTTTAAAATTTTAGGACCTCGCAAAGGCTCGGGCGCGCGTTCGCGCTCAGGCGCCGACGGCGCAATCCAAAAAACCTCGCAAAGGCTCGGGCGCGCGTTCGCGCTGAGGCGCCGACGGCGCAATCCAAAAAAACCTCGCAAAGGCTCGGGCGCGCGTTCGCGCTGAGGCGCCGACGGCGCAATCCAAAAAACCTCGCAAAGGCGCGGGCGCGCGCTATTGTGCGACGCCCCTTGAATTCGCCTTTCTTCGCTATCACCCGACCGGCTTGAACAGCTCACCATCGCGTTCAAGGCGGATATGGCGCGTATGGATGGCATTGAGTGTCGAACGGTGGCCGATTGATACGAGAGTCGTATCCGGCAATTGCTGCTTCAGAATGCCGTAAAGCGCCTGTTCTGACGGTTCATCCAACGCCGACGTCGCCTCGTCGAGGAAAAGCCAATCAGGCTTCAGCAAAAGAGCACGTGCCATCGCGACGCGCTGCTGCTCACCACCCGACAGACGCTGCGCCCATACCGCTTCTTCATCAAGCGTTTCAGCAAGGCGCGGCAAGCCCACCGCCGTCAAAGCGGCAGCCAGTTCAGCGTCGGAATAATGACCTTCGGACTCAGGATAAGCGACGGCTGAGCGGAGCGACCCGATCGGCAAATAAGGACGCTGGGGCAGCAACATCACGCGCGCTTCTTTCGGCACGGCGACATCACCCTGACC
>VERN01000275.1 GCA_018882635.1 Beijerinckiaceae bacterium | reverse complement strand
ATCAAACACAATCACATCATGGCCGCTTCGCATGAGATGCTTGACCATATGTGAACCAATATAACCCGCGCCGCCAACAACCAGGCATTTCATGGCGCGCCCCTACGATCGTCAGCACGAGGCATTCCCACCCGCCTTAGGATGGCTGCAACAGCCTGACCGGTTGAGAAAGACCACCCTTCGATCACAAGCACAGGAAAGAAGGACGGCCGTGCTGGCGCTGCGTGACGATCACCACGCGCATCACGAAAAAAGCCAATGAAAAACCTCAAGCAAAATTCAAAATCAGAATACCAATAGCTTAATCCGCAGGACTTAAAACGGAAGTCATAAAATAAGCGCCGCCCGCACAAAATGCCGGGGGCACACAACCGTTAAGTCAAAAACTAAACCTGAGGTTGTATTACTGCCTCAAAAAGCGAACGCCGCTTACAATAAGGTTTTTACTTCGGCGGCCCGGTCTTTCGGAGCGACAAAGACGCCTTCGCCCGAAGCAATCACGACAACATCATCAAGCCCGAGCACGATCACGCGCACACCCTCAGCAAACGCAAGTGAGTTGCGGCTTTCATGGATCGCGGCATCACCGCCCGTGGCGTTGCCGTCCGCATCATGCGGGAGGGCGGCATGCACGGATGACCAATTGCCCACGTCCGACCATGCAAAGCCACGCGGCAGCAAAGCCACTGCCGCACTCTTTTCAAACAGCGCATAATCGATCGAGATCTTGTCGGCTTGTGCAAATGCGTCAGCATGCAACCGGACAATCTGGGGTGTTCTCTGCCCGAGCGAAACGGCCTTGCGCGCCGCCGCCCAAATGCCCGGCATATGAAGATCTGCCTCGCGCGCAAAATCACCAACCCGGAAAACAAACATGCCGCTGTTCCAATGATAATCGCCAGCCGCCAGATAGGATTGTGCTGTCGCCAAATCAGGCTTTTCCTTAAAGCCTGCCGCACGATACGCGGCTGGTGCACTCGGCAAAACATCGCCTTGCCGAATATAGCCATATTCAGTGGACGGTGAGGTGGGCTTGATGCCGAATGTGACAAGCGAGCCAGCACGCGCCGCGACCACCGCATCGGTGACGGCCTGCGCAAACACATTATGGTTCGGGATGAGATGGTCGCACGGCAGAACGAGCGCGACAGCATCGTCACCATAATCCGCCTGCAAATGAGCAAGCCCAGCCGCAATGGCGGGGGCTGAGTCCCGTCGCATCGGCTCGAGAATAAGAGTGACGGCAATGCCTCGCTCAGCAGCTTGCGTCTGCACCTCATGGGCATAAGCGGCATTGGTCACGATATGAATATCGCTGATGCCGCAATCCCGCACGCGTTCAAGCGTCAGCTGAAAAAGCGAGAGCTCGCCGAAAAGGCGCAGAAACTGTTTGGGTCGCTGTTCCGTTGAGACCGGCCAGAGGCGCGTTCCGCCCCCACCTGACAGCAGGATGGCGTGCACACCCTTCATCTCAGCGGGCATAATCATCCTCAACACGGACAATATCGTTTTCGTCCAGGAGTGCGCCATGCTGCACTTCAATCACGACGAGCAGAGCGGCGCCCTTATTCGACAACCGATGGTGCGCGTGTAGCGGTATGCGCACACGGTCGCCCGCCTTCACCGCAATGTGTTCGGCATCGCACTCAACGAGCCCTTCGCCCGCGACGATGACCCAATCTTCCGAACGATGGTGATGATATTGCAGCGACAACCGATGGCCCGGCTCGACCTCGATCCGCTTGACGCAAAAATTCTCGCCCGTCTCGAGCACGCGCCAGCGCCCCCAAGGTCGTTCACCTGTTTCACCGGGCGCATATCGCACTGCGCTTGCTGTCTTGCCCATCAAGGCCTCTTTATCGCTTTGGCGCGTGGATAGACCCTTTTACCGCGGTAAGGCAACCCGACTCTTAGCTCGATATGGTGCTGAGAAGCCGCTGGGCATCGGCCTCCGCAAGGCCCTTCCGGCGCGCATAATCGGCCACTTGATCAGCTCCAATAGGCCCAACGCCGAAATAGGCGCTCTCCGCATGGCTGAAATAGAGCCCAGAAACTGACGATCCCGGCCACATCGCGTCGCTTTCGGTCAGTCGCACGCCGATGCTTCGCTCGGAATCGAGCAAACGGAACAGGGTTCGTTTTTCAGTATGATCCGGCTGGGCAGGATATCCCGGCGCAGGCCGGATGCCGCGGAACTTCTCGAGAAGGACCTCATCCACCGACAGCGCCTCATCAGCAGCATAGGGCCAAAATTCCGTGCGCACGCGGAGATGGAGCACTTCCGCCATCGCCTCAGCAAAACGGTCGGCCAGAGCCTTCACCATGATGGATGAGTAATCATCATTGGCGCGTTCGAAGCGCTCAGCAATCGCAACTTCCTCAATCCCAGCCGTCACGACGAAGCCGCCGATGTAATCGAGCTTGCCGCTTTCAACCGGCGCGACGAAATCGGCAAGCGCTAAATTGGGATGGCCTTCGCGACGTTGTCGTTGCTGGCGCAGCGTATGGAGAACGGCAAGTTCCTGAGAGCGGCTTGCATCAGCATAGCAAATGATATCATCCATGCGCGCATTCGCAGGCCAGAAACCGCAAATCGCTTTGGGTTTGAACCAACGCTCAGCAATGATCTGTTGCAGCATGGCCTGCGCATCATCAAACAATTGTCTTGCCGCCGCCCCCTGCTCCGCATCATCAAGCAAGGCGGGATAGCGCCCCTTCAGATCCCATGTCTGGAAGAATGGCGTCCAATCGATGTAGCGCGCGAGCTCCGCAAGATCCCAATCTTCAAGAATGCGGGTTCCGGTAAAAGTTGGCGTTGTAGGGGTGAACGAAGCCCAATCCGGCTGGAACCGATTGGCGCGGGCTTGTTCAAGCGACAATATCTTGCGCTCGCGATTACCGCGTGCATGCGCTTCCGCCAATTTTATATATTCCGCAGCAGTATTTTCCTCGAAGGCGGCCTTTTGCTCCTCCGAAAGCAAGGCCGAAACCACCCCCACCGCGCGGCTGGCATCATTCACATGCACAGTCGCTGCATTGGTATAATGCGGCCAGATTTTCACCGCCGTATGCACACGGCTTGTGGTGGCACCACCAATTAACAGCGGAACATGAAAATTCTCGCGCTGCAGCTCAGCGGCCAAATGGGCCATCTCGTCAAGCGAGGGAGTAATCAAGCCCGACAATCCGATTACATCGACATTATGCGCGCGGGCTTCCTCGATGATTTTTTGGGCTGGCACCATCACGCCAAGATCGATGATCTCGTAATTATTGCAGGCAAGCACAACGCCAACAATATTCTTACCGATATCGTGGACGTCG
>VERN01000274.1 GCA_018882635.1 Beijerinckiaceae bacterium | reverse complement strand
TTCGTAGCCTTGATGTCGTGACTGAAGTGATAGATTTTGTCTACCCCACATCGGCCGTAGCGCCGCAAGGGCGTAAGCGCCCGGTATGCTGGTAACCTTCCCGGCGCAGGCAATCGGAGGTTTCTAGCCCGCGACTCGATAAAAGCTTAGCAATTCAATTTAACGAGAGAACGCAAGGCTTCACCATGATCGATTACCAGGATCCAAACGAGCCTATAGAAGGACAGTTTTTCAATAGATTGTCATCTGACAGAGACCCTTACCTCCTTACATCCTTACCAGCATCGTTTTTTGCAGACATCGCTTTCAGTGGCGTCTCTTTCGATAACACTGAAGGCTACCGCTATGATGAAACCTATAATTACTTATCGACATTGAATGCAGCGATGGCAGACGCCAATGCACCAGACGCGCCCGCGACCGGCCTCGCCTCGGCGCTTGACGGGAAGCTCAGCGCCGATGGCGGATTAAGCTGGGCGATCGAAAACTCTCAACCCAATGATCAAACAGGTCCGAGCCCTTTCGTTTGGGCAAGCGGACAAAAACTGTTCCAGATTACCGGTTTAGCCCCGGGATCAAACATCAAGGCGACAATCACCGGTCAACAAAAGCCAACATCACAAAAAATCATAAACGCGTCTGCTGACAAAACAGGGACCGCAACCATCATTTATGATGATCCGGCCAATCGCCTCAAGACTGTCTCGGTCGCCATTCTAAACACGCAAGGAAAAACGTCATATTCCTATGCTTTGAATGTCGACGGAACCGGGCCGAAATGGACGAAAATTACCCTTAGGAACACTCTTGGTAAAGTGGTGACCAGCCCTCTCGGATCCTACATCTCAGGGTTTCAGTTGTACGTACCAACCGCACAAGAAGTGTCAGCAGCCACGACAGCAGCAAATTGGGCCGAAAAATTTGATGGAACGATGAAGTCACATTTTAACGCGATGGAACGCGGTGAAAAATCTGGCCTCGATTTGATCAAACATTTCTATGCGACATGGTTCCATGGCAGGAAGTTTCTTCCAGCTCTCGGCGATATCGTTGACAATGGCAACACTTACGACCAAAGCACTTTTTGGACCGCAATGGATCGTTTGAATTCTGTTGTTATCGTTGATTCAACGACACGATTGATCGCGAATGAAGCGCAGTTCAACTCAAATCCCGCGATTGCGACGATTGGAAATTTGACGCCTAGCACTGCGGCGCTAAGCGGATTTCTCACTCTACACCCAGAAGTCAGAGGTCATAATCCGGTTGTCGTTCTCAAAAAGGGTCAAAAAGGAACATATGATTATTCATTTTCAACGTGGGTCCGGCGGCGCATCATAGGATTGTTTTATTCTGTAACTGGACGCTTTGCGCCAACGGTCAAGCGCGCGTTACAAGTCGCGACTGAAAATTCAAATCTTAATTTTATGATCGACGGCAAGAACGACGCTTATGATCCTATAACAAAGGCCGTTCGGGGGCGAGAGCTGCAAGTCGTGTCAGATGAATGTCCAGCATTGCCGTTTCTTGATGCCGCGCGGGTCGCTGAATATGGAACGGCAGCCGGGAGGGCCATTCATGACGTGAATACAGTTGAATTGCCACACGAACCGGCATTGCCACACACACAACCATCGCACATGGTAACATCATTTTTGCAACACAAAATCCAGACACGATTATGCGCCGTTCACGCGGTGGTGGATTAAGGATTGCCCAACTAATCGAAAGCTTTTTCACAATCCCTGGGGTGATCATAGATTTCACGCTTTTTGATGGGTGGCATGTAAACCGCGAGACCCTTCGTGATTTTTTTAATGATGATATGGTGAGCTTTCGGCGAGCATTGGCGCTTTATGCAGTCAATCCAACTCTCCGAACAAATGAAATGCGGCTTCGCGCTTATTTTGGCAACGAAGGACGCTTTTACCGTGAAATTATGGACGAATATGCGGTTAACGAAGAAACAGTACGTGTTCTGAACGCTAACGATGCCATGCGAATCATAAATACAGCTCTCGTCGGCAATAACCAGATACAAGGTCAGCGATTCAGAACGGACCCTTGGATCCAATTCGCGACGGAGGAAGCCAATAATTTACGCGATTATAGAAATCGCGTCGAAGCGCTAAGAAGAGCGCTCAATCTCCCTTTTCGAAATTTTGATGCTTATACCCAAGAGAATGTGATCCATTTATTGAATGATACCCGAGCAGATTGCATTCCTTAATGGCATTGACTGCGCCCGCCTTGCATAAACAGGCGCAGCTACGATCAAATTGGAAAGGATCACGCCTTTTCGAAAACCCATAGGCTTTCGTGATCCGGCAGACGCTGGAGGCCGCGGCTCAAGGCCAATTCTGCAATCTTCGGCTTCGCGGTCTCGAACGCAAATGATCCCGTATAAAACAGGATATGGCCGCCGGGCTTTAAGCGATCGACCAAGAGTTCGGCCACTTCGAGATCGGTGAGGCCGTCATAGAGATCGTTCGTCTCATTGCGGAATTCGCAGAGGTGGAACAGCGTCACCACATCGAACGCGGGCAGCATGCGCGCATCGAGCTGATAGATGTCACCGAAAAAAGCCTTGTACTGGCGGCCGATGCGGGGATTGTCGATCAGCAGGCGGACATAATCATCATATTCCTGCGGCGAGGCCGTGATGCCATAAACGGCATTGTCGAGATCTGGTGCCGCGCATTCAATGCCGACAAGATGGTGTCCACCTGTCCCGAAATGGAAGATGGACCCGCCCTTGAGCCCGGACGCGCGCACCCAGCGCATGAAATGGATGTCGCAGGGGCACACCGCTTCATCGAGCGCCCAATTGTCGTGATAGACATTCAGCTTCATGGTCCCCTCCCCGGCCGTCTGGATTGACGGGCTTGTGATGGGTTATGGGTCGTTTTGCCACTGCGGCAACTCTCCCCCCTGCGACAGAATTGCGCAGATCACGCCGAGACTGGATTTGTCGATGAGTTTCTTCCCCCGCCCCGCCGCCAAGACCGAACGTGATCGCCCAGCCCGCGCCTTCTATGCCGGGCGCGACCTTGCCCGCGCCCAGACGATTGGCGATCTGCGCGCCATGGCCATGCGTCGGCTGCCCCGCTTCAGCGCGGAATATCTCGAAGGGGGCGCTGAGGAAGAGATCACCATGCGGCGCAACCGCGCCGCCTTTGACGCCCATGTGTTCAAGCCCCGCGTGATCCGCGATGTTTCAAAGCGCGATCTCTCCCGCTGCGTGCTGGGCCAGACACGGGCGCTGCCCTTCGCTATTGGCCCAACGGGGTTCAACGGCCTTCTGTGGGATCAGGGGGATCATGTAC
>VERN01000053.1 GCA_018882635.1 Beijerinckiaceae bacterium | reverse complement strand
CATCAGAGGCGTGCCCGCTTTCTCCACTATCGCAAGGCAAGCTCTGATTCGGTCCGCATTCAGATCAACCGGCTTTTCACAAAAAACCGCTTTGCCAGCTTTTGCGGCTGCCTCGATGAGGTCAGCATGCATATCGGTTGGCGTGCAGATCAAAACACCATCAATGCTCTTATCAGCAAGGATCGTTTCGATCGTCGTTGATTGGGCGCCCGTATCGGCCGCCAATGACGCTGCGGCGTGCGCATCAGCATCGGCAACAGCCACCAATTGGGCGCCTTTGTGCAACGCAACATTAAGGCCATGGATGCGCCCAATCCGCCCCGCACCTAACAAGCCAATTTTCATCTATTTTCCTCGCCCCATTCGACCCAACTGATTGACCAAGCGCTTGAATGTCTTTTTGATCAGGATCAACAATGGATCAATAAGGCGCGCTGCGCCAGAGAGTGCCGGGCTTTTTCAGCAAGGATTAAGCCCTGGAAAGGAATGCCACGATGACCGATCCCACACTTGACGTTGTCACGATCGGTCGATCCTCCGTGGATCTGTATGGTCAGCAGATTGGCGGGCGTCTTGAAGATATGGGCACCTTCTCCAAGGCCATCGGCGGCTCGCCGACGAACACCGCCTTTGGAGCGGCCCGGCTGGGCTTGAAAACGGCCCTCATCACCCGTGTGGGTGACGAGCCGATGGGGCGCTTTATTCGCGAGACTTTAGCCGCAGGGGGCGTCGAAACGCGTGGCGTCATCACAGATCCGAAGCGCCTCACATCGCTCGTGATCTTAGGCGTGCGTGACGATAAGACATTTCCACTGATTTTCTACCGGACGGATTGCGCTGATTCGGCAATCTGTGAGGATGATATCAATGAAGAATTTATCGCTTCAGCGAAGGCTGTTTTGGTATCGGGAACACATTTTTCGATGTCTGCGCCTGATGCAGCGCAACGCAAAGCCATTCGCATAGCCAAACAAAACGGGCGCAAAGTCGCATTCGATATTGATTATCGGCCCAATCTTTGGGGGCTTGCAGGCCATGATGCCGGTGAAGAGCGTTACATCAAGTCAGCCGATGTGACGGCACATTTGCAACCCATCTTACATGATTGCGATTTGATTGTTGGCACGGAAGAAGAGCTACACATCGCAGGCGGCACGGAAGATACGCTGCAAGCGCTACGAAATATTCGCGCCCTGAGCGCTGCACTCATTGTTTGCAAGCGCGGCCCGATGGGGTGTGTTGCATTTCCTGATGCAATTCCAGATTCGCTCGAAAAAGGGATTAAAGGCCCGGGATATCCTGTCGATGTCTATAATGTTCTTGGTGCAGGGGACGCGTTTATGGGTGGGTTCTTGCGCGGATGGCTCCGTGATGAACCCTTAGAGACGTGTTGCGCGTGGGCCAACGCATGTGGTGCGTTCGCCGTGTCGCGGCTGCTTTGCTCGGTTGAATATCCGACTTTTCCAGAGATGCAGCACTTTTTGACACAAGGTTCGCAGCATCGGGCTTTACGCTTTGATGCAGACCTTAATCACATTCATCACGCCACAACGCGACGGGAGATCGGCCAGAATTTGATGGCGTTTGCGATTGACCATCGCGCCCAGCTGGAAGAACTAGCCGATCGACTTGGTTGCAAACGTGAACGGATTGCGGATTTCAAAAACCTAGCCGTGGCCGCTGTTGCCCAAATCGCACAGCGCCAGGCCGGCTATGGAATGTTACTTGATTCAACTTATGGGAATGATGCGCTTCATAAAGCGGAAGGGGAAAATCTCTGGCTAGCACGCCCCGTTGAAAAGCCGGGTTCTCGCCCGCTGTCATTTGATGGCATGCGGGATTTAGGTGGACAGCTTGTTGAATGGCCGGTCAACCAAACAGTGAAATGCTTGGCCTTTTACCACCCTGATGATCCTATCGATCTGCGTCGAGCTCAGGAAGAGCGTTTGCTCCAAGTGATGGAGGCGGCGCAGACGATTGGTCGCGAAACGATGATCGAAATCATCGCGGGCAAGCATGGCGCTTTAACGATTGATACAGTCTCGGCGGTATTAGGCCATCTCTATTCAATCGGCATCAAACCTGATTGGTGGAAATTAGAACCTCAAGCCAGCGCTGCGGCGTGGCGGGCCATTGGTGACGTGATTGATAAGCACGATCCCTATTGCCGCGGCATTGTCGTATTAGGGCTTGAACGGCCGGATGAAGAATTATCAACGGCCTTTAAAGCTGCACGCGCCACCCCTTGGGTGAAGGGTTTTGCCATTGGACGCTCGATCTTTGGATCGGTTGCAGAAGAATGGTTTTCCGGGCGCATCGGTGATCGCCAAGCCACCGAAGCGATGGCTGCGCGCTTTTTCCATTTCTGTGAATTATGGCAACACAGCGCCGAGGGGCCATGAGTATGAGTTCAACATTACGTCTCACAATGGCTCAAGCTTTGGTGCGTGCGCTGGCCGCGCAAAAAACCGAGTATAATGGCGAAATTCATCCTCTATTTGGGGGTGTCTGGGCCATTTTCGGTCACGGCAATGTTGCTGGTATGGGGGAGGCGCTGTTCGCAGCACGCGAGACTCTGCCAACCTTCCGTGCGCACAATGAACAGGCGATGGCGCATGCGGCGATTGCATTTGCAAAAGCGTCCCGCCGCCGCCGCATGATGGCTGCAACAACGTCCATTGGTCCGGGTGCAACAAATATGGTGACGGCAGCAGCGCTTGCGCATGCCAATCGTCTCCCCATTTTGCTTTTGCCCGGGGATGTCTTTGCGAATCGTCGCCCTGATCCCGTGCTGCAACAGATTGAAGATTTTGGTGATGGCACAGTTTCAGCCAATGATTGCTTTCGCCCAGTCTCCCGCTATTTCGATCGGATTACGCGACCAGAACAGATTGTGCCAGCGCTTGAGCGTGCGCTGGCCGTCTTGAATGACCCCGCAGATTGCGGTCCCGTCACGCTGGCGCTCTGCCAAGATGTTCAGGCCGAGGCTTATGACTATCCATCCTCGTTCTTTGAAGATCGCTTGTGGTTGCCACGCCGGATCAGCCCTGATGCGCATGAGCTTGCGCGCGCCATTGAATGGTTGATGGAAGCAAAGAAGCCACTCATCATTGCGGGTGGTGGTGTTCTCTATTCCGAAGCAGAAAAGGAATTACTGAGCTTTGCGGATGCGTTCGGCATTCCTGTATGCGAGACGCAAGCTGGCAAAAGCGCGATGCCTGACGATCATCCCCTGTCCATGGGCTCCATTGGTGTAACCGGGACGTCCGCTGCAAATGCCTTGGCCGTCGAAGCTGATTTGATCATAGCGATCGGTACACGCCTGCAAGATTTTACGACTGGCTCTTGGGCGCTGTTTGCTAATCCTGAGCGGCGTTTGCTGGCGCTTAATATTCAGCCCTTCGATGCCATGAAGCATCGGGCCGCGTCTTTTGTGTGCGATGCGCGTGTCGGGCTAGACTTGTTGAATGAATGCTTGCGGGGCCATCGCGCGCCCGCGGCCTGGTCTGCGCGCGCTACGCAGGAAAAAGCGGCGTGGGATGAAAAAGCAAAAACTTATACGCAAAGTGGCAATACCGATTTGCCATCGGATGCCCAGGTCATCGGTGCGGTTCAGCGTCAAGCGCATGCGACAGATATTGTCGTCTGCGCTGCGGGGGGCTTGCCGGGAGAATTACATAAATTATGGCGTGCCGGCGGTCCCGGTGGCTACCATCTTGAATATGGCTATAGCTGCATGGGCTATGAAATAGCAGGTGGGCTTGGCGTCAAAATGGCCCATCCGTCGAGCGAAGTAATCGTGATGGTGGGCGATGGCTCATATTTGATGATGAATTCCGAGATTGCCACATCGATCATGCTGGGTTTCAAGCTCACAATCGTGCTGCTCGATAATCGTGGATTTGGGTGTATCAACCGCCTTCAAAATGCCACGGGTTCAGCATCATTCAATAATTTATTGAAAGATACTCAGCATGAAGCGCTTCCCGAAATTGACTTTGCGGCTCACGCCAAAGCGCTGGGGGCGGATAGTACTCATGTGGGTTCAATAACAGATTTGGAAGCCGCACTTTCGAAGGCAAGAAAAAGCACTAAGACAAATGTCATCGTGATCGATACGGATCCCTTCCGCTCAACAGATGCGGGTGGACATTGGTGGGATGTTGCGGTCCCAGCAATATCGGAACGGGACAATGTGAACAAAGCGCGCAGCGCCTATGAAGAAAAGTTAAAATCGCAATTCTTTGGCGATTGAGAGAAGGATGCATAACATGGCTATTCGCCTTGGTGCCAACCCTATTGGCTGGTCCAATGATGATTTGCAGGAGATTGGTGGAGAAACATCGCTTGAGACGTGCCTTTCTGAGGCGCAAGAAGCGGGTTTTGAAGGCATGGAATTAGGCCACAAATTCCCGCGTGAGGCGCAAGCGCTCAAAGCGGCGTTGAAGCCTTACAATATGGCGTGTGTATCAGGATGGTATTCCGCAGAATTGCTGCGGCGTGATGTTGATGCTGAGATGAAAGCCTTACGACCTCATCTCGATTTATTGAAAGCAATGGGATCAAGCGTTCTCGTTTTTGCAGAGACCTCTAACGCAATCCATAGTGATATAAAAAAGCCATTGTCGCAGCGCCCTCGCATGGCAGCGGCAGAGTGGAAACCCTTTGGTACGCGCATCACCGAGATAGCCAAGCGCATTGCTGATGAGGGGGTACGATTAGTTTATCATCATCACATGGGCACAATTGTTGAAAGCCCCGAGGATATTGAGGCGTTTATGCACGCAACGGGCGATGCCGCCCATCTTTTGCTGGATACAGGCCATGCGACATGGGGTGGCGCTGATCCAGTAAAATTGGCGCGTGATTATCATGCGCGCATTTCGCACGTTCACGCTAAAGATGTGCGGGCACACATAATGGCCAAAGCACAATCACACGATTGGAGCTTTCTAAACGCCGTTTTGGGTGAAGGGGATGAGTTGGGTATCTACACAGTGCCAGGTGACGGCATGGTGGATTACCGCGCAGTATTTGAGGCATTGAAGCCCTATTCCGGCTGGGTGATTGTTGAAGCTGAGCAGGATCCAAAAAAGGCACCGTCTTTGCCCTATGCGAAGAAAGGCGTCATGCATCTTCAAACCGTAATGAAAGAGGCAGGACTCGTTTGAGTCCTGAAACATCATGTCACGCCTCCTCATTCATCCTTCTGCGCCTGATCAAGACGGGCGCATTCATTGTGTCACGCCTCAAAGCGCAGGCTGGCACTATGTTGGCTTTGAAGCGTTCAAGATTCAAAAAGGCCAAGCACTGGTGCGTCAGACAGGTGATGTCGAGCAATGCATCGTCCTTGTCTCTGGAAAGGCCCGTGTCAAAGCGGGTGAGTATGATTGTGGGATCATCGGCGAGCGCATGTCACCTTTTGAGGGTGGGCCGCATTCCGTCTATGTGCCGCCGCACAGCGAATGGCTGCTTGAGGCTGTTACGGATTGTGAAATCGGCCTCTGTTCAGCGCCCGCTAAGGGAGGCAAGCCGCCACGCTATCTCGCTCCGGGGCCTGTTGAGCAGCGTGGTCAGGGAACAAACGCGCGTTTTGTGTCGAATATCCTGCCGGATGATTCGCCGCATGCAGAAGCCCTACTGGTTGTTGAAGTCATAACGCCCGGGGGGCATTGGTCGTCCTATCCGCCACATAAACACGATACAGACCATCCACCTCAAGAAACCTACCTTGAGGAAACCTATTATCATCGCTTGAAACGCGGATCTGGCTTCGCCATTCAGCGCGTATATACAGATGATTTATCGCTCAACGAAACCATGGCCGTGTCGGATGGTGATGTCGTTTTGGTGCCAAAGGGTTATCACCCCGTTGGCGCACCGCACGGCTTTGATCTTTATTATTTAAACGTTATGGCGGGCCCAGTGCGATTGTGGAAATTTACAATGGCGCCCGAACACGCTCATCTCGTTTATAAATAATCAATGCGGAAGAACGACGATTCCAGAATTTGTAAAGCGTACGACAACATGGCTCTGCGGCGGAAAAGCGTCTGACCGTCCGGGCGCTGTGATGAAAAGGTCACCAAGAGCCGTTTTGACGGTGTATTCGCGCACTTTGCCGAGATAAGAACTTTTCGTCACCGTGCCCGGAAGGCCTTCGCCATCCTTGGACAAGGTCAAAGCATCCGGACGTGCCGCAATTTTGATTGTGCCCGGCTGAGCTCCGCGATGAGGTAAAGTCAGCAACATCTCGCCAAGTTGAATGGTTCCCAAACGACCATCGCATGCCATCAATGTTGCATCGATAATGTTTGCGTCACCAATGAAGTCTGCCACAAAAAGATTGGAAGGCTCCTCGTAAAGAGCATGAGGCGAGCCAATCTGCGCAATCTTGGCGTTAGACATCACAATGATTTCATCGGAAACGGCAAGCGCTTCTTCTTGATCATGGGTTACATAAGCAACTGTGAGAGCGAGATCGGTCTGCAATTGACGGATATCGTCACGAACGCGACGGCGCAGTTTAGCGTCAAGATTCGAAAGCGGTTCATCAAATAAAAGCACTTTAGGTTCCAAAACAAGCGCCCGCGCCACAGCGACACGTTGTTGCTGTCCGCCTGACAATTCTGACGGCGCACGCTTTTCGAGACCTGAAAGACCAACAAGGCGGATTTTTTCCGCCGCCATGGCTTCCGCATCGGCTTTTTTAAGGCCTTGAACAGACGGGCCATAAGCGACGTTTTCCAAGACGCTCATATGCGGGAAAAGAGCATAGGACTGGAAGACCATCGATACATCGCGTTCGGCGGCTGATAGCGCCGTGACATCCTCGTCGCCAATAAAAATACGACCGGCGCTGGCCATCTCAAGGCCAGCGATCAGGCGCAATGTTGTAGTTTTACCGCAGCCCGAAGGGCCGAGCAGGGTCACCAAAGTACCAGCCGGAATCCGGAATGAGACATCATCGACGGCTGTTACCGCGCCATAACGCTTCGATACATTGCGAAATTCAACAGGGGCTTTGACTTTGGCCATCAGAGATCCGGATTAAGATGTGGGCATGGGGGTGGAGAGCGCGCGGCGGCCAAGCCGCCTTTCTCCCACAGCCAGCTGAATGAAAAGAATGACGGCCAGCATGAAGACGATCAACATCGCTGAATACGCAATTGCTATGCCGAATTCGCCAGCCTCGACACGGCCAACAATATAGGTTGTCGCCATATTGTATTTCGCTGAGACGAGGAAAATCACGGCGCTGACAGATGTCATCGCGCGAACGAATGAATAGACAAGCGATGCGAGAATGGCTGGTCGTAAGAGAGGCAGTATAACGCGGCGGAGCGTTGTAGCCGATCCGGCACCTAATGTAAGCGATGCTTCGTCTAGCGACTTGTCGATTTGGCTGAGTGTTGCAAGGCCCGCACGCACACCGACAGGCATATTGCGGAACATGAAACAGATGACGAGGATCAACCCCGTGCCAGTGAGTTCAAAAGGCGGCACGTTGAAGGCGAGAATATAGCTCACCCCGATCACTGTTCCGGGGATGGCAAAACTCAACATCGTGCCAAACTCAAAGCTGCGTTTGCCTGCAAAACTTTGCCGCGACAAAAGATAGGCTGTCATCAACCCGATGGCAGCTGTAAGGGGCGCTGAAAGAAGCGCGACTTCTAGGGTCGCGAACAAAGAATCCCATGCACTTCCTGTAAAGATTGGGCCGCCATCCAAATTGATCTTAAAGGCGGTTGTCAGATGCTGAAGTGTGGGCGTGTAATCGCGGCCGAGCGCTTTTACAAAGCCGCCAACTAGGATGAGCGCATAAAGCGCGAGCGAGAAGATGACCCATGGTATCGTCACGAGGCCGCAGAGCCATGCGATCGGGCGCGGTAACGGGGAGGGAAGCCCTGCATCACCTTTACCCACAACAGTGGTGTAGACCTTCTTACCAATCCACGCCTGCTGCGCCCAAAACGCTAGAAGTGTAAAGCCTAAGAGGACCATCGCAAGAATAGCGGCACGACTCTCGTCGACCGCTGATCCGACAACAGCAAAAAAGATTTTTGTCGACAGCACTTCGAAATTGCCGCCGAGCACAAGTGGGTTTCCAAAGTCTGCAAGACTTTCAATGAAGCCAACGAGGAACGCATTGGCGAGGCCAGGGCGTAACAGCGGAAAGGTAATGGTCCGAAAAGTTGTCCATCGACTGGCCCGCAAGGTTTGCGAGGCCTCTTCGAGGGAAGGCGCAATACCCTGCACGACACCAATCAGCATCATGAAAGAAATCGGAGTAAAGGCCAAAATTTGCGCAATGGAGATCCCGGTAAAACCGTAGATCCAGCGCGACCGCGGAATAGAGAACCATTCATAGAGAAGGTTCGAGACAACGCCGGACCGACCAAAAATAAGAATAAGCGCCAAGCCAATCACAAAAGGCGGTGTGATAATCGGTAATACGGAAAATAATGTCAGCGCCCGCTTAAATGGAAATCGCGTACGCGTAGCGATGAGCGCGAAGGCGAGCCCGAGCAGGGTGCACATCACGCCGACAAAAATACCGAGGAAGACCGTGTTCCAAGCCACACCACAATTCAGCGTGCTTGTGAGGCAATCGAGCCCCCAAATCGAGCGGTCCGTGATCTTCGTGATGAAGGTGCCAAAGATCCAACCTTCGGGTCCCCACACAGCTTGCGACAGCACGCGCGTCACGGGGAAAAAAACGAAGATGATGATCGTGGTGACGATCACGCCAATAGCGGACACGATGAACGCATCGCCGCGGCAGAAGCCACGCATGGCAAGGCCTTCGCATAGCAAAAGCAGAAAGCAAAAGAGCGTGAGAAACCCGCCAAAGCCTAGGCCATCTTGCGTAGGGTTACCGCCAAAGAGGCTCGCCGCCCATGCGGCGTTCCACCCCTTAAGGCCGATCAGAAATCCTTGCGCAAGAAGCAAGGCAAGGCCAAGCGCACCCGCGAGCGCGAGAAGCGCGCCACGGTGCTCGCGCTGCCCCCGTCTCATCAACGCAAGCGCGGCTAAGCCAAGCGGCAATAGCAAGGTGAGGAGCCACGGCTTGCTTCCCGCAATGCCGCGCGCAAGAGCGCTTCCGCTCGCCCCCACCGGCCATCCTGTGACGTTCAGGCCGTTGCTAAGGTCGATCCAATACCAAGGCAGCAAACAGTAAGATGCAATGGCAAGCCCGAGCCACCATAAGGCGGTCTCGGGTGCTGTTTTTGGTTTCACCGGTGCTCTCCGGTTACTGAAGAGGGAAACACCGTTACTTCGGCTGGTTCTTCACTTCGGCGTCCCATTTTGCCAACAGGCGCTTACGTTCAGCTGATGAGCCATACTTCGCGAAGTCGAAATCGATCAACTTGATATCAGCCATTTTCGGTGATTGGGGCGGGATTGGCGTGTCCTTATTTGAGGGCACTTGATAGGAGCGCGCTGCTGCCGCCATCGCCTGCGCTTTCGGGGTCAACGCCCAATCATACCATTTCTTGGCGTTCTCGAGATTTTTGGCGCCTTTGATGATCGACATGGATCCGATTTCGTAACCCGTGCCTTCGCATGGTGCGACGGCTTTCATCGGTGCGCCTTCAACAATCATCGTCACGTGATCGTGAAGGAATGCGATCCCGACAGTTGTTTCACCTAGGCTTGTCGCTTTTGCAGGTGCTGCACCAGATTTGGTGTATTGATTGATATTCTTGTGAAGTTTTTTCATGTAGTCGAACGCTTTGTCTTCACCCATAAGCTGAACGAGCGTCGCCAACATGGTGTAAGACGTGCCGGATGAATTCGGGTCCGCGACCTGCACTTCATCCTTTAATTTGGGGTCGAGCAAATCAGCCCAGCATTTCGGCTCGGGGATCCCCTTTGAAGCGATCAGCTTCGTATTGTAAGCAAACCCAAGCGCTCCGGAATAAATGCCAATCGTGCGGCCCTTTGTTTGGCTCCATTGCTTCACCGCCCAATCTTGCAGATTGGCCATGTTGGGTGATTTATATTCTTCTGTCAGGCCTTCTTCTGCAGCCTGCATATGCGGATCGCCTGTGCCACCCCACCAGACATCACCCTTCGGGTTTGAAGCCTCGGCCTTGATTTGTGCGTAGGTTTCGCCTGAGCTCTTGCGCGTCATCGAAACTTTGATGCCGGTATCCTTCTCGAAGGCTTCCACCATCGGGCGGCACCATTCTTCTTGCACCGAGCAATAGACGGTCAGCTGACCTTGCGCCTGAGCCATTGATGGGAATGCCAGCACTGCGGTGCCGACGAAAAGGCCACCCAACGCCGAGAGTGTTAGGTTCCGTGTCATATCTGCGTCTCCCCCTTGTGTGACGGTCGGTCACATCGTTTTCATGAAGCGTAGGGGGGGGCGTTTCAGGGGTCAATGGCCGTCACGGCCCTCGCCGCGAGCAACCCAATGGTAAAATGCGGGGATTAACTCCTATCCCGGGGTCCGCTCCCAAACGGGGATCATGACGTTGGGGCAATCGGGCCGTGCAGCGATCGAGATCAGGGTGAGAGCCTTGCGCCGAGGATCCAGCCATAATCGCAAGGGCTGGCCTTGGAGGGGTAGATCCCATCTTTGCCGGAGAGGTGCTGATAGACGAATGCAACACCGTTCCGAAACCGACCTCACGCATGTCCCACGACCGTCTTTAAAACGTCATTGCGTCCATTCATATGCTTTGGACCGCACTTCTGCGTTGATCTTTTCAAAGATCAGTCACTTGCGATGACGCCTGCTTACGCAAGATCCATTCGCATCGCTGAGAAGAAGTGAGAAATCGAAAATTCATCACCTATTCCAAATCATGATCGAGAAGATGAGAAAAAGCCTAAGCGGAAGTCTTCATCCTCAGGCGTAAATTGGCGGTCTTTCTAGATCCAAACCATGACACCCGAGATCCTGCCTATAACGGGGGATTGCTCAGGATGAATGTGAGCAGAAACACCAAGGGAGCATTCCGTTACGATATTGTCCTTCTGCGTCTTGATGGGGCTGAGAGCACGCAAGCCTAACAAAAATGATAGCAATGCCTCTTTTATTCCATAATGAGGGAGAATATTTACAGCGGGTCCTTATCATAGGAGTTTTCATTGATGTTCAAACCCGCCCGCATTGCTTGCGCCGTTGCGCTGTCTGCTGCGCTTGCTTTCAATCCGCTTGCCGCGTCCGCCTGTACGTCTTTTCTGTTGAAGGCTGAAAATGGCGATGTCGTTTATGGACGCACGCTCGAATTTGCCTTGCCGATTAACTCGCAATTGATGGTGTTGCCGCGCAACTTGGCCATCAAGGCTGTAGGCCCGGATGGTTCTGCGGGAACGGGGCTCGCCTATACGTCGAAATATGGTGCGACGGGAGCGAACGGGCTTGGTCTTCCAGTCTTTGTTGATGGCATCAACGAGAAGGGGCTTTCGGCGAGCCTGTTGTTTTTCCCAGGCTTTGCCGAATTTCAGGATGTGAGCCCTGCAGAAGCATCGAATTCGATCGCATCCTATGAAATGGCAAATTATATCCTCACGCAGTTTGCCAATGTGGACGAAGTCAAAGTCGGGATGCCGAAGATTAAGGTGAGCCGTGCGCCGCAAGCTGTCTTCAAAGGGCCAGTTCCCGTTCATGTTTCCGTTCACGACGCAAATGGCCGCAGCATCGTTATTGAATATGTTGGCGGGCAGTTGCAGATAACCGATAATCCGACCAGCGTGATGACGAACTCGCCGCCGATTAGCTGGCACCTGAACAATTTGGGCAATTACGGCAATGCCACGGCACAGCCGGCGCCTGCTTTCGTCATTAACGGTAAAAGCTACCCGCCGGCTTCGACAGGGGCAGGCATGAACGGGCTTCCAGGAGATATGTCAGCTGCTGGTCGTTTCGTGCGCGCCGCTTTCCTCACCGCGAATGCGCCAAAGACAAAAACCGGTGCTGAAACAATGGAGATCGCGTGGCACTTCGTGAATCAGTTTGATATTCCGCCTGGAGCTGTCCGGACAGCGGAAGGCGGCAATGCGGGTGGTGGTATTGCTGGTTACGAAATCACAGAATGGTCGGCCGTGGCCGATCTGAAGAATGGCATCTATCAAATCAAAACCTATGGCGATCAGCAGGTTCGCCAAATCAATCTGAAAGCGGTTGATCTTGATGCCAAAGCGATCCGTTACATTCCGTTGAACCAGAAGCTCGGCCCGCTCGATCTGTCGAAGTAAGCCGCGTTATTTTCAAATGCGAGCCGCTGCGCTTAAGGCGCAGCGGCTTTTTTTGTGATGATCTATTGCCCAAGAAAGATCATGCCCTTGGCCGGAAGTCCCCATGCAGTTGGGGTGATAGATAATCATAATTTTGGGGTTGCTTATGAGAGCCAAGGCATGAGTGCTTCCTCGTCGGGCGTATACTCACGCAGCGCGTTTTCAAAGCACCAGAATTTATTCGCGGCAACGAGAGGGCCTTAGAAGAAGTAGGTTTTCACAAAGCTGCCAAGTGTTATTCGAATACTCCCCACACTGTACCTTGGTACGTAGAAAGCATCGGAAACTATCGCTACCAAAGCGTATCAAGCAAATGTTCAGGCTTGTAGGGGGTGGTTCATGATGAAATTTGCGAAGCTCTTGGTGGTCGCGTCCGTCGGTATAGGCGTGTCAGCGTCAGCATCCGCGCAAGTTGTACAGGAAGCTGCCGTGAAGACGGCTGAAAACACCGCTGCGCTTGCTCAGAAATTATCTGTCCAGCCCCCTTGTTATGTACCGGTGATTTGGCGGTTCTCTAAGATTGTTTCTGGTGCTGGCGGGCGCATGCGCAGGGCCTGATGAGGCCGGATTTGATTGTATTGTTTGAGCCATTGATTGATCACGGTTTGAGCTTGTCGGGTCGTACCAAACCATTCGGCATTGAGAACTTCTCTGCGAAGCGTGCCGTTGAAGCGCTCGTTATATCCGTTCTCCCAGGGGGACCCCGGATAGATGCGGATCGGTTTGATGCCTACCTTGGTCAGCCAGTCTTTGAAGGGTTCTGACGAGAACTCAGGGCCATTATCGGAGCGGAGATATTCTGGCTTTCCACGCTTGAGCAGAAGTGGATAAAGCGCCTCCAACACCTCTGATGAGCCCATGGTATTGGCGACCGTCACGCTCAGAGCTTCACGCGTATATTCATCGATGACTGTGAGCATCTTGTAGGGACGATGGTTGCTCAGCTTGTCGTGAACAAAATCGATCGACCATATGTGGTTTGGGGAATGTGGCCTGAGGCGGATGACAGAGGCATCGTGGTGGTAAAGGCGCTTGCGGCGTCTATGGCGGTTGGGGAGCTGTAGACCTTCTTCTCGCCAGATGCGTTCAACCTTCTTGTGGTTCACGCACCAGCCCTCGATCCGCAGGAGCTGACCGACCTTCCGATAGCCATACCGCCCGTATTGCTTGGCCAGGCGTATAAGGGCGAGGCGCAGATCGTCTTCGTCCTTCGCCCTAACCTCATAGCGCAGGGTGCTCCGTGCCATCCCAAGAACCTGACAGGTCCGTCGCTCAGATGTTCCGAGCTTCTGGCGGGCCTGGATAACCGCACCCCGCAGGTCATCCGCTGTCAGATCTTGGGTTTTAAAAAATCGAGGCTTTCCTTCAGGATCAGCTTATCGAGCTCCAGATCCGCAACGATCTTCTTGAGCCGCTGGTTCTCCTTCTCAAGAGCCTTCAGCTCCGACAGTTGCGACCGTGCCATGCCGCCAAACTTCTTGCGCCATGTGTAATAGGTCGCGTCACTGATCCCCGCAGACCGGCAGGCCTTGGCCACATCCGCTCCACCAGCCAGATCAAGCTCCACCTGCCGCAAAATCTTCAGACAGTCCTCATCCGAATGCCGCTTTCGAGCCATCCCAAACTTCCCCCTTGGAACCACAATAATGGCTCAACTTTAAGGGGGCAGGACAGGCGTTCTTCCCGAGTAACCGCTTCGCCTGTCTTCACCTTTTCTAGAATCGCAATCTGCGTCTGGATGCGGGAAGTCATGCGAGATCGACGCGCGAGTTTGCGGTCTACCAATGCGGGTTTTGTCGCAGAAACAAGCGAGAGAGACTTATCGAGTGACATCGGTTTTCTCCGTGGTTTGCCGATGTCAGAAGCGTCCCCTAGCTTGGAAATGAGGTCCACGGGTGACTAACCACCCGTGAACCAAAGTGAATTTTGTACGATTGAGTTAGGATAGCCACCATTCAACATAAGGAATGCCGTTCTTAATCTGACCAATCACGTTCGCTTGGTTCTCACCGCTTTCAGAGAACCCTTTGAGGACGTCTGCTCGGGTCAAACCGTTCGCCAATCCGTTGACCCATCCGTTAACCTCATTCGCATCGCCGTTGCGATTAAAAACATTGTGATACAATTGTTGGACAAAGTTACGATCATTGAGAGTTCCGAACTTTGTTTGAAATTCCTGACTATCAATAAACTTTTGAGCCATTGCGGCGAGGGTGCCGCCTTCATCCATAAACTTAATCCAGCCAGCGAGACCACGCTGATCGGCGGGGCGTTCAAGAGCCGCTTGATAGAGACGATATGCCTGACCAGCGGCCCCGTTAGCGTCTAAAGCAACAACGGCGTCGGCAAAAATAAGACGTTCTGCGTTATCGATTATATCGGAGCCATCACGATTGGGGGTTTTATCGCTAACGACAAAATGTGAACCTGATCCTGAAATCACATAGTCCGAAAAATTTCCAGAGTATCGGATTTTGTCGACGCCGCTATTCGCATCAATATAATCAGATCCTCCTGCAGG
>VERN01000273.1 GCA_018882635.1 Beijerinckiaceae bacterium | reverse complement strand
TTTCAGGACCGCCCATGACCGATGCCCCGTCCCGACCGAACGAAAAGGCTCCGTTCGGCACTTTCGCGCCCGATCCGCAGCTCGCGCGCATTTTGGGCGTCACGCAGGGCTGTGGCGAAGGCTGGCTGGCGCGTCGCTTCGCCTTTGCGCTCCGGGCCCTTGGCGTCGCCATGCTCCGCGGCAAACCGGCCGATGTCGAGCGGTTGGGCGCACGGTTCCGTCTCTATCCGGACCGTAATGTGTGCGAGAAGCGCATTCTGTTTACGCCGGATTATTTCGATCGCGCCGAGCGCGAATTCCTCGCAAGCCGCATCGTGCCGGGCTTTGTGTTCCTCGATATCGGGGCGAATGTGGGTGGCTATTCCATGGCGATGGCTGCGCTGGCAGGGCCGGGCGCGCGCATTCTCGCGGTTGAGCCGCAGCCAAAAATTTTTGAACGACTGACGTTCAACATTCAGCAGAATCCATTCGGAACGGTGAAGGCGCTTGATTGTGCCGTGGCCGACCGAAATGGCGAAGTGACGCTTTTCATCGATCCGCGCAACCAGGGCGAGTCGAGCGTTAAGATCGTCGGCTCCGTCGATCAATCGCAATTGAAGGTGCAGGCCCGCACTTTGCTTGATCTTGTTGGGCAGGAGGGGTTTGACCATGTCGACGCGATTAAGATCGATGTCGAAGGTGCTGAAGACCTGATCCTCGAACCCTATTTCCGCGAAGCGCCGCAAGCGCTCTGGCCGAAGGCCATCTTGATGGAAAATTCAGTCGGCGTTTGGCAAATCGATCTGCCGAAATTGCTGGCGGAAAAAGGCTATCGTCCCGCTGCGATGATGCGGCGGAACCTGGCCTATGTGAGGGATTGATATGAGCGAGACCATCACTGCGGGTATGCTGGTGATCGGCGATGAAATTCTTTCGGGCCGCACCAAAGATAAAAATATCGGCTACATCGCTGAATATATGACAGCGCTCGGGATTGATTTGCGTGAAGTGCGCGTGGTGCCGGATGTCGAAGAGGACATCATCGCGGCACTCAACGCGCTGCGCACACGGTATACTTATGTGTTTACTACGGGCGGCATTGGGCCGACCCATGATGACATTACTGCTGACTGCGTTGCCAAAGCGTTTGGCGTTTCGATTGATCATGATCCGCGTGCGGTGGCGATGCTGCGCGAACGTTATCCCAATCCTGAAGATTTGAACGAAGCGCGACTGCGCATGGCCCGTATTCCAACTGGCTCCGATTTGATTGAAAATCCGATCTCAAAAGCGCCGGGTTTTGTCACAGGGAACGTGATCGTGATGGCCGGGGTGCCCTCCATCATGCAAGCTATGCTTGATAATGTGGCCAAGACGCTCAAGACCGGCACGAAGATGCTATCGGTGAATGTGGATGCGTCAGGCTTTCCAGAAGGCGCCTATGCGACACCGCTTGCTGCGGTTCAGAAAAATCATCCGGGCATCATCATTGGCTCTTACCCGCATTTCGATGGGAAGAGCTTTACCAATCAGATCGTGCTGCGCGGGCGCGATGCCGATGCGCTCGATCGCGCGCGCGCTGATGTTGAGGCGCTGTTCGCCGCATTGCGCGCCGCGCAATAAAAAAGGATCCGCTTATGACCAATGCGTCCGCGCCGAAAGCCTTTCCGGTTTCGTGGGATCAATTCCATCGTGATGCGCGCGCGCTGGCGTGGCGCTTATCCTCGGCTGGGCCGTTCGAAGCGATTGTGTGTATCACGCGCGGTGGCTTGGTGCCGGCGGCGATCGTGGCGCGCGAGCTCGGATTGCGCATTATCGAAACAGTGTGCATCGCGTCGTATCATGATTACACCTCGCAAGGTGATTTGAAGTTATTGAAGGGGATTTCGGCAGAGGTCGCCAAGCTTGGCGGGGATGGCGGTTCAAAGGTTCTCGTGATCGATGATCTCGTTGATACCGGCAAGACCGCGCGTCTTGTGCGCGACCTCCTGCCGAAAGCGCATTTCGCAACGGTCTATGCCAAGCCGCTCGGCCGTCCGCTGGTCGATACCTTCATCACGGAAGTGTCGCAGGACACATGGATCTATTTCCCGTGGGATCTGGGGCTCGCCTATCAGCCGCCAGTCGCTGAAAATCACAAAGGATGACCTAATCGGTCCATCCCATTGGTTCTTCGTCTCAAAATGAGGCGAATTACCGAAACCGCCCTTGCTTCCCTCCCGGAAGGCCTTACCGTCTTCGACCAAAGACGTAGATAAAAAGGCTGACCGATCATTTCGTTCCAATTAGACCAGACGCGTAACACGCTCTTTGGTGCCCTCCTTGAGGCGCGCAAGGCCTATGGCGGCGGAACCCTGATCCTTGAGGATCAAGAGCGGGCGCCGCTGAGCTATGACCGTTTGATCCTCGGCGCGTTGGTCCTCGGGAAAGCCTTCTCGGCTGAAACATTGCGCGGTGAAACGGTCGGCGTGATGTTGCCGAATGTAAATGCCGCGATCGTCACTTTGTTTGGCCTGAGCGCTTATGGCCGTGTTGCATCGCTTCTGAATTTTACCGCCGGTGTTCGCAATCTGGTGGCTGCTCTGCAGATTGGTGAAATCGAAACGGTTGTCACGTCACGCCGCTTTATTGAACAGGCGCGTCTTGACGATGTGCTCGAACAGGTCGTCGCGGAGACGCGTGCGGCAGGCCGCTCTGTGCGCGTTCTTTATCTGGAAGACATTCGCGCGGCGCTGACATCGTTTGATAAGTTGATGGGCGTACTACGCAGCTTTGTAGCCGGCATGGTGCATGCGCGCCATCGCTTGTCGCCGGATGAAGCGGGCGTTCTGCTGTTCACGTCAGGCTCGGAAGGTGCGCCGAAAGGTGTGGTTCTGTCGAATGCCAATCTGATTGCCAATGTCCGGCAAATCGAAGCGCATATCGGTCGGCCGCCGCTCGGTCCCACGCAGATCATCATGAACCCGCTGCCGATCTTTCATTCCTATGGTCTGACAGGCGGTCTTCTGCTTGGTCTCTTCGGTGGCATGAAGGTCGTGCTTTACCCCAGCCCGCTGCAATATAAGCAGGTCGCGCGCATCACAGCGGATGTGAAAGCCACTATTCTGTTTGGCACCGATACGTTTCTGCGCGGCTGGATGCGCGCAGCGGAGCCGGGGCAGTTTAACTCCGTCAAGATTGTCGTGGCGGGTGCAGAGCGCGTGAAAGACGAAACGCGCGCGGCCTGGGCTGAGGCGGGAACTACGATTCTTGAGGGTTATGGCGCGACGGAATGTTCGCCTGTCATCGCTGTTAATCAAACGCATGATAATGTGGCGGGCACGGTCGGGCATTTGTTGCCCGGTATCGAGGCACGGCTTGAGCCTGTCGAAGGCATCAGTGAAGGCGGGCGTCTGATCGTGCGCGGGCCGAATGTG
>VERN01000052.1 GCA_018882635.1 Beijerinckiaceae bacterium | reverse complement strand
TACCAAAGCCGTGCGGTTCTGGTCCCTCGTTTTCTCCGCGCTCTGCGCGTCAGCGGCTGGCGTGATCTATGTCGCCTTCTTTCGTTCCTTCAATCCTTCGGCTGGCATGCTGCGCGAACTTGATGGGATTGCCGCCGTCATCATTGGTGGCGGATCGATCTTTGGCGGGTTTGGCACTATCATCGGTTCGATTGCTGGAGCGGCAGCGATCACGCTGATCCGCTCTCTTCTATCGCTGCAAATCATCCTGCCTGACGGCTCATCCTTTGTGATGCCGCAGCATTGGATGAATGTCTTCATCGGCCTTATCCTGATCGGCGCTGTCATTGGCGATATCTGGATCAGGCAAAACAATATTCTATCGCGCTGGTTTCCTCGGCGCAGCACTCCGGCGGGAGCCCATCCATGACGACACCTATTGTCGAGATGCGCGGCATTCAAAAATATTTCGGTGCCGTCCATGCACTTCGCAATGTCAATTTTACGCTGATGCCCGGCGAGATACTCGGCCTCGTCGGCGACAATTCAGCGGGCAAATCAACACTGATGAAAGTGATGACTGGCGCCTATCAACGCGATGGCGGTGATGTATTCGTTGATGGCGGCTTGACCCATTTTAAAAGCCCGCAGGAAAGCCGCGATTTCGGCATTGAGATGATTTATCAAGATTTCGCTTTGTGCGGGAATCTCGACATTGGGCAAAATATCTTTCTCGGCCGCTGGCCCAAAAAGATGGGGATCTTCATTGATCGTGAACGCATGTATCGCGAGGCGAATGATGTCCTCAAGCGGCTTAAAGTGGATGTAAATTCTGTTTTCCAAAAAGTTGAGAGCCTGTCCGGCGGTCGGCAGCAATCGGTGGCGATCGCACGTGCGATTTCCTTTAACCCCCGCGTGGTTATTTTTGACGAACCAACGGCCAATCTTTCAGTCATGGCGACAGAGCGCCTGCTTGAAACCATGGCCGAGTTAAAAAAGCAGAATGTGGCACAGGTGATCATCTCGCATCGTTTGACGGATATTTTTGCAGTGGGTGACCGGGTGATGGTACTTAAGCGCGGCGAGAATGTGGGCGATCGCTATATCAAGCACACGACGGAAAAAGACGTGCTTGAGCTCATCGTTTCCGGTAAGCCAGAGACAGCGCTGACGGCGGACGAAGCACGCGCGCGCGCTGCTTGAAGAAGGATTGGATCAATGCGTTCGGCTCTCCTTGCCCTTGCGGCGCTTAGCTTTACTCCTTCGATCAGTATGGCACAGGTGCCAGCTCATCAGGCAATTCCAGCAAACCAGCCGATCATTTCCGATTGGGCGCGGCAGCAACCGGCTTTGGCGCCCCATGCGATGGTGGCGACGCAAGATGCAACTGCGACACGGATTGGTGTCGATATTTTGAAGCGGGGCGGCAACGCGGTCGATGCAGCGGTTGCGGTTGGCTATGCGCTCGCCGTTACTTTGCCGCGCGCGGGCAATGTTGGCGGGGGCGGCTTCATGCTGGTCCACCTGAAGAGCCAGAATAAAACCATCGCCATCGACTATCGTGAAACAGCACCGGCCAGCGCAACGAAGGACATGTTCCTCGACGCAAAGGGTGATGCTGATCCGAAAAAATCACGTGATTCCGGTTTGGCTGTTGGCGTGCCGGGCACCGTGGCTGGGCTTACCTTAGCGCTCGAAAAATATGGTTCAGGTAAGTTCAAACTCGCAGAATTGATTGGTCCTGCCATTGCGCTTGCGGAAAATGGCATCATCGTCGATGAGGATCTGGCCGACAGCCTGCCGCTGGCGCGCAATCGCCTTGCTGCGTGGCCATCGAGCGCAAAGATTTTCTTGAAGCCAGATGGAGCACCCTTGGTGCGCGGTGACCGGCTGGTGCAAGCCGATCTGGCCCGTACGCTTTCAACCATTGCCGCCAAAGGCGTGAAGGGGTTTTACGAAGGCCCTGTTGCCGAGAAAATTGTTGCGGCGGTGAATGGTGCAGGCGGCAATATGAGCCTGACCGATCTTGCAACTTACAAAGTGTTTGAGCGCGAGCCGGTGCGCGGCACCTATCGCGGCTTTGAAATCGTTTCGATGCCGCCACCTTCATCAGGTGGCATTCATATTATCCAGATCCTCAATATGCTGGAAGGCTACAAGCTCAGTGAAATGGGCGCGCAATCAGCTGATACGCTGCATGTGATGACCGAAGCGATGAAGCCCGCCTATGCCGACCGTTCCGAATATCTTGGTGATCCCGGCTTTGTGCAGGTACCTGTTAAACAGCTTCTTTCGAAAAAATATGCCGAGGCGCGCCGTGCTGAGATCAGCATGGAGAAGGCGCGCCCGGCGCGAGACGTTAAGCCGGGCAATCTCGCCCCTTATGAAAGCGACCAGACGACGCATTATTCCATCATCGATGCGGATGGAAATGCAGTAGCGAATACATACACGCTGAATTTCTCCTACGGGCTTGGTCTCGTCGCTGAGGGAACCGGCGTGCTGCTGAATAATGAGCTCGATGATTTCGCAGCCAAAGCAGGCGTTCCGAACGGTTTTGGCCTGATTGGTGGCGACGCCAATGCGCCGGGCCCGGGCAAGCGCCCCCTCTCCTCCATGAGCCCCACCATTGTGATGAAGGATGGTCAAGTTTATCTCGTGACGGGGAGCCCAGGCGGATCACGCATCATCACCACCGTGCTGCAAGTGATTTCGAACATCATCGATCACGGCATGAACGTGCAGGAGGCCGTGAGCGCGCCACGCATTCATCACCAATGGCTGCCGGATGAATTGCGGACCGAGCGTGGCTTCTCAATCGACACGATCCGCATTCTTGAAAGCCGCGGGCATAAGGTTGTCATCGCACCGGTTTCGGGATCGGCCCAAACGATCATGATGACACCCCGCGGACCAGCGGGCGCTGCTGATACGCGCCAGCGCGGCACGCTGGCGAGCGGGTACTAAGTTCTACTTTGTGCCATACATGCGGTCTCCCGCATCGCCGAGCCCCGGCACGATATAGCCATGGTCATTGAGATGGCTATCGATAGAGGCCGTCCAGATCGGCACATCGGGATGATGAGCGCGAAGGTTTTTGATCCCTTCTGGTGCCGCAAGAAGACAGACAAAGCGAAGATCTTTCACGCCGCGCTCTTTTAAGCGATCAATGGCGGCGATGGCTGAATTGGCAGTCGCCAGCATCGGATCAAGGACAATGACGAGGCGATCGGCGATGTCAGAAGGCGCTTTAAAGTAATATTCAACGGCCGTCAGTGTTTCGGGGTCGCGATAAAGACCGATATGAGCGACGCGTGCTGACGGCACAAGGCTCAACATACCGTCGAGAAAGCCCACGCCCGCACGCAAGATAGGCGCGAAGACAAGCTTTTTGGATGCGATGATGGGCTGCATGGTTTTACCAAGCGGCGTCTCAATCTCGATCTGTTCAAGCGGCAAATCACGTGTCACTTCATAAGCCAGCAACATGCCGATTTCGTTCATTAACTCACGAAACCCCTTAGTCGAGAGGGTTTTGTCACGCATCAATGTGAGTTTATGCTGCACCAGCGGGTGAGCGACGCGTGTGACGCCATCCATGTTTGACCCCGTGATTAAAATGGTCCGCGATTCAAAGTGACGCCCTAAGAATGGCGCGTCAATCCATAGGCCAGGCCCTGCCAGACATGACCGGCGATAGGCCGAGATGCTGCACGAGCGTTGCTGCGATGTCAGCAAAGCTTTTGCGTGCGCCGATTGGATGGGGCGAAACACCCGGGCCGAAGACAAGGATCGGCACGTGCTCACGCGTATGGTCCGTGCCACGAAACACAGGATCATTGCCATGATCGGCTGTGATGATTGCAAGATCGCCTGGCCGCATTAGCTGCGCAAAGGCCGGGAGGCGATTGTCAAAAGCTTCGAGCGCCGCCGCATAGCCGGGCACATCGCGGCGATGGCCAAACTCCGTGTCGAAATCAACAAAATTGGCGAAGAGAAAACCACCATCCGCAAGGCGCGGCGTGGCCTCTAACAATCGATCAAAAAGCGGCATATTGCCCGCTGCCTTAATCTCTTCTCCCGTGTTGCGATGGGCGAAGATATCGCCGATCTTGCCAAGAGACATGATTGTGCGCCCGGCTTCGTGCGCCCGATCGAACAGGTTTCCTTCCGGCGGCGGCATCGCGAAATCTTTGCGAAAAGGCGTGCGCGTGAATGCGCCCGGATGCTCGCCGATGAAGGGGCGCGCGATGACGCGGCCGATGGCTAACGGATCGCAAAGACGGCGCGCTATCGCGCAGACCGCATAAAGCCGCTCGCGGCCAAAATGCTCTTCATGCGCGGCAATCTGCAACACGCTATCCACCGATGTATAGACGATCGGCTGACCCGTCTTGATATGCTCGACGCCAAAACGCTCAAGGATCTCCGTTCCTGATGCGTGACAATTGCCGAGAAGGCCGGGGAGCTGCGCTTCACGCACCAAGGCATCGGTGAGAGATTTCGGCAAGGCCGGCACCTGATCGGGGAAATAGCCCCAAGCGCGCAATTGCGGCGCACCTGCGATTTCCCAATGGCCTGACGGCGTATCCTTGCCTGCTGATTGCTCGATCCCGTAGCCCCATTGCCCGCATGGGCGCTCTGCAGGCGGTAAAGCGGTCGTCTGCCCAATCGATGCCGCCATCGCATTGCCTAATCCAAGTGCCTGCATGAAAGGCAGATGGAGAGGCCCCTTTCGCAATCCTATGCGATCCCCTGCACCTTGCGCACAGGCTTGGGCAATATGGCCGAGCGTGTTTGCCCCCTCATCACCATAGGAAGCTGCGTCTTCAGCACCGCCGCAGCCAACCGAATCCATAACGAGAAGAAAGCCGCGCGGCATGCGCTAATCTCGCACGACATGATGATTGGCTGCTTCAATATTGAAGGCAGCCGCGAACAATGCCCGCGTATAATCAGTTTGAGGATGAGCAAACAGCGTCTCGGCGGGACCCTCTTCGACCACTTCGCCATTGCGCATGACGAGAATATAATGCGACATCGCGCGCACAACACGCAGATCATGGCTGATGAAGAGATAGGCCAGATTGCGCTGCTCTTGCAGATTGCGCAGGAGTTCAACGATCTGTACCTGCACCGACATATCAAGTGCTGAGGTTGGCTCATCTAACATGATAAAGCGGGGTTCGAGTGCAAGCGCACGTGCAATGGCGATGCGCTGGCGCTGGCCGCCGGAGAATTCATGCGGGTAACGATCCATCGTCTTGGGATCGAGTCCCACATCCAGCAAAGCGCGCGCAACCTTCTCGCGCATGGCCTCAAGGCTCAAGCCCTTTTCCTGAACGGTGAGACCTTCAGCCACGATTTCAGCAATCGACATGCGGGGCGACAGCGAGCCATAGGGATCTTGGAAAACGATTTGCAAATTACGCCGGAAAGGGCGCATGGCGCGTGCCGAAAGGGCATCAATCCGATTGCCGAGATAGATGACTGGCCCTTCCGAACTAATCATCCGCAGGAGCGCCAAACCGAGCGTGGTTTTGCCAGACCCAGATTCGCCAACCACACCGATTGTCTGCCCCTCTCGCACCGCTACCGAGACGCCATTAACAGCCTTCACATGGCCCACCGTCTTGCGCAGAAATCCCCGCACAATAGGGAACCAGACTTTGAGCTGATCGGCCTCGATGAGAATGGGCGCATGCGGATCAATCGGCCGCGGAAAGCCGCGTGGCTCGGCCGCTAAAAGCTTCTGCGTATAAGGGTGTTGCGGATGCTCAAAAATATCTTTGACTGGGCCTTGTTCAACGATCTCGCCCTTCGTCATCACACAGACGCGATCGGCAATTTTCCGCACAATATTAAGATCATGCGTGATGAAAAGGACCGACATGCCGGTCTTTGCTTTCAGATCGGCAAGGAGCGCGAGGATTTGCGCCTGTACTGTCACATCTAGTGCGGTTGTTGGCTCATCAGCGATCAATAATTGCGGCTCATTTGCCAGCGCCATCGCGATCATGACGCGCTGGCGCTGGCCACCGGATAATTGATGCGGATAGGATTCAAGCCGCGTTTCGGGATCACGAATGCCAACCAGCGTGAGCAATTCAACAATCCGAACACGCGCTGCCTCACCTTTGAGGCCTTTATGCAATGCGAGAATCTCACCAATTTGCTGCTCGACCGTGTGAAGCGGATTGAGCGAGGTCATCGGCTCTTGAAACACCATTGTGATGTCGTTGCCGCGAATATGGCGCAACGTCTCATCATCAGCCGTTAAAAGATCTGTTCCATTAAAGAGAATGCGTCCTGAAGGATGAGAGGCGGGTGGATAAGACAGGAGCCGTAAAATTGAGAGCGCAGAGACTGATTTACCAGACCCTGACTCACCCACGATGGCGACTGTCTCGCCGCGGCCAACGGTGAAGGAGATATGTTTGACCGCGTGCGATGTTTCGCCGCCTTGGGTGAAATCAACTGAGAGATCGTCGACGGAGAGAAGCGTATCCATCCTCATCCCTCAGTTAAATGTCTTGCGCGGATCGAACGCGTCGCGGACCGCTTCGCCGATAAAAATCAAGAGCGAAAGCATGATGGCGATGACAGCGAAGCCGGTGAGACCAAGCCAAGGCGCAGCGATATTCGACTTGCCTTGCAATAATAATTCGCCAAGCGAAGGCGAGCCGGGCGGCAGACCAAAGCCAAGAAAATCAAGCGAGGTGAGCGTGGTGATTGAGCCGTTTAGAATGAAGGGCAGAAATGTCAGGGTGGCGACCATGGCGTTCGGCAGCACATGCTTGACCATGATGGTGGCGTCCGACAAGCCGAGCGCCTTTGCCGCGCGCACATAATCAAAATTGCGTGCCCGCAAAAATTCGGCACGCACGACATGGACGAGCGCCACCCATGAAAACAGAAGCAGAATGCCAAGCAACGTCATGAACGAGGGCTGGAAGAAATTAGACAAGATCATCAATAGATAGAGCGACGGGATCGCTGACCAGATTTCGATGAAACGCTGAAAATAAAGATCGATCCGCCCCCCAAAATAGCCTTGGATGGCCCCCGCAAGAATACCGATCACCGATGAAATCGCCGCCAAGAGCAGCCCAAAAAGAACGGAAATGCGAAAGCCATAAATGATGCGTGCGAGCACGTCGCGCCCACCATCATCCGTGCCAAGCCAGTTTTTCTCGAGATCTTTGCACCCCGCATCAGCGCGCCCGGTCTTACGCGTAGCGACCGCACGACATTGCTCTTCTTTCAACAGCCATGTCGGTGCGGATGGCGCGGCTGTGGGCAAATCAAGATTGATGGTGGACGAACCAAACCGCACCGGAGGCCACAGCGCCCACCCATGATCGGCAATTTCCTTGGCAATCACCGGATCGCGATAATCGGTCTTCGCCAGGAAGCCGCCAAATTTTTCTTCCGGATAATCATGAAAAACCGGCATCAGAATCTCGCCCTTGTAGGAGACGAGGATCGGCTTGTCATTGGCAATGAATTCGGCACAAAGGCAAAGCAGAAACAGGACCATGAAGATCCAGAAAGACCAATAACCGCGGCGATTGGCGCGGAAATTGGCGAAGCGCCTCTCATTGATCGGCGAAAGACGGAACAACCCTTTGCGTGGCAAAGGGGGAGCAAGGCGGGGCGACACAACCGCGTCCATCTCAGAGCTCCCGCGTCTCAAAATCAATACGCGGATCAATCCACGTATAGGTAAGATCCGACAGGAGGTTCACAATCAGGCCAATCAGCGAGAATATATAGAGTGTCGCAAACACCACAGCATAGTCGCGGTTAACGATGCTCTCAAACGAGAGAAGCCCAAGGCCATCAAGCGAGAAGACCGTTTCAATCAGCAATGAGCCGGTAAAGAACGCGTGGATGAAGGCTCCCGGAAAACCGGCAATCACAATCAACATCGCATTACGAAAAACATGACCATAGAGCACTTGATGCTCGGTGAGACCCTTCATGCGCGCTGTGAGCACATATTGTTTGCGAATTTCTTCAAGGAAGGAGTTTTTCGTCAGAAGCGTCGATGTTGCAAAAGCACCTAACGCCATCGCCAAAATGGGCAGGGCGATGTGATGCAAATAATCGAGAATTTTGCCGTACCATGGCAGGGTCGCAAAGCTCTCTGACGTGAGGCCACGCAATGGAAAGAGAGGCAGAACCGACGAACCCTCACCAAAGAGCACAATCAACAGGATCGCAAAAAGAAAGCCCGGTATCGCATAGCCAATGATAACGATGGCCGATGTCCACGTGTCGAAGGGTTGCCCATCTTTCACAGCCTTCCGAATGCCGAGCGGAATCGAAATCGCGTAAGAGAGGATTGTCATCCAGAGACCCAGCGTAATCGAGACCGGCAATTTTTCCTTGATCAGCTCGACCACTGGCGTATCGCGGAAATAGCTTTTGCCGAAATCGAAGCGGGCATAATTCCACAGCATCAAAGCGAAACGTTCATAAGCTGGCTTATCGAAGCCGAATTGCGCCTCGAGCTGCTTAATGAAGGCGGGATCGAGACCCTGCGCGCCACGATATTTGGAGGCGCCAGCCTCGCCCGCGCCGCCGCCCGGCTGCAGGCCTGCTGTGCCAAAATCGCCGCCTGCCCCACCGGCAATGCGCGAGGTGGCCGAAGAATCATTGCCCTGCAATTGCGCGATGACGCGCTCAACCGGGCCGCCCGGCGCAAATTGCACGATCACAAACGAAATGAGCATGATGCCGAACAGCGTCGGGATCATCAGAAGGAGGCGGCGGGCAATATAGGCGAGCATGTGTTTCCGACCCTGCCCGAATCAGCGGGCGCGCGCTTCGTCATACCACCACGTATCAAGCCCGCGATCATATTTCGGTTTGGTTGCCGGCCGCCCGAAACGGTCCCAATAGGCCAGCCAATGGCTACCCTTATACCACATAGGGATCCAGTAGCGGCCGGCACGCAGCACACGATCCAGCGCGCGGCAGGCGGTTACAAGGTCTGCCCGGCTCTGGGCCGCTAAAGCGGTCTCAATCAGGCTGTCGATGGCGGGATCAGCAATGCCTGCGATATTGGGTGTGCCCTTGGTGGAAGCGGCCGTCGCACCAAAAATCTGGCGCAGACTTTCACCGGGGTTGGGCGCAAACGCGAAGCGGCGCGTGGTGATGTCAAAATCGAACTCATCCATCCGGCGCTGATATTGCGCGGCATCGACGATACGCGACCGCGCCTCGATGCCGACCAATTTCATATTCTTGATCAACCCGGCCTGGTGCGGCTGCAGCGCGGGCGAGAATTCCAAAAATTCGAGCTCGAAGCGCGAGCCATCGGGCAGCATCAAGCCATCCTTGCCGCGGGTGCAGCCTGCTTCTTTCAAAAGCTGATCAGCGCGCCGCAGGAGAGCACGATCTTGGCCCGAGCCATCACCATTCGGCACGACGACCGCTTCACCAAACACGGTCGGATCAAGCTTTTCCCGCAGAGGCTGTAACAGCCGCAATTCATCGGCCGATGGAAGCCCCTCCGCCTTCATGTCAGAATTCTCAAAAAAGGACTGAGTCCTTTTGTAAGAATTGAACATGATATTGGCATTGGTCCATTCGAAATCGAATAGAAGGCTGAGCGCCTCACGAATACGCTTGTCGCGCAAAGCGGGACGGCGCGTGTTGAAGAACCACCCTTGCGCACCCGATGGCGTTTCATCCGGCAGGGTTTCACGCTTGATCTTTCCATCGCGCACGGCGGGTATGTCATAGCCCGTGGCCCAATCGCGCGAGGTGAATTCTTCACGAAAATTGAAGGTCTGCGCTTTGAATGCTTCAAACGCCACCTGCCGGTCGCGGAAATATTCGAAGCGCAAATCCATATTGTGGCGACCCATATTAACAGGCAGATCACGACCCCAATAATCAGGCACGAGGGCGAATGAAATATAGCGGCCCTGTTCAAATGCCTTCACGCGATAGGGGCCTGACCCCAAGGGTGGAGTGAGCGTCGCAGCCTCGAAATCATTCACCGTGTAATAGGCTTTTGAAAAAATGGGCAGGCCTGCGACCATCATAGGGAGATCACGCGCATGGCCAGGTGCGAATCTTACCTCAACTTCATGCGTACTGATCGGAGTGGCCGCTTCCACAAGCCGCAAGGATTGCGCAATGACTGGATGGCCTTTGGCCTTCAAGAGCATGATGGAAAAGCTCACATCGTCAGCCGTAAGCTTTGAACCATCATGAAAACGCGCTTCAGGCCGCAATGCAAAGCGATAGACAAGGCCGTCATCGCTACGGGTCACACTGTGAGCGACAAGGCCGTAAAGGGCGTCTGGCTCATCAAGCGCGCGCACCATCAGGCTATCGAAGGTTAGCCCCATACCAGCGGCGCCATCGCCCTTTAGCACGTAGATATTCAGCGTGTTGAACGTGTCGAAGGTTTGATTGCCGGATGTGGATGATATTTGCGTCGAAAAAATACCGCCCTTCGGAGCCTTCGGGTTCACATAGGCGAAATGCTTAAAATCGGCGGGATAGGCGAGATCACCGAAACGCGACAGGCCGTGGCTAGCACGGCCTTGAGCGTGCAAACGCGGTGCGATGAGGATGGCGGCGCCAGCGGATATCAAAGCACGACGTGTCAGATGCATCAACGACGCCCTCCGGTCTTGCGCGCGAGCGCCTCGTCATACCACCACACATAGGGGAAAGCCGGCGATTGGTATTCTGGCATCGTTTCAGGATGGGCGAAACGATCCCATCGTGCGGTGCGGGTTTTGTAATAAGACCATTGCGGCACAACATAATCACGCCAGAGTAAAACGCGATCGAGCGCGCGTGTGGCTGCGACCAATTCCTCACGCGTTTGCGCAAAGATGACTTTTTCGATCAGCGCATCCACGACCTTGTCTTGGATGCCGCCAATATTGCGCGAACCGGGACGCGATGCCGCAGAAGAGCCCCAATAATCACGTTGCTCATTGCCGGGCGAGAGTGACTGACCCCAGACTTCATTGGTGATATCGAAATCAAAATCGCGAATGCGATTTTCGTATTGGGCCGCATCAGCCACACGCAGGGAGATGCCGATACCCAATTTTTCGAGGCCGGGCTTATAGAACAGGATGTAACGCTCAGCTGTCGGGTCTTCGACAAGAAATTCAATCGTTAATCGTTCACCCTTGGCGTTGACGCGCTTGCCGTCTTTGATTGTCCATCCGGCTTCACGCAAGAGGCGATCAGCGATCCGTAAATTGTCACGCGTAGCCTCAGGCGAGCCGCCTTTGGGATTGGTATAAGCCGTGGTGAACAATTCTGGCGGAAGTTGAGCCGCAAAAGGCTGAAGCAGATCTTTTTCAAGCCCGCTCGGCACACCTTCAGACGCCAATTCCGTTCCAGCAAAATAGCTATTGATACGCTCATATTGGCCGAAGAAGATGGTCTTGTTCATATCTTCAAAATCAAAGGCATAGTTGAAGGCGCGCCGCACCCGCTGATCTTTGAATTTGTCTCGGCGCAGATTGAAGACGAAGGCCTGCATGCGCCCCACGGCGCGTTCCGGAAATTCCTCCCGAATGACGCGACGATCTTTGACGGCGGCGAAATCATAGCCAGTCGTCCAATTCTTGGCGCTGTTCTCAAATCGAAAATCGATCTGATCGCCCTTGAACGCTTCAAACATCACGGTTGAATCGCGAAAATATTCAAACCGCAATTCATTAAAATTATTCTGCCCAACGCGGACGCCTAAAGCCTCGCCCCAATAATTCGGTGTACGCTCATACGTCGCGGCCCGCTGCGTATCGAAAGACTTCAATCGATAGGGGCCAGAACCCATCGGTTTTTCCAGCGATGTTTGCGTAATGTCGCGCGGCTTGCCCTGCGCATCATTACCTGTCCACCAATGTTTAGGCAGGACTGTGAGCTGGCCAACAATCTGCGGTAATTCACGATTGCCGGGCTGATCAAAGACGAAGGTCACTTCGCGTTCACCGGTTTTTTCGGCTTTGACCACATGAGACCAATAAAAGGCATAGCTGGGAGAATTCTTTTTAAACGCATCGAAGGAGAAAATTACATCCTCTGGTGTAACAGGCTTGCCATCTTGCCAGCGCGCTGCAGCACGCAGACGATACGTCACCGATGAATAATCCGCTGGATGCTTCATCGCCTCGGCAAGAAGGCCATAGGCGGTCGAAATTTCATCGTAGGATTGCACTGTCAGGGTTTCATAGACAAAGCTTACGCCACTTTCGAGCTGGCCTTTCACGCCCGCCACAACGGGGTTGAAATTGTCGAAACTTCCTTGCCGCGCCAAACGCGCAAGTCCGCCCTTGGGGGCTTTTGGATTCACATAATTGAAATGCTTGAAATCAGCCGGGTAGGATGGCGTGCCCATCAGGGCAAGAGCATGCACCCATTCGCCGCCCTGCGCATGCCCTGCCGTTGGTTGAAGGCTCAAGAGCAGGGCGAAGGCTGAAGCGACAAGCGCGCGCATGGGATAAGCTCCGGGCCAATCATCAAGAAAGCAATGCATAGGCGAATTATGTCGGATTTATAGGGCTGTGACAGCGCCTAGCCTAGGGCTTAAAACAAGGTCCGTTGGCGAATGGCTGCGGCCAGCGTGCCCTCATCCAAATAGTCGAGTTCGCCGCCTACGGGCACGCCATGCGCGAGGCGCGATACTTTCACGCCATGAGGCGCCAAGAGATCCGTAACGTAATGGCTGGTGGTCTGGCCATCGACAGTGGCGTTCAACGCCAAGATCACTTCGCGAATGCGCCCTTCCGCAACGCGCGCAAGGAGACGATCCAGATTGAGATCGGAAGGACCAACGCCATCCAGCGCTGAGAGCGTTCCGCCGAGAACGTGGTAACGCGCATTGATCACACCGGCGCGTTCCAGCGCCCAGAGATCTGCGACGTCCTCGACCACGACGAGCAAGGATTCATCGCGCCTCATATCACAGCAAAGCGTGCAGGGATCGGTTGTATCGATATTGCCGCATGCCGTGCAGACCAACACCCGTTCGTGCGCGACGCGCATCGCATCCGCTAAGGGTCCGAGTAATTGCTCGCGCTTTTTTATTAGTTGGAGCGCTGCGCGACGGGCCGAGCGCGGGCCCAAGCCCGGCAGGCGCGCCAGCAATTGGATGAGACGCTCGATCTCGGGTCCAGCGATGGACGCCATAATGCCTCAGAACAGCTTCAGGCCGGGCGGAATAGGCAGGCCCGCGGTCAGCTTCTGCATGCGCTCTTGCATCAGCGCTTCACCTTTACCGCGCGCATCATTCACAGCTGCGATGATCAGATCTTCGAGAATGTCTTTCTCATCAGCCTTCATCAGACTGTCGTCGATGGCGATCGATTTCATTTGGCCTTTGGCGGTCGCCGTTACGCGCACCATGCCACCGCCCGAAGCGCCTTCAACCTCGAGCGCTTCCAGTTCAGCCTGCATGTCGGCCATTTTTTGCTGCATGGCCTGCACCTGCTTCATCATGCCGAACATGTCTTTCATCGCTCAGTCGTCCTGTTCCAGTAGATTGAAATCGAAACCGGTTTCGTCGCCACCTTCATCATGATCGGCGGGCGGCAAGGCGGCCGGTTCGGGCGCAAGATCACGCACCGCGACGATGGCAGCACCGGGAAATTTATCAAGCACAGCGCGCACAAGTGGATCAGCGCTCACGCCGGTCAACGTCTCCTGACGCTGCGCATCAGCGACGTCTTTAATTGTTGGCGCGCCCTCTTCGGAGGACAACGCCACCATCCAGCGGCGGCCCGTCCATTCGAGCAGGCGTTTCGACAGATCCTGCGCAAGATGAGGTGACGCTCCGCGCGCCGTATTGAATTCAAGGCGGCCATCTTCAAAACGCACCAGGCGCACATCGCGCTCGAGCGCCACTTTCATCGCGATATCGCGCTTTTCAGCGGCGAGTGCGACGAGATCCTCAAAACGCGCAAGCGCGACGCCAGGCACCGTTTCAACGCGTGGCTGCGCAACGGGTTCACTGCGGCTCGCAATCGCTAAGCCTGCGGCTTGCGCACGCGCGCCACCGCCAGAAGGTGCGGGGCGTCCTCCGCCCTGCCCGCTTGCGCCACCGCTATGCGACAGGCCCTTGAGAACTTCGTCGAGCGGCGGCAGATCGGCGGCATAAGCAATGCGCACAAGCGCCATTTCAGCAGCCGCCACAGGTTTGGGCGCATCTTTCGTCTCAGCAATGCCTTTCAGCAGCATCTGCCAAACGCGCGAAAGCACTTTCATCGACAGGGCAGACATTTCAAGCCCGCGACGACGCTCCACTTCGCTGACGGTCACATCATCGGCGAGATCGGGAACAGCTTTAAGGCGCGTCACAAAATGCGAAAATTCAGCTAATTCGGACAGGACCTGCACAGGATCTGCGCCGGAATCATATTGATCACGAAATTCTTTTAGTGCGAGCGGCAGATCACCCTTCACAAGATGGCCGAAGAGATCAATGACGCGACCGCGATCCGCAAGGCCGAGCATGGTGCGCACCGTCTCGGCATCCACCGCACCTGCACCATGCGCAATCGCCTGATCAAGGAGCGACAGGGAATCGCGGACCGAGCCTTCGGCGGCGCGCCCAATCATCGCAAGCGCTTCATCTTCAATGGCCACGCCTTCGGCATTGCAAATGCGACGAAGATGTCCGGTGAGAATTCCGCCTTCGACGCGGCGCAAATCAAAGCGCTGGCAGCGCGATAAAATCGTCACCGGCACTTTGCGGATTTCAGTCGTCGCGAAAACGAATTTGGCGTGGGGCGGCGGCTCTTCCAGCGTTTTCAGGAAGGCGTTGAACGCCTTCTCGGACAGCATGTGCAC
>VERN01000051.1 GCA_018882635.1 Beijerinckiaceae bacterium | reverse complement strand
TATTTCGGAGGCACATGGGCCAGTTCGGGCACAAAATGCTTCACATAGGCGCCATCAGGGTCAAATTTTTCGCCCTGAAGCACGGGATTGAAGACACGAAAGTAGGGGGCGGCATCCGCGCCGGTGCCCGCGACCCACTGCCAGCTCGCGGGATTCGCGGCCATGTCGGCATCCACAAGCGTATCCCAGAACCAATCTTCCCCCGCGCGCCAATCAATCATCAAATGCTTCACAAGGAAGGATCCAACAATCATCCGCACGCGATTATGCATCCATCCCGTCTGCCATAATTCGCGCATGCCCGCATCGACGATCGGATAACCGGTTTGTCCGCGCTGCCATGTGCGCAAATGTTTCGCATTGCGCGCCCACTGAAACGCGTCGAAGCGCTTCTGCATATTCTCGGATGCGATGTCATCGAGATGATAAAGCAGATGGTAGGAAAATTCACGCCAACCAAGTTCGCTACGGAAATGCGCGAGGTCGGAATCGCTGGCGGAGGATTGTCCCGTTTCAACGGCAATACCAGCCGCGTGCCAGCATTGGCGCGCGGAAATTTCTCCAAAGCGGAGATGTGGCGAGAGCTTCGATGTCGACGGACGCCCAGGAAAATTGCGGCCTTCTTTGTAGCCTGCCAATCCTCCCTTGAGAAAAACATCAAGGCGCTTGCGTGCGCCTTTTTCTCCCGGTGTCCATTCGGCACGAATGCCGCCAGCCCAATCAGGTTTTGTCGGCAAGAGGGAGAGTGCTGCGAGCGATAATGCGCCAGCTTTTTTTGTCGACACATCATGGCCGATCAAGGTGCGCGGGGCCGCTGTTGGCGGTGCTGGCTCACCAGCCGCCGTCGCCGCGCGATAGAAAGGCGTGAACACGCGCATGAAGGTTCCGGCCTGCGATTTAACAGTCCACGGTTCAAACAAAAGCGTGCCAGAAAAACTGTCAGCGGCGATACCGGCGGCTTTCAGATCATCTTTGATGGCGCTGTCGACAGCGATTTCCGGTTTGCGATACCGACGATTCCAAAACACGGCCTCGGGAGCCAGTTTCTTCACAAGCGAAGCCATGACCTCACGCGCGGGCCCGCGGAAGATCAGCAGCGGCGCGCCTTTCGCTTCAAGATCAGCGGCGAGGCTAGCCAGCGCATGATGCAACCACCAGCGCGATGCACCGCCCAAGGGACGAATGCCGTCGCTTTCCTCATCCAAAATATAGATGGGAATGATTGGTGCTTTGCGTTCAACCGCCGCCCGCAGCGCCGGATTGTCGGCCAAACGAAGATCGTCGCGGAACCAAAGGAGAGAAGGCGATGCCATGCAGATTTCCCGGATTTGACCTGCTGATACGAAAGGCCGTTCCGGGCGGATCAGTGCAGCGGATTATTGCAAGGACGGCATGTCCTCGCTGTGTTCCTTCACAAGGGCCTCGATGAGGCGACGCATCTCAGCCTCAACTTCTCCCAGCGGACAACCGAGCGAGAGCAGAGCCCTTAAGGCACCATCCGTCGCCGCAACATAGATCGCGTTTAGCGCTTCACCGAGCTCATCCTCGTCATTGAGCTCAAACGCCGCCCGGATCTGCGTCTCGATGGCGGTGTCGATGGCATTCTGGAAGCGGTCTGCCGACTCATCCATCGCAGTCTCCTTTGGTTGAAATGTCAGGAAAGCGCGGCTGTTTGTCAAAAAAGCGGGGCTGACCGGGAAAAAGGATACCGAAGAGGCCAATCCGCCTGTGTGATGGCTAGGTAGTGCGATGAGAATGACCGGCCAGAGTCCGACGCCCTCGGGCACGTGATGGCCCATTCATCGCTGCGCGATGAGGAATGACCGTCCGATCGAAGAGAAAATAATCATTGTCCACAGGCTTTCGCCTGAGAGCGGCCTAAGGGCCCACACGGCGACCTTCATCGCTGGCGGACGGCATGGACCGATCAGACGGCGCCTCGTCGAGGTTTGCGGTCAAGAGCAGGTCATTGCTGCGGGTGTTTTCGAGGATTGAGCGGATTTCGTTGAGTGCCAAGGGGCTGACGACATAGCGGCGGCGTTGGCGGATCACGAGCCCCTTCGCCAATAGCCAGTGGAGCGAGCGTCGGATTGTTTCCCGCGAGGTCAGGGAATAACGCGTCACGTCCGTTGTGGAGAATTCGTCACAGATCCAGTGGTCCTGTTCAAAACGGACCGAGGCAAGTGCTGCGTGAAGTGTCAGCCAATGCGCCGGAGCCAAGTTGAATCGTCGCCTGAAATGGCTTTGCAGCGTCAGGAATTCATTCACGCGGCCGATAAAGGCAGCGGCAGGGGAAGGGGCGTCAGCGTTCATGCCCAATGATTAGGCGCGCGCTGAAGCTCACAATGTCTGCAAACGGTCAAATAGCGTCAAAACACGCCATCCCATGGGCAAATATACCCATAATGGGGAGAAATCATTAGAGATCAAAGGAAAGTGGCTCCCTGAGCAGGACTCGAACCTGCGACCATTCGATTAACAGTCGAACGCTCTACCAGCTGAGCTATCAGGGAACATCTGGTGCACGGGGGAACTACACAGGGCGTCCCGATTTTGCAAGAGCCCCGAGGCCGGTTTTCGGCGAAGGATCAATTTTTTCGCCTTGGACCCCGGGTGAGACGCCTTAAAAAATGGATTTTCCATTGCCCCGGCTGGCATCTATTGCTATCGGGATCACGTCATGGGTTGGGCCTCGTGGCGGAATGGTTACGCAGAGGACTGCAAATCCTTGCATCCCGGTTCGATTCCGGGCGAGGCCTCCATCATCCTTCCCAAAAAATCAGAGCAATTTGGCTCGGTCTTTAGTTTCAAAGATCGGTTTCGGCGTTTGCGACTCCGGCGCAGCTTGGTTAAAGCTTTCTTGACGCGCCCGGCTTTGCACGGGCTTTCGGGAGTTTTCCATGCGCCAGATCGTTTTGACCGTTTCGCTGTTTTGCGCCCTCGGCACGGCCACCGCTTTCGCTCAGCAGCCCGTTCCTCTGACAGCCTATGCCGACAAGAATGGCTTCATCAAAATCCAGGAGCTGACCTGTGCACAGCTGGCAGACACCTATCAGGAAGATGCCGACAATTTGATGAGCTGGTATGCCGGTTGGTATGCGGGTCTCGCGAAGAAGAATGAGATGCATTACGTCCGCGCCAAGGTGCTTGAGCATCAGGTCATCACCTATTGCAAGGCCAATCGCGGCGAGAAGATCATCGAAGCCATGGCCAAAATTTTCAAAGACGAGCGGATCAAAAAAGGCATCCGCATGAACTAAACCGGCTGCCGTTACGGGTGCAGGTCTCGCCGCCGAGGCCAGGGCCGTGACGGTGCGCCTGTCGTCTTGCCTTTTGTTGACCCCTGCCGCACAAGGCGTCTGAACTTTTCAGGAGCGCGATCTCCATGCCACATGATGCTCAACAACGCCGCCAACTCGTGGACGGTCAGCTGCGAACGGCTGATGTGAATGACAAGGCGTTGCTCGCTGCCATTTTGGAGACTTCCCGCCTGCCTTTCGTGCGCGGGGCTGACAAGTCTTTTGCTTACATTGACAGGGACTTGCTGGTGTCTGCTGAGACGGCGGCTGAGCCTCGTTACATGCTCGCTCCGATGACGTTTGGCCGGATGGCGCAGGCTGTGGCAATCCAGCCGAGTGACCGCGTTCTTGATGTCGGCTGTGGCACGGGCTGGTCTTCCGCGGTGTTCGCGCGGATGGCGGCGGATGTCACCGCTCTCGACAATGAAACCGAAATTGCTGCGGCGCGCGCAGCACTCAACGGGCAGGATCGGATCCATCTCGTGGCTGGGGCTCTGAAGAAGGGCGTGGCCGCCAAGGCCCCTTACGACGTCATCGTGGTTGAGGGTGCCATCGAGCAGGAACCGACCGAACTTTTGGCTCAATTGGCCGATGGGGGCCGCCTCGTGGCGGTTCATGGCAAAGGTCAAGCTGGACGAATCACGCTATGGTCACGTAGCGGAAGCGAGACGGGGTCAGTGGCGTTGCTCAATGCTGCGGCCCCGCTTTTGTCTGATTTTGCCATGGTGCCGAGTTTCGAGTTTTGAACTGATCGCGTATAAAGAGCATTCGGTCGCCTTTCGCAACGGAAGGTTGATTGCAGAGATGGGGTACGAAGTGGGCACAGTCACACGCAAAGCGCTCGGCGGGATCGCTGCGATGGCGTTCGTGGCGGCATTGTTGAGTTCAGCGTCGGCTGAGACGATCGATTCCGCATTGGCTCGCGCTTATATGGCGAACCCTGACCTGAATGCGCAGCGCGCCCAATTGCGTGCCATCGACGAAAACGTTCCGCGTGCGCTGTCGGGCTATCGCCCGCGCGTGACAGCATCTGGCGATATTGGCGTGTCCAATCTGGACGTGACCCGCAATACGCTTGGTGGGGCGCGTCTTCAAAATGATGGGTTCTGGCCGCGTGGTGCGGCGGTGACCATCGATCAGACGCTCTATAACGGCAATCGCACGGGCAACAGTGTGCGCCGCGCCGATTCATCGGTGTTGGCCGGGCGCGCCTCGTTGCGCACCGCGGAGCAGACACTGCTAACCGACGGCGCCACCGCTTATATGGATGTGTTGCGCGACACGGCATTTTTGAATTTGCGCTCCGCGAACATCGACGTGCTCTCCGAGCAATTGCGTCAGACGCAGGATCGCTTCAACGTCGGCGAAGTCACGCGAACGGACGTCGCGCAGGTCGAGGCGCGTTTGGCCGCGGGCCGTTCGGAATGGTCGCTCGCGGAAGGCAATCTCAAATCGTCGATTGCGCGCTACCGGCAAGTGATTGGCGTTGAGCCAAAACAATTAGCACCGGCAAAGCCGCTTGAGCGCCTTCTGCCCAAGACACTCGACGAAGCGGTGAAATCTGCGCTCACCGATCATCCGGCCGTAATCGCCGCCGCGCACAATGTCGACGTGGCGCAGCTCGATGTGAAAATCGTTGAGAGTGAACTTTATCCGAGCGTCGGCTTGCAGGGTTCAGCCCAGCGCCGTTGGGATTATCAAGGATCAAACATCGATCTTATTCAGGCGCAAGTTGTCGGCCGTTTGAACGTGCCGATTTACGAAGGCGGTGAAACATACGCCCGTGTGCGTCAGGCAAAAGAAACACTCGGCCAGCGTCAATTGGAACTTGATCTCGCACGAGATCGCGTGCGCGCCGCTGTTGTGGCGACGTGGAGCCAGCTTGAAGCAGCCAAGGCGCGTATTCAGGCGGCTGAAGCCCAGATTCAGGCTGCCACCATCGCGCTCAACGGCGTGCGTGAAGAGGCCAAGGTTGGCCAACGCACCACGCTCGATGTCTTGATCACGGACCAAGATTTGTTGAGTGCGCGGGTGAACCTCGTTGCAGCCCAGCGTGACCGCGTGGTGATTTCGTATCAGGTTCTGGCCGCGATGGGCCGTCTGTCGGCGGTCACTCTGGCGCTGAAGGTCGACGAATATAATTCGGCGACGCACTACAATCAGGTCCGCGACAAGTGGATTGGGTTGAGAACGCCGGACGGTCGTTGATCGACGCTTCCGAATCCCAGTGTCCTGTCGCATAGTTGTGTCGCTACGGGCCTCGTTGCGTCGCCGGCCCGACCCCTCCCGGAATTGACCATGACGAGCGCGACCGCGAAATCTTCCGAGCCGACGATCGACGACATTCTGGCCTCCATCCGGCGTATCATCGCGGATGAGCAGCAGGCCGAGAATGAGCCCGCACCTGTCCAGCGCATCGTCGCTGAAAGCGGGGACGATGTGCTCGATCTGGCCCAGCCCATCACGCGGTCATCGACACCGGAACTTAAAGCGGCAGCTGCGCCGACCCTCACGCCCCATCTGAGCGGCCCGCGTCCCGCCCTGCGGGAGCCCGTGTCTGCACCCCAAGAGCTGGCAGCGACTAAGCCTGCACCGGTCACTCCGCCGCCGTCTGGGTCGGGCGTGAAGCTTGAGCGGTTGATCGCCGGGGAGGCCGAAGAGGCGCTCGCGGCTGCGTTTGGCCGGATCTCCGCGTTGAAGGTGACCGCCGAAACCAAGACCCTCGAAGGCTTGGTGGCCGACCTGTTGCGCCCCATGCTGAAGGAATGGCTCGATGCCAATCTCCCAGCCATTGCCGAGCGCCTCGTCAAACAGGAAATCGACCGTATTGCAGCCCTGTCGGGCCGCTGATCCTGTCCCGGCCGGAATTGACTTCGCCGCCGTGCTCGGGTTGTTAGCCGCAAAACCGAAAGTGTGAGTCAGGCGAGCCTTGGCGCGTCTGCGAGGCGTGCGCCCTTGTGGCGTTGAGGATCATGTGATGATGGACAAGACGTTCGACCCCGCCACTGTGGAAGCGCGCATTGCGCCATTGTGGGACCGCGAACAGGCGTTCCGCGCCGGTCGTCCAGACCGCATGCAGGCCAAGCCTTACACCATCGTGATCCCGCCGCCGAACGTGACCGGCTCGCTGCACATGGGCCACGCCCTCAACAACACATTGCAGGACGTGTTGTGCCGCTTTGAGCGCATGCGCGGGCGTGACGTTCTGTGGCAACCCGGCACTGACCATGCGGGCATCGCTACGCAAATGGTGGTTGAGCGCAAGCTCGCGGCCGAAAAGCGCCCCGACCGGCGCGCCATGGGGCGTGAAAAATTTCTTGAAGAAGTTTGGGCGTGGAAGGCCGAGAGCGGTGGCACCATCGTCAACCAGTTGAAGCGCCTTGGCGCCTCCTGCGATTGGTCACGCGAACGCTTCACCATGGATGAAGGCTTGTCGCGCGCGGTGCTCGAAGTTTTCGTCACGCTTTACAAGCAGGGCCTGATCTATCGCGACAAGCGCCTCGTCAATTGGGATCCGAAATTCCAAACGGCAATCTCCGATCTCGAAGTGATGCAGGTCGAGGTCAAAGGCAATCTCTGGCATTTCGATTATCCGATCGAAGGCTCGGACGAGATCATCACCATCGCCACCACGCGCCCGGAGACGATGCTCGGCGACACCGCGATTGCGGTTCATCCTTACAATGAAAAACTGAAACATCTGATCGGTAAGATGGCCCGTCTGCCGCTCGTCGGCCGCCTCATTCCGATTATTGGCGATGACTATGCCGATCCCGAAAAGGGAACAGGCGCGGTGAAGATGACGCCTGCGCATGATTTCAACGATTTCGAAGTCGGCAAGCGCCACAATCTTCCGCTCATCAACATTTTCGATGCCGAAGCCCGTCTGACGTTGCGTGGCAATGAGGCCTTCCTCGAAGGTGCTGCGACATCGGCGGATCTTGATGCGGTTCTCGCGTTGCATGGCGTTGATCGCTTTGAAGCGCGCAAAGCCATTATTGCGATGATGGAAGAGCGCGGATTGCTGCGTGAAATTCAGCCCAACGTGCACACAGTTCCGCATGGCGATCGGTCGAATGTCGTCATCGAGCCTTGGCTCACCGACCAATGGTATGTCGATGCCAAAACATTGGCGCAGCCTGCGCTCGAAGCGGTGCGGACAGGCAAGACCAAATTCGTGCCCGAGAATTGGGAAAAGACCTATTATCAATGGTTAGAAAATATCGAGCCTTGGTGCATTTCGCGTCAGCTTTGGTGGGGGCATCAAATCCCGGCTTGGTATGGCCCTGATGGCACGGTGTTCGTCGAAAAATCGGAAGCGGAAGCCAAAGCCGCGGCACTCCAGCATTATGGCTCTGATGAACCGCTGACGCGTGATGAAGACGTGCTCGACACGTGGTTCTCGTCAGCGCTCTGGCCCTTCTCGACACTCGGCTGGCCTGATCAGACCGCGGATGTGAAACGCTATTATCCGACAGATGTTTTGGTCACTGGCTTTGACATCATCTTCTTCTGGGTTGCCCGCATGATGATGATGGGCATCCACTTTATGAAAGAGCCGCCTTTTCACACGGTTTACATTCACGCCCTCGTCCGTGACGAGAAGGGCGCGAAAATGTCGAAGTCGAAAGGCAATGTGATCGACCCGCTCGATCTCGTCACGCAATATGGTGCTGACGCCTTGCGCTTCACGCTCGCTGCAATGGCTGCACAAGGGCGCGATATTAAACTCGCGACCAGCCGCGTTGAAGGTTACCGCAATTTCGCAACGAAAATCTGGAATGCGGCGCGCTTCGCGGAAATGAATGGTTGCGCGCGCGTTGCTGGCTTTGATCCGCATAAGGTTGAGCAAAAGCTCAATCGGGCAGCTTTAACCTTCGCATCGAAGGCGATTGCTGAAGTCACCAAAGCCATTGAGGCCTATCGCTTTAATGATGCTGCAAACGCAGCCTATCGTTTTGCATGGAATTTCTTCTGCGATTGGTATCTCGAACTCGCCAAACCCGTTCTCACGGGTGAGGACGGCCCAGCGAAAGACGAGACGCGCGCTTGCATCGCGTATGTCTTTGATCTCTTGCTCACGATTCTTCATCCCTTCATGCCCTATCTCACCGAAGAATTATGGGAGATCAAAGGCCAAGAAGGTCCGAAGCGCGAAACCATTCTCGCGCTTGCACCATGGCCCTCTGATGTGGTGTTCAACGATGAAGAAGCGGAAAGTGAAATCGGCTGGCTCGTTGATCTCGTGACAGCGATCCGCTCCGCCCGGTCTGAGACCAATGTGCCACCCGGTGCGCAGATCCCGCTTGTGCTTATTCAGGCTTCGACCGGCACACGCACACGCGTCGCGGTATGGGGCGATATGCTCAAGCGGCTCGCACGCCTGTCTGATGTGTCGTTTGCAGACACAGCACCCGGTGAATCGATTGGCCTTGTCGTGCATGGCGAGAGTGCGGCGCTGCCGCTCGCAGGCGTCGTCGATATTCCCGCCGAGAAGGCGCGGCTCAAAAAGGAAATCGACAAGAACAAAGGCGAGATTGCGAAGATCGACGCCAAGCTTGGCAATGCCGATTTTATGAAACGGGCGCCGGAAGAAGTGGTGGAAGAGCAGCGTGAACGCCGCGATGACGCCGCAAGCCGCGTCCAGAAGCTCGAAGACGCGTTGACGCGTTTGGGCTGATTACGCTTTGCGGATGGTGAACAGGAGCGCGTCCTCACGCGTTTCCTGTGTTACCAGAATATCCCCGGTCACGTTGCAGAGATGGGGAATGTCGATCGCTGCCATCGGATCGGTGCAAACAACCTGAATCTCGTCTCCGGCTTGCAGGCCTGAGAGGGCCTTGCGCGTTTTCAGCGCGGGAAGGGGGCATTTGAGCCCTTTGAGGTCGAGCAAACGATGGTCCATTAGGCTGCCTTAAGAAGCGCAGAATGTCGCGGTTCGAGAGGCTAGACATTGTCGCCACCTGTGGTGAAGTCAACCCATCCGTCTCATTGGTGAATCATGCTGCGCCTTTTCGCTTGTCTTCTTTTGCTCTGGCCTCTCTCTGCCGCTGCCGATGAATGGCGCGGCCATGGTGGCCCTGTGCGTGCGTTGGACGTGTCGCGCGATGGCAAAGAAATCCTGTCGGGTGGGTTTGATGGTGCGTCAATCCTGTGGAACGCCGCGAATGGCGCCGCCAAAAATGTGCTGAACTTTCATGCCGGCAGTGTCGATACGGTCGCGTTTTTGCCGAATGGCGATTTCATTACCGGCGGCGAAGACGGGATCGTGTCGCTTTGGCAGCCCGGCAGCAAAAGCCCCGTCATGCATTGGAAGCTGCATGAGGCGCGGGTCGCGGCGTTAGCAGTTGCACCAGACGGAAAGAAATTTGTCAGCGCCGGGTGGGATGGCGTGGTCAAGATTTTGGCTTCACCCGGCACCATCACCGAATTGAAAGGCCATCAGGGCCCCGTCAATGCCGTGCGGTTTTTGCCAGACGGCCGGATCATATCGGGCGGGCAGGATGGCGCGCTTCGGTTCTGGAAGGACGGTCAGGCGAGTGAAGTGATTCAATTTCCCTCAGGCATTACCGCTCTGACGGTTTTGCCTGATGGGCGTATTGCGGCCGGTTTTGGTGATGGCGTCGTCCGCCTGATCGCGGGCGATCAAACTGTCAAAGAGTTGGCGACCGGTTCTCTTCCCGTGATTGCTCTGGCTCACTCACCCGATGGCAAAACACTCGCGGCCGCGCAGATCCGCGGCGCTGTTTCGCTCATTGATGTCGCGTCACAAAAAATACGTGGCACGCTTGTCGGGCCGGGTCTCCCTGTTTGGTCGCTTGTGATCATGCCGGATAATGCCACATTGATCACAGGTGGCGGTGATCGCATGATCCGGCGTTGGAATATGAGCACCGGCGAACCTGTTGGCGCCCTGCCAATTGCGAAAACGACGGACGAAATGGCGGCTTACGCCGATGATCCCGGTGCCAAGATTTATCGCGCATGTATCGCTTGCCACACGCTGAAACGTGCAGAGGGCCCGCGTGCTGGACCCAGTCTCGAAGGGATTTTCGGTCGCAAAATAGGAACGGAAAAAGGCTACGCCTATTCTGACGCGTTGAAGGGCAAGGATTTGATCTGGACGCCAGAGACGGTATCCAAACTGTTCGAAGTGGGTCCGGCGCATTATTTGCCCGGCACTAAAATGCCAGAGCAAACCATCGGCAATGCGCAGGATCGAGCCGCTTTGATTCAGTTTTTAGAAAAAGCCACCAAGAATTAGATTGTCTAATTCAGCGGATCCTCACCGCGCTCAGCCCGCTCGCGCAGATAATCTTCAGCGGTGCGCGGCTTCGGACGTTCTGGAACATCGCCATAGGGTGAGAATGATTCATTCACCGTGACTTCCACACGGCAATCTTCGCACATCATCAGAAGCTCGGCGCGCTTGGCGTTCTCACCTGAGAACATCCAGTGCCCCGCAAGTTTGGCCTTCACCTTTTCAAGCGAAGCCTTTGTGCCAAAGGCCTTGCCGCACTGGAGGCAATGAGCCGGTTCTTCTTCCTTGACAGTCTTGCGGTGCGCTTCCCATGCCGCAAAATCAATTTGCGGTTTCAGCGTGATGACTTTCTCGGGGCATGTCGCAGCACAGAGGCCGCATTGCACACAGAGTGATTCATCAAAGCTGAGGAGTGGCTTGTCGGGATTGTCACCAAGCGCATGGACGGGACACGCCGATACGCAGGAAAGACAAAGCGTGCAATTGTCGATGTCGATTGTAAGCCCGCCGAACGGTGCGCCTTTATCGAGAGGAATGACATCAATGGGTGCTGGTGCCGCGCGGTGCATCTCACGCAGGGAAAGTTCGAGCAGGCCGCGCTTCTGCCCAGCAGGCAAAAATGTCGCGGGCTTCGGGCTTGTCACCGACGGAGCCATCGCACTAAGCGCAGGGCGCAGCGCATCAGGATCATCGGTGGAGAGAAGGGCCACTGGTGCTTCGCCAAAGCCTAAGCCCCGCGCAATGGTGTTGGCGAGGGCAAGGGTTGTCTGCAATCCCGCGACGTCGTGTTTTGGCTTAGCGCGTGTGAGCACCATCACGCGGTGCGCGCCCCATGCAAAAGCCGATGAAAAGAATTCGAGCCCCGCTTGAGTGACTTCATTGACGCGCACCGGCAGAACATGGGCTGGCAATCCATCGCCAAACCGCGCCAAGGCGTCGATGAGATCATCGCCATGATCATCATGGAGTAACAGCGTGGCATCCTGCCCACCCGTCTGACGATAGACGGTGAGGAGCGTCCGCAAGCGGCGCAGATTCGCGTCGACAGGTGGCAGCGCGTAAGCAGCAGCTCCCGTCGGGCATGCAGCCGCGCATTGCCCGCAGCCAGCACAAATTAGGGGATCAATTGCAACATGATTGCCGTCCGGCATGATCGCGCCCGCCGGGCATAGATCAAGACAGCGCGTGCAACCGGTAATGCGTGAGCGCGCATGCGCGCATAGATCGGCATCGTAAGTGATGTAACGTGGTCGATCGAACGTGCCGACGAGATCGGCGGCTTTCAGCTGAAGCGCAGCAAGGGCTGGCGCGCTCGCCGGGTCCGCTTTCAAATAGCCTTCGCGCAACTCACCCGCAGCAAACAAGGGTGCGCCACGTGTGAGGTCGATCAGAATGTCGGCATTGGAGACTGCGCCATCACGCGCGGGTCCAAATTGTATCTGCGCGCGCGAGGCGGGGGATGCGAGCGCAAATTGATCAATCGTGAGGGTGAAACCGCCCAGAACGCCTTCGGCTTTCGCAATGCGCCCCTGCACAATGGGAAACTCCATGCGGCGGGGCGGCATCACCATTGTGCCGGGTTTCAAGAGCAGCGTGATGTCGAGCGTTTCGGCTAAGGCTTGGGCGAGCGCGATGGCCTCTTGGCCTTCGCCATAGATCAAAGTGACGCCGCGGCTTTCAATCGTCACGAACGGTGTCGCGGGCATCGGCTCGGCAGCGGCGGCCATGAGCGCGGCCATTTTCGGAGCAGCCTTATGCGCATCAATGGACCATCCGGCCTGTTCGCGGATGTTGACGAAGCTGATGCGATCCTCGCTACCCAACTCTTCAGCCATCTGCTGGAAGCGGGGGGCCTCCTGCGTGCACCCGATCACGAGGCTATCGCCTGATCCGATGAGGCTTGCCGCCCGCTGGGCTTCTGCCTGACAGAAGGATTGCGCCAATTCGACGCGGCCCGGACAGCCCTTTGCGAGGGCTTCTCCGTTGAGGGGCATGGTTCCTTCGCAGGAACAAGCGACAAAAACGCGCGTCATGGCGGATCTCCGGGGAGGCTCAGGCTCCCTTCTTGGCCGTTTGGCGCTATATGGAGCAGAACGTGCAGCCTGACCATGGGTTGGGTTGACCTATCAAGATAAGTTTCGTGACCATGCTCGATCAGGACCGCATCATCCTGCCGCCCGCCTACACCCTCGTCACCCTCCGCGAGATGGGGGATGCACATGCCCATGCGTGCGCCATTGCACGCGAGGTCGGCGCGGGGACCCTTGTGTGGGTGCGCCGCTTCGATCTCATCGAATTCGCCGTCACCTTGGAACCCGATACGCCACTGAAAGATGCGCGTCGCGTGTTTCTGGCCGGGATGGCTTCGCTCGCGGATGCAATTGGCACGCATTGTCCGCCGGAAAAGCCGCTGACCTTTGTGTGGCCGGATGCCATCCATTTCGATGGTGCGCTGCTTGGTGGCGGCCGTCTTGGCATCCCGGAAGGCTGCGGCGAAAACGACGTGCCGGAATGGCTCGTTTTCTCGGCGATGCTTGTCGGCGCGCGCGCGGGCATTTGGGAGCCGGGTTTCTCACCTGAGATCACATCAATGGAAGAGGAAGGGTTCGACGGCGTCGACGCCCGCGCGATCGTTGAAAGCTTTGCCAGCCATTTCATGAACGCGTTCGATACATGGGCGCATCAGGGCTTCCGCCCAATTGCCGACTCCTATCTTGAACGCCTGCCGAAAGAGCGTGCGGCCGACAAGCGTGCCCTTGATACGAATGGCGACCTTTTGACCCGTTCCCATAACCATGAAAAACCCGAGCGCACGGCGTTGGAGCCGGGCTTTGCAGGGCCGAATTGGTTTGATCCAAAAACGGGGGAGCCACGATCCGCATGAAAGCGCCCCGCACCATAAGGCTTGATCCGTCCGACACCTTCGTCTTTCCGCGTGCTGCGGAGCCGGGGGAGTGGGCAGTGCCAGGTGGATTTCTCTTTCACGGCGTCGATCCGACGACGCTGCAAGGCAAAGACCGTGCGGCGTTTCGGGCTGGTTTTTTAGGGCTTCAGAGTTTTGGATTTTCAACGCTCGTCACCATCGTTGAAGTCAACGAGGCGGAGCGCGATGCCGCGATAGAATTATTAGCCACCAAGCTCGTCGAGAGTTTGGGTGCGCCGTCTATGGCGATTGCGCGTGATGCAGCGCGCGAGGAAATCGAGTTTTCGATAGCCCTGTGCCATGATCCCGTTGGCAGTGTGTTGGGCCTCCATCGCTCCATGGTGGATGGCGATATCCGCGAACAATTTCGGGTGTTGAAAGACGCCGTGAAGAATGAGGGCGCGGATCGGCTGCATTCTCACGCGCGCGCCTTCACCATTGTTGAAAGCGATGAGGATGATGGCGTCGAAGAAACGGTCGATCTGTTGGGTCTGGGAGGTCTGAAGCGGTGAAGGAATTCTGGGTCTCCTCCGGTCATCATCTCACGCATAAGCAGGCCGATGGCACGCTCGCTGTCACGGATGAATTGCTGCTAGCACTTTACGCGCGGCCCGAAGTGTTGCCGCCGGATGAGGCGTGTGACGCTGAGAAAGCGTTGCATCGCAGCCTCACGCTGGAGCCACGCCGGAATGTCAGCAAAACGGATATCCAGGCGCTTGCAGATTCCGACGCGCGCGAGAATTGGGAATTTTTGATCGCTTTTCGTGATACGCTGATCAACGCAGGCTCCATTGAGCAGGCTTGGCGCACGATTATCGAGTCGAAGATGAATGTGCCGCCGCTCTTTCTCAATCAGCTTGTCCACCTCATCTTGCGAAACGTGCTGGATGGTTGTGAGGACACGCTTGAACTGCGTGCCGCGGAATTACTATTTCGCCCTCAGAAAATCAGCCTGCATGAAGGCCGTATTCTGATGGCCGATCAGGAACTCATCGAAGAATTGGAGGCCGATTCTCATGCCTCGCCGCTTATTGCGATGATGGGACAGGATAAGGTGAAGGAGATCGACGTCTTGTCGCGTGACAATGCGTTTGATTATTGGAGCCGCTCCGACGCGTTTGCGATGGCGCTCGACTTTGCCCGCAGTGAGAGCCGGGACGCGTTCGCCCGTGTTCTCGAGAAATTCACCCGCCACATTCATGGCGAGCGCGTCACCATCTCACCCTTGGCGGAAATCAAGGATGAGGATTGGCGCTGGTTCGTTGGGCTTGATCCTGATGCGACAGCGCTCGGGAACGCGGCATGGAAAGGCCAGACGCCGTCGCTTGATCTGGCCGCGCGCGCACTGGCCTTCTTTACGCTGCGCTGTAGGGATGAGAGGGGTATTGCTC
>VERN01000272.1 GCA_018882635.1 Beijerinckiaceae bacterium | reverse complement strand
CAATATACCATCTGGGGTCACCTACGAGGTCCAGACCACCACGGCATCTGAGGCTTTACAAGCGGCTAGCCGCGCTTGTACCAACCAAGGCGTCGGCCACTCAAATGCTGGCGCATAACGAAAATCTAAACATACATAGAAACCCTTTTAGGTTCAGGCTAGTTGAGGCAGACAAATACTTCAAAAACGCAAAATATTCAGGCCACTTACGAAGTCTGAGCTGGCAGGAACGGCTAATACCTTATGGTGCAACCTAATGGCTTTTCGCAAAATCGTTTAAATGGTCGAAATAGGTGAAGACCCAAACACAGAAGACAATGGCGTTACTTATGGTTTGGAAATGAGACGGGAGCAGATAATGCGACCAAGAGATTTGTCTCTAATCGCAACCTTGCTTTTAGCGGCCAGATCTCTTTTTCAACCCATACGCATCCTCAATAATGTGGCTGAATGAGAGATAAAGCTGCTCTAACCGATCAAAGCTACCACCATCTTGCGTGATAGGGCCCGCACTGTTTGCAATTGCCACAAGTTGAAGCACCACATCTTCCTTTGGGATAGACTTATCATACTCTTTATTTTTCACAGCCATCTCAACACCTGAGATGATGAGATTGTGAAGATTGATACCAAAATTAGTCAGAGCCGCCTGCGCTTGCGGACCGATGACTTCTCGCTCCATCCGCATGCGTCCAATCAAGCTCCATGGATGGGCTGTCTTGCCCGTTGGATTATATTGGAGATAGCGCTGGCGATTAGACTCCATCATGCCAACGATCTTTTCTGAGAAACGTTTTTGACTCTTCCAGTTCTCTGTCCATTTCTGCGTGGTTTCAGAAACATAGTCGACGATAACTTCCTCGCAGAGGTTAGCCTTACTTCCGAAATAATAGTGGATGTTGGCGCGTGTCGTGCCTAACAGCTCAGCAACATCTTTGAACCGAAATCCTTGATAGCCGTTGCGGATCAAGAGTTCAGTTGTCACTGCCTTGATTTCATCACGCATCGAAATATTGTTATGACCGCTCGTCATCGATAGACTAACCTACAATTTTTTCTTTCACACTTATCTTCACGCCAAACGCCGCTTCATAAGCCGAGTGGATTGCCTGCTCCGATCGTCCCGGCCTCGCCGCATCCCCGATAACCTCTACCGAGAAGCGCTCCTTTTTCATTATCCCTAAATCGTCGTGCCATCCAGCCCGCAAGCGCGAGTAGAAATAGCTTCTTACCGTTTTATTCTCAGCAATTCGTTTGAGAGGAGCGCGCCGCATTAATCCTGATTGGATCAAGGCACGCATGGCAGCGCCAAGCCCCCAGCGATAGTGAGCACCGCTTGCGATCACCACATGATCAAAACCGTCGAGCAGAGAGCGATTTTCGAGCGGATTCACCTGCATTTTGAATTGCACACCAAATTCGAGACACATGGCATGCATCGACGCTACGTAATCTTGAAAACTCTCTTCAGTCGGCGGGACATTTTGGAAGAGTGGCGCTTTTGCCACCAGACGGAACGCGCCGCCAATGACATGATCTTTCTCAAAAACAGTGACATCGTTGATCGGTGCCATCAAAGCGGCATAGGAAAGTCCGGCAGGTCCACTGCCGATGACAGCAATCTTTTCACCTTGACGCAAAGGCATGCGTCCAGAGAACTGCGTCTCCCTGCCCGCTTCCGGATTGACGAGGCAATAGAGCTCTCGGCCTTCCCGCATTCCATCGACACAGGAATTGCATCCAAGGCAAGAACGCACTGATCGGCTGGCCTTTACTTTGTTCACCCAATCCGCATCGGCCAACAATGGCCGTCCCAGAGCGACAAAATCGGCTTGGCCAGAGCGGATTGCATGTTCGGCATCAGAAGATCGCCCCAAACGACCAACAGTGATCACCGGAACGCTCACCTGTTTTTTGACATCAGCGGCAAACTTCAAAAAAGTTGCATAACCAGTCCACATAGGTGGAATCATGATCGCTGCTGTCGGCGTCGAGCGATAATGTCCACCTGTCATATGGATGGCATCAGCACCGCTTTTTTCAACAAGGCGGGCAATTTCGACCCCATCCTTATGTGTCATACCGCCTGAGAAAAAATCGTCGCCATTCATGCGGAAAATCACCGCTAAATGAGGCACAGCGCGCTTAACTGCATCCGTCACTTCACAGGCAAAACGGGCACGGTTTTCCACCGACCCGCCATAATCATCAGCCCGCTTATTCTCAACGCCATTCATATATTGCGAAATGAGATAGCCATGGGCGCCATGGATCTCAACAGCATCAAACCCAGCAGCAGCCGCGCGTTGTGCAGCCGATGCAAATGCTTCAATCGTCTGTGTGATCCGTTGCCGCGTCATCGCCTGCGGAATAATGACTTCAGTATGCCCTTCCTGAACAGAATGCGGCACATCAGATGGCGCGATGGGCTCCTCTTGCGCGATATCGATCCGCGTATGCCCTCCCCCATGTCCTAATTGAATGGCCGCCTTGGCACCTTCAGCATGAATAGCAGCCACCAGTTTTGTGAGCCCATCGATAAAGCGATCATCATAGATCCCTAACTCAAAATGCCGATGCCGCCCTGCCTTTTCCGGCGATGCCATTTCAACTGTGATGAGGCCTACACCGCCGCGGGCCCGGGCCCGGTAATAGGCAATCGTCTCATCTGTCACAAATCCATCCCGATCAGCCTTTCGCGTTGTCATAGGAGCCATGATCACACGATTAGGCACGTGCAGAGGGCCAATTTGGCCCGGCTGCAGAAGAGGATTTGCTTCAACAGACATAGCCATCCTCACAGGCCTTCAGCGCTTGCTTGACCGATTCTTGCAGCCTTCAAAGCGCCTTGGATTCTTGCGCGTTCCGCGTCGCTAATCTTCATCAGCGGCGGCCGCACAACGGCTTTATCAACGCGGCCCAGCAACACCAGCGCCTCCTTCATGCGATTATGCATGTCGAGGAAGGGCGGTGCATAAAACGCCTGCGCTAACGGGTAGATGCGATCATTGATTGCTTGCGCTCGAGGTAGATCACCTGCCTTAACGGCGCGGAACAGCGCCACCTGCAAATCCGCAATAACACTGCCTGAGCCCGATAGAAGGCCGTCGGCACCCATCGTAAGAGACGCCATCAACCATGATGAATGTGTTGTCAGGACAGTGATTGGGCGCGGCAATGTTTGAAACGTGCGTATATGCTTTTCATGCAGCATTGCATCGTTCGACCAATCCTTGATCGCCTTGATGGTTGGCACAGCATCAAAAAGCTTCAGTAGCGTATCGAAGGTATAACCAAGTCCTCCAGCCATTGGATATTGGAATGCAATGATTGGCAGATCAGTGGCACCCGCAATGCGCTTATAATGTTCAATCGCCATCTCAGGCCGTAACTGACCACCCATCTGCATGCTATTGGGT
>VERN01000050.1 GCA_018882635.1 Beijerinckiaceae bacterium | reverse complement strand
GGATATGATAAAGAATGATCGGAAGCGCGTGAGCGCCCAGCGCTTCAATGAAGCGCGCATACCACGTAAAGATCCCCTCATCGCTGAGGCCTTTGAAGTAAAAGGGCGGCGCGACCATCTGATAGCGACAGCCATGCTCAACGCCCATCAGCGCCTGATCCAGCGCCTCGCCCATTGAGGATGCGGCCACGCCGATGTTGATGAAATGCCCATCGATGCCCACGCCCTTCAGGGCGCCAAGCATGGCTTCGCGCTGGCGCAGTGAAAGGGCGGCCCCCTCCCCTGTTGTGCCGAAGGCCGTGACCGTCTGGCAGCCATGATCCAACGTCCAGCGGGCATGGCGCGCAAAGCGCGCTAATTCAGGCTCACCGCGTTGGTCGACGGGCGTGGTGAGGGCACAGGAGAGGCCAAAGCGCTCGCGTTTCTGTCCAGACAAGAGGCACCTTCACATGTTGAAGCTGATGTTTCAGCTAACATGTTAGTCGGCAAATCCGCTTGAAGGCAAGGGCGCTGGCAGGACCGGTGGCCCTGCCTCAAGGGCCAGCTTATTGGCCGTGCAGAGCCGCAATGCGTGCAATGCCAAAGGCGTAGCCTTGCGTGCCACAGCCCACGATCACGCCATCGGCGCGCGCCGAGATGAATGAGTGATGACGGAATTCTTCCCGCTTATGCACGTTCGAAATATGCACTTCGATGACGGGACCGTCATAGGCGTTCAAGGCATCGAGGATCGCAATCGACGTATGCGTGAAAGCGCCCGCATTGATCACAATGCCGGCCGCATTTTCGCGCGCTTCATGAATCCAATCGATTAACTCATATTCGCGATTGGATTGGTGATAGCGGATGGCAAAACCATGCTTCTTGGCTTCTGCCACGCAGAGCGCCTCGACATCAGCCATCGTCTCGCGGCCATAAATATCCGGCTGGCGTTTGCCGAGCAGATTCAGATTAGGACCGTTGAGGACATAGATCGTTTTCGACATGATGGGACTGCTTTTGAGTTTCGAAGGGTTTCACCGGTCGGGTAATGGACGTTTACCACCGTCGGACAGATTGGCCAAAATCGTCGGTAGCACTGACATGAATTGTCGTGAATGACCGAGACGATTGGGCAGCGCATATAATTGCGCCGCAGCCTCCGCCATGATCGTCACAAGATCTGATTGTCCTGCAAGCTTACGGTAATATTTGAGATCCTTATAGGCGATGCTCATCATGCCCTGCATGTGGGAATCGTCCCCTTCAAGAACCCATGGCATGAAACGCTGAAACATCACGCCATTGCCGCCGCTGGTATCAACGACTTTCTTGAACACATCGAGATCGACACCGAGGCGAAGAGCCGCCGCGATCCCCTCTCCCACCACAGCGCTCGTGCAGATGGCGAGAAAATTATTCAAGAGCTTCATGGTGTGAGCCGAGCCGAGTTCGCCCGTCTCGACAATAGAATCGGCAAAGCATTCAATGACAGGGCGCACGCGCGCAACCGTTGCCGTATCGCCACCGACAAAACAGCTGAGCTTGCCGAGTTCAGCTTCCTTCGGCGTGCGGCCCAAAGGGGCATCAACCATATCGGCCCCTTTCGCGCGCAGGTCAGCACCGATGCGGCGTGTCGAATCCGGATCCGATGTTGTTGAATCAACCAGCACGAAACCCGGACGGGCCACGCTCAGCACACCATCGGGTCCGTAAACGGTTTCTTCTACCTGCACGGTCGAAGGCAGGCACATGAACATGATATCGCATTGTGACGCGAGATCGGCGGGGTTTTTGGCCTCGGTTGCGCCGATGGCGAGCAGATCCTCAACCGGCTTGCGGTTACGGTTGCCAAGCACAATCAGGTCGTGACCCTTGAGCTTAATATTCTTGGCCGCGCCATGGCCCATATAGCCGACGCCCATATAACCGACACGCATCTCAACCCATCCTCACGCTTCGCGCTGTTGCCGCGCTTTGGGCAAGATTAGGAGATTGCAATCGCGCCGTATAGCCCGCTGCCCATGCCAGCGCTTGAGGCGGTTACCATGCAGATCACGCCCTTTTCACCGGCCAATGCACGCGCTTTGAGGCGCGCCCCTTCACGCAAGCCCGCATGCGGAACGCACGCCGCTCAGACAAGGGGCGAGGTTGATGGTTGCGCCGGTAAGCGACGGTCTTCACCCGAGCGGCGATCATAGCCTTCGCGACCGAGCTTGGCGACCAGCGTCGACAAATCGATAAACTCATCGCATTGACGGCGTAATTCATCGGCAACCATCGGCGGTTGCGATACCAGCGTCGAAACGATTGTAACGCAGACACCGCGTCGCTGCAGCGCTTCAACCAAAGTGCGCAAATCACCATCGCCAGAAAAAATCACGGCACGATCGATATGGCTGGCCAGTTCAAGCGCATCAATCGCCAATTCAATATCCATATTGCCTTTGAGCTTGCGCCGTCCTGACGCGTCAACAAACTCTTTGGCCGGTTTCGTGATGACACGAAAGCCATTGTAATCCAACCAATCAACAAGTGGGCGTAGCGATGAGAATTCCTGATCTTCCAAGATCGCGGTATAATAAAATGCGCGGATGAGGCGACCGCGCGAACCAAACTCTTTCAATAAGCGACGATAATCAATTTCGAATGAAAGCGCTTTGGCTGTTGCGTAAAGATTGGATCCATCAATAAAAAGGGCGATCCGTTCATGCGTCATGAGCAATATCCTGAAAATGAATTCGGCAATCTGCCTCTATTTACGAGCAGACTTCTTAACGAACAACCCCATTTCGGGGCGCATGCCAACACCCATGGCAATTACAATCACCGGTTGAATTGATGAACTTCCCCCTCTGGTTGCACCGTCTCACCCTTAAGGTGGGTTGCGCCCTTATGCGCCGCTTGCTGAAATCGGGGGCATGTCCAACGAGAGGAGCGCGGTGATGGCCCCCATCCAAGAGGAGACCCACGCAGTGGCGGCCAGCGGCCTTCCGGCCATCCGGCACATTGGTGCCGCTGATATCGTTGATGCCTTGGCGAAGGGGATTAGAGATTTTCAAGCCTATCCCGGCTTCGGTCTTTTTTTTGGCGGCATCTACATGGTCGGTGGCTGGCTCGTGCTGGCGGCTGGTTTCCTTTGGAACATGAATTATCTCGTTTATCCGCTTGCCGCCGGATTTGTGTTGATCGGTCCATTTGTGGCCGTTGGTCTTTACGAAGTGAGCCGACGGCGTGAGACGGGCGAGCCTTTGACATGGCGTGCCATTCTGGGTGCCGTTTACGCGCAAAGTGGCAAGGAAATCTCGTGGATGGCGTTTGTGACGCTCTTCATCTTCATGGTGTGGATGTATCAGGTCAGGCTTTTGATCGCCTTATTCTTCGGCGTGAGCGGAATGCCGGCCGGAAGTTTTCCGAGTATTCTGTTCACCAGCGCTGATGGATTAGCCTTCCTCGCCGTCGGACACATCATCGGTGCCGTTCTTGCTGTTCTTGTGTTTTCGCTCACCGTTGTCTCATTTCCGCTCTTACTCGATCGCCCCGTTGACTTCGTCACCGCCATGATCACGAGCGTCAAATCGGTCGTCACCAATCCTATTCCGATGATCGGTTGGGCTTTAACTGTGACGCTGCTTCTGATGGTGGCGTCGATGCCCGCTTTTGTGGGTTTGCTGGTGGTGTTGCCAATCCTTGGTCACACAACATGGCATCTCTATCGGCGCCTTGTCGTGTGAAAACAGACATCGCAATCGAGCACAGCGCGGCCTTGCGGTGCGGGCCATGCTTCGACGCACGCTGACACTTTGCTTAGGCGAGCGTAAACGCCTCATGCACGGCCGATTGGACAGCGCCGCCTAAGACAGCGCCGCCGCCCGCGACATAAACCCAATCACCGATGGTGACAGCGCCGACGGCATGACGCGGTGTCGGCATGGGCGCATGCGATTGCCATGTATCGGTTTTGGGATCGTAGCTTTCCATTTGACCAAAGACTTTTTGTTGGCCCGGGCGGTTGATAATGCCGCCCTCTCCGCCCATCGCAAAAAACCGATCCCGATAAATCACAAGTCCATGCCCCGAACGTGCGGTCGGCAATGGAGCCGCGACTTCCCACGTATCTTGCTGGGGTCGATAAATATGATGCAGATCGGTGTTGTATTCAAAAGTATTGAAGCGACCACCAATAATGTGAATGGCGCCATTATAGGCGACGCAGCCGACATGATCGCGCGCGCCCGGTAAGGCTTTGCGCGTCGACCATGTGTTTGTTTTCGGATCATACACTTCGTGCCACCCCACACTGGCACGTTCCTGTGTTGGTGATGATGCGCCGCCGATCAGATGGATCTTGCCATCGAGCGCCACAGCAGCGGCTGCACCACGCGGGCGCGGCAAGGGTGCAATCGCACTCCACGTGTTTGTGGCGATATCATAGACATAGGCGTTGGTATCGGGATTGCGGTTCTGTTCGAGAAATCCGCCGAGTGCGTAAATCTTATTATCGAGCGCGACAACGGCAACATGGTTTGCCCCGCGCGGCAAAGGCGCGGCGATAAACCAGCTATCCAGCGCCGGATCATAAACGTGATGATAGGTGCGATCGACGCGGCCCTCGCCATATCCGCCGATGATATAAAGTTTGCCATTCCATTCAGTGGCCCATGCCATTTCGCTGCGCGGAATCGGCAAGGAGGCGCGCGTTACCCAACGGCCCGGCGTGCCCTTCGGCGCAGGACTGTCCACCACGCGCTGCGCTTCCTGATCGGGCGTGAGATGATGCGGCGTGCCGCCTTGCAATTTGGCGTAAGGATCGGGAGAAGGAACGGCGGGTTGCAAAGGTGCCGCAGGCGCGGAATGACCGCCATGAGTTTGGGCTGCGACTGGCAATGCCATTGAGGATGCAAGAGCGGATAACAGAAACGAACGGCGATGCATCGGTGGACCTCCCAAGCTGGCGCCTGATGATGCCATGAAACGACAAACCCGTGTAGCGGCTTAAGCCTTGCTCCCGCCCGACCGATGGGCTTTGATCCCTCCCTCATTGCGTATCGGGAGGACCAGAATGATCCGTTTTTTGACGCCGCTTGCTGCGGCTGCCCTTGCCCTGAGCGGGCCGGCTCAGGCGCAAACGCCGACACAAGGGCAATGGGCGCCAACCAAAACGGTGCGCATGATCGTTGCCTATCCTGCAGGAGGCCCCACTGATGTGATTGCGCGCATTGTTGCGCAGGATCTCTCCGCCTCGCTCGGGCAGCAAGTGATCGTTGAAAACGTCGCGGGTGCTGCGGGTGCACTTGGCACACGCCAAGTTGCTAAGGCTGAACCGGATGGCCACACCATCACGTTTGGTAATAATCAAACGCATGGCAACAACATGTTCATGCTGAAAGACCCCGGCTATGACGCGGTCAAAGATTTTGCGCCACTCGCAGGCGCGGGATCGTTCGAGCATGTGTTTGTGGTGCGCAACACACTTCCGGCAAAATCAATCAATGATGTGATTGCGCTGGCGAAAGAGAACCCGGGCAAGCTGAATTACGGATCGACCGGCATCGGTTCGGGCTCACATCTTTCGACCGAATTATTCATGGCGAAAACCGGCACGCAGATGACGCATGTTCCCTATCGCGGCGCTGCGCCCTTGGTGCAAGATCTCGTTGGCGGACAAATCGATCTCGCCAATTCAACGCTGCCGAGTGTGATTGAACAGATCAAAGGCGGCCAATTGCGCGCTGTTGCAATCGGCAGCCCACAGCGCAATCCGAAATTGCCTGATGTGCCAACCTTGCGCGAACAAGGCGTCAACGGGGCTGATGCCAATTCTTGGACGGCTTTCTTCGCGCCAGCAGCGACACCCAAACCCGCGATTGATCGGCTCTCGAAGGAGATTATGGCGAGCTTGAAAAAGCCGGAGACGATCGCTGCGCTCGATAAGATCGGTTTCACCATCGAATTGCGTGGGCCTGAAGCCTTCAAACCCTATCAGGTGGAAGAGATTCAGGTTTGGACCAATGTAGCCAAACAGGCTGGCATCAAAGCAGGCGAGTAAGCCAAACAAGCGGACACAAAAAAGGGCGCCATGTGGCGCCCTTTTTCATGATGTGCATCACGCTCAATAGGGCGGCGCGACAACTTGGTAATAAAGACCGTTGGAGCCGTAATAGGGACGGAACCAAGTGGGGCCGCACACATAATAGTTGATGCCCGAATAGGCCTGATAACCGCAGCCCGATGCGGGCGGCGTGACGACAACCTGACCGACCGGATAAGGCCGTGCAGCCGATGCGATGGCCGCACCCGCTGCCACACCAACGGCTGTGCCAACGGCCGCGCCTGCTACAGCGCCACCCCAGCCACCGCCGCCCCAGCAGCCCGCGCAGCCGCCGCCAACGTAATTGTTGACGACTGTCGGGCTATGCCAGCCACCGGCATAGTAAGAATTGCCGTGATAGCCATCCGTATGCCACGTGCCGCCATTCGCGGTCGCGCCGCCGGCATGCCACACACCATCATTGTTGACGTGCGCTGCAGCGCCACCTTCACCGGGACGACCCGCATAATAGGTGGTGCCACCCGGACCATGCACGCTGCCATAATGAAGATTGCCGCCACCATGGAAGCCGCCAAAGCCGCCGCCACGGAAAGCCTGCGCCTGATCGGGGAAGGACAGCGCGCCCGCAACAAGGCTGAGCGCGGCCAGTGAAAGAACTTTCTTCATCATCGCTGACCTCACTGCTTTTTGATCAATTCAGGCTTCGCAAAATCAATTTTGCGCGCCGATTTCCGTTCCTTCGATTCAAACACCGAAGATGGAATGGATTTGTTGAGCGTCCAATTGCCGAATGTCAGCATCTGGCGGCCAGGCTGATCTTTTTCGACTGGGATGATTGAGAGCATGCGCGGGAGCTTATCTTTCGCGCCAATCCACGCCTGCACCATCACATTGCTATTGCTGAAGGCGACCATGTCGGTCAGCGTATCGCCCATCACTTTCGATTGGCCGATATAGAAAGCGGTTTTCAAGCCCTTCTGAATTTCTGCGAAGGGATCATTCACGACCAGATCAACCCACGGGAAATAAATGCCCGCTTTGGTGAAGGCTTGCTCCAGCATGTCTTCAACATTGCCCGGCGCATCAGCGACCGCGACCAAATTCTTTTCCGGCAAAGCGACAAGCATATCCTTGCCATTGTAGTAGAACGCGGACCGCGGCCCATCACCATAAGTCATCACGGCGAAACGGTTGGGGCGCTGCAGCGCGACATTCGACTCGGTGGCATAGATGATCGGCTGGCCATTGCGGCCGGGCTGATCAAAGGCGGTTGCCACGGTGAATGTGATTGATTTGGCCGATCCGAGCTTGGTGCTCATCGCCTTCAAGATTTCGAGGGCTTTAGGCTCAATGGCGGGCGCCTGAGCAACATTGGCCGGCGCGGCAGGCGGAGCCGACGCCGCAGGCTGCGCCTGCTGGGCGAAGGCCGGAAGCGCTGCGCAGGACAAAGCTGCCAACGCCAAGGGAAGAAGAATTTTTTTCATGCGATCCATCCGGAAAATCGGTTGTGCCCGCGAATCTGGGCACTGGCTCAGGAGCTATTCACGAACGCCGAAGCCATACAAGGCCGCGGTTAAGGCAAGAGTGTGGCTCGCCCCAACGGGCGCGGCTAACCCGGCCCAAACTGGGGCGATTTACGATTCGGAGCAAGCGTCAAGCGCAAAGGAACGGTTACCGCCCGGCCCGTATTCATTCTTGCGATACGGAAGGTTCCAACCGGCGCTAACTGGCACGGTTACATCAAGCGCAGGCCGCCGCATGGCCTATGCATATCGTCCGCAAACACACCGCATCATTAGCCGTAAGGACGACCGCGAAGAATGTAGATGCATCCTTATTCAAGGATCAAATGAACCGTGGCAGATTGAAGCACTGCTGCGGAAAGCCATTGAAACAGTAAAGAATGCCTGCCGCGTGCTCTTCAATCAGTATGCACGCGAAGCCGTGTGATTACACGCTCCCTGCAAAAATGACCGGCATGCGCCGGTCTTTTCATAGAGCCGCGAAGCGCCTCACCGGACGGCCCGGTGCCATATGTTCTGCGGCATCAACAATCGCGGCTGAATCAATCCGGTAATGCGAATAGAGATCCTCAAGATCACCCGTCTGGCCGAAATGTTCGACGCCGAGTGACGTGACACGATGGCCGTGCACGCCCGCCATCCAAGCCAGCGTGGCGGGATGACCGTCCAACACCGAAATGAGGGCAGCGGAACGCGGCACTTGATCCAAGAGCGTTTCAATATGCGACTGCGTATTGCCGAGACCGCTTTGGCGTGCGCGCTGTGCAGCCGTCCAACCGGCATTGAGACGATCAGCCGATGTCACGACCATCAAGCCGACATCGCGCCGATCTTCCGCCATCATGCCAACCGCACGAATGGCTTCCGGCACAATTGCGCCCATCGCGACCACAACACAATCAGGATTAGGCCCCGGCTTACGCAGCCAATAGCCGCCTTCAATGATATTATGGGCAAGTGTTTCATCCATGGCGCGTTGCGGCTGCTCAATCGCGCGTGTCGAAAGGCGCAGATAAACCGAACCACCATTGGAATCGCGGATCCATTTTTCATCAGCCGTTGGCTTATCTTCAGCGGCGCGCTTGCCATCACGCTGCATGTAATCAAAGCCCCAACGCATAATGACAGCGAGTTCATCAACGAAGGCTGGCTCAAAGGCCGCCAAGCCATCCTGCGCCATGCCGATCAAGGGTGTGGCGATCGATTGATGGGCGCCGCCTTCGGGCGCAAGCGTAATGCCTGACGGCGTTGCGACCGCCATGAAACGCGCATCCTGATAACAGGCGTAATTCAACGCATCGAGACCGCGCTCAATGAACGGATCGTAAAGCGTGCCAATGGGCAAAAGCCGCGCGCCATTGATGCTGTGCGACAAACCCAAAGCCGAGAGCAAGATGAAGAGGTTCATCTCGGCAATACCGAGTTCAATATGCTGGCCTTGTGGTGAAAAATCCCATGCGAATGTTGATGGAATTTTCTCTTTACGGAACAGGTCAGCGACCGCGTCACGGGCAAAAAGACCGCGGCGATTGACCCAAGGACCGAGATTGGTCGACACCGTCACATCTGGCGCACAAGTCACGATGCGTTCAGCCAAAGCGCTATCGGAACGCGCAATTTCTTGCAGAATGAGGCCAAAGCCCTGCTGCGTCGACATGGTGCGATCGATGCGCACATCGAGCTTGTCTGGCACGGGAACAGCGGGTGCGGTGAGGCGGCGGGATTGATCCGTGGCAAACGGCACTTTTTTCAGAAATTCTTCGACCTCACGCGCGGGGTAAGGCATAGCCTCGAACTTATCCCATTCATGGCCTTCACGAATGCCGAGTTTGGCACGCCAATCCTCAACCTGTTTCGGCGTCATCAGCCCGGCGTGATTGTCTTTATGCCCTTGAAACGGCAGGCCTACGCCTTTGATCGTGTAAGCAATGAAACAGACTGGGCGATCATGATCAATCGCCTCGAACGCTTCGAGCAGGCTCTGCATGCAATGGCCGCCGAGATTGGACATGAGTGCCAGCAATTCGGCGTCGCTGCGTTTTTCAATCAGGCGCGTGACATCACCCTGATCACCAATTTCATCGAGCAGACGTTTGCGGAAGGCCGCACCCCCTTGGAAGCATAAAGCGGCATACATCTGGTTCGGGCATTGATCGATCCATGCGCGCAATTTTTCGCCGCCCGGCTCGGCAAAAGCTGCCTGCATTAATTTTCCGTATTTGACGATGACAACATCCCAGCCAAAATTACGGAAGATGGCTTCGAGCTTTTCCCACAAACCCTCGCGGATCACCGCATCGAGGGATTGGCGGTTATAATCGACAACCCACCAGCAATTGCGCAAACCCTGCTTCCAGCCCTCAACAAGCGCTTCGTAAAGATTGCCTTCATCCATTTCCGCGTCGCCGACGAGCGCAATCATCCGGCCTTCCGGGCGATCCTTCATCCAGCCATGCGCGGAGACGTAATCTTGCACCAGCGAGGAAAATAAAGTTTGCGCGACACCGAGACCGACAGAGCCTGTCGAGAAATCCACATCATCCGTATCCTTGGTGCGTGATGGATAGGATTGCGCCCCACCGAGCGCACGGAACCGCTCCATCTTTTCGCGCGTTTGCTTACCCAGCAAATATTGGATGGCGTGATAAACTGGCGAGGCATGCGGCTTCACAGCCACACGATCTTCAGGTTTCAGCACCGCAAAATAAAGCGCTGTCATGATGGTCGACAGCGAGGCTGACGAGGCCTGATGCCCACCCACTTTGAGCCCGTCGCGATTGGGCCGAATATGATTGGCGTGGTGGATCATCCAAGTTGAAAGCCACAACACCTTCTGTTCGAGCGCCTGCAGCATCGCGGCGCGCGTGGCCTTCAAAGCGTGAGGTGACTGGGCAACCATAGCAAAGCCTCCGGAGGGAACCGCTCCATGCTAGAAAGGTTGAGAGGCAAAGATTTGTCTCTTTTTTGCTTTTATTTTCTCTTTTTTAGATTATTTTACCCTAATAATGATCTTTTTGGGTATTTTTTACCATGGTGACCCTGGACGACACCGACCGGAAAATCCTCTCCCTACTCCAGACCGACTCACGGCTGACGCTGCAAGAGATCGCCGACAAAATCGGATTGTCGGCTTCACCCTGCCATCGGCGCATTCGTCGCTTGGAGCAGGAAGGTGTGATTGTCCGCTATTCAGCGATGGTGGATCAACGCGCCGTTGGGCTGCCCGTTTCGGTCTTCATCTCCATCAAACTCGAACGGCAGAAAGAAGCCGATCTCGAACGCTTCGCGAAGGCCATTCAAAGCTGGCGCGAAGTGGTGGAGTGCTATCTCATGACAGGGCCGCGCGACTATTTGTTGCGCGTGGTAGTGCCAGATCTCATCGCCTATGAGCAATTCATCAAGCAGAAGCTCACACGGCTTGATGGGCTCGCCTCCATTGAATCGAGCTTCGCGCTTGATCAGATCAAATATTCTGTTGCTTTACCGCTGTGATAGGCTTGCTGCATGCACGCCATAGCTTCACAGTGCACTCCTCGCTGGGGAGTGCATGCCGTGGATCATCCGACCGAAACGCTCAACAAGACTGATGCGCTTATGCGCCGCTATGGCCATGCCGAGTTGCCTATGGCTGGCCCATGGAATGATACGATTGAGCTTTTGCTCGCCCATAAATCGATCCGCGCTTTCCGCTCTGATCCTCTTCCAGAGGGCACGCTTGAAACACTGGCGGCGGCCGCTCAATCAGCGGCGACCAGCTCCAACATGCAAATGTGGTCAATGATCGCGATTACTGACCCCACCATTAAGAGCGAGATTGCCAAAGCATCCCAGAACCAGAAGCATATCGAGCAATGCCCGCTCTTTATCGCATTCATTGCCGACGTCTCACGCAACCAACGCGTAGGCGCGCGCGCCGGAACTGCCCTGCCCGTTCTTGACCATTTTGAATCGTTTCTCGTGGCCTCGATTGATGCTGCATTGGCTGCGCAAAACGCTGTGATTGCAGCAGAATCACTTGGGCTTGGCACGGTTTATATTGGTGCGATGCGCAATGATCCGCGCCGTGTTGCTGATCTCCTCGGATTACCCGCAGCAGCTCTCGGCGTCTTTGGTCTGTGCGTTGGGTATGCCGATGAGACCGTGACAACCGATGTCAAACCGCGACTCCCACAAAATGCTGTGCTGTTTCATGGCCGCTATGGCGTGACTTCAGAGAGCACGCTGATCGACGCTTATGATCAAGACATGGGTGCTTTTTCGAAACGCCATGAAATGTCGGACGACACGTGGACAAAACGTGTGATCAATCGGCAAAGCAATATCAAAAACCTAAATGGGCGTGAGGCGCTGATCGATATTTTGCATGCAATGGGATTTGGGCTGAAGTGATCTGCCCTCCCAAACGATCTACCTCACCCCGCGCGCGAAGCGCGTAAACCTCATTCGCTGCACAATCATCGTTGGCTATTGCGCATGAAGGCGAAAGTCTTATGCCAAGGCGCTTTTCGATGAAACGCATCGATCGTCATATTCTGTATATAATATGGTCCCAATTAAGATGCCCGAAAACACAAAGCAGCGGCTGCTCTCAATCGACATTTTAAGGGCAGTGGTCATGATCTTGATGGCCTTGGATCATGCACGCGACTTTTTTACCATCAGTGATCAAGATGTGCGCAGCGTCAGCGAGCCGGCATTATTTCTGACACGGTGGATCACCCATTTTTGCGCGCCTGTCTTTGTATTTTTAGCAGGCGTTTCAGCCTTTCTCTATGGCGCCAAGGGGCGCACAAAGGCCGAATTACGCCACTTCCTGATCACACGCGGCTTTTGGCTCATTTTAGTCGAGTTCACGATTGTGCGGCTGGGCTGGACGTTCAGCTTCGATCTTTCGTTTTTCCTCGTGCAAGTCATTTTTGCATTAGGCATTTCAATGCTTTGTCTTGCTCTTATGATTTATCTCCCGAAGGCCGTTTTTGTTATGACCACGCTTGCCATGATCTTTTGCCATAATTTATTGGACGGAACGCAAGCCGATCAATTCGGTCAATTGGCAATTTTATGGCATTTTTTACACGAGCCCAAGCTCATGGAGTTTTCCAATGGTGTTCGCCTTTTTATTCTTTACCCGGCGATCCCCTGGATTGGTATTATGGCGGCTGGATATCTCACCGGCCCCCTCTTCTTGGAAGAGCGGAAGAAGCGCGTCACCACGCTCGTTGGCATCGGTGTAGCCCTCACACTCGGATTTGTCATTGTTCGCTATTTGGGCTTTTACGGCGACCCCAATCCTTGGATCAGGCACGACACATGGTTGTCTGATGCGCTCTCTTTTGTGAATACAGAAAAGTATCCGCCGTCATTTTTATATATCAGCATGACACTTGGTCCTGCTCTCATCATTCTCGCTCTTCTTGATAAGGCCCATGGGCGATTGGCGGTCGCTTTGGCGACCATTGGCCTCGTTCCCTTCTTCTACTATATCGCGCACATCTTTTTGATTCATGGGCTCGCAGTTCTTTTTGCCAAGTCTCAAGGCTTTGATACACAATGGCTGTTCGATAGTTTTCCGCCGAAAAAGCCAGAGGGTTACGGCGTTTCTCTCATAACCCTTTATGGCCTATGGGCCCTGATCGTTGTGGCGCTCTATCCGCTTTGCAAATGGTATGCGCATATCAAGACAACGCGAAAAGGCTGGTGGTGGAGTTATCTTTAAAAAAAGTCACAGCGCTGGCGCGCGACCATCGCGCCTTTGCGAATGGCTGGCCCTGAAAGCATCATCCGACGATATGTAATATCTCAGACAGATTATCCACCACATGGTCTGCGCCTGTTTCAGACGGCGACCGATGGCTGTAGCCATAGGTCACTATGATGGCTTTCACGCCTGCGGCATGAGCCGCCTCAACATCATGATAATTATCGCCCACCATGATGGCTTCGTCTGCCTTTAGCCCAGCATCAGCCAAGGCTTTGAGAATGGGATCAGGATGGGGTTTACGCCGTGCCGTGCTGTCGCCGCCCACAACGACAGAAAAGAAGCGCGCGAGATCAAGCGCTTCCAGAATCTCTTGCGTCGCAGCGAAGGGCTTGTTGGTGACAACAGCGAGGACAAACCCTTTGTCATGCAAATGCAGCAAAGTGTCTCGCACGCCAGGGTAAGCAACCGTGAAAGCGGCTGCATTGCCTTCATAGAGCGCTAAAAAACGCTGCGTCGCTGCTTCAACGTGAGATAGGTCGCCCCCTGTTGCGATGAAAGCGCGCTCGACCAGTTTGGCGACACCATCCCCGATCATGGCTTTGACCTGATCAAGGCTCAGAGACTGCAAGCCCGATTCCGACAACAAACGATTCAATGTTGCCTGTAAATCGGCCGCGCTGTCGACAAGCGTGCCGTCAAGATCAAACAGAACGCCACGCAGAGATTTTAGACGGTTCATTGCGACAGCCATACCGCACTTGAGGAATCAAAATTAACGGCTAAGCGTTGGCCGGAAACGTAAACGTCATCGCCCGGCCGGAACGCCATATCAACGATGATCGAATCTTGATTAAGACCAATGCGATAGCGAATGGTTGCGCCGAGGAATTCAACATCTTGAACAGTGCCTGACCATGATTTTTCTGTCTGGTTTTGAGAGAGCGCGAAGGCCTGCGGACGTAAAACCAAGCTCGCACCATCAGGAATATCGGCATTCTCCCGCACAGCCAATTTTTCGCCGCCTGCGAGAATAAAGGAACGATCGTGCCCCCTCCCCTGAATGGCGCCACGTAAGACGTTGGCGTGGCCAAGAAAATTGGCGACAAATAAATTAGCTGGCCGTTCATAAAGCTCGCGGGGACTTCCTACCTGCTGGATCACACCGCCATTCATCACAGCCATCCGATCACAAATCGCATTGGCTTCTTCCTGATCATGCGTCACGAAAATAGTCGTCACACCCAGCCTTTGCTGCAGATCTCTTAACTCACGCCGAACCTCAACACGCATTTTCGCATCGAGGTTTGACAAGGGTTCGTCCAGCAAAAGGATTTTGGGTTCGATAACAATCGTGCGCGCAAGCGCAACACGCTGCTGCTGACCGCCCGATAATTGTGAGGGCAGACGCTCGGCATAATCTGCCAAACCCACCAGATCGAGGGCCGCTTTGACGCGCTTGGCGATCTCCGCTTTGGGGATCCTGCGCTCTTCCAAACCAAAGGCGACATTGCGCGCCACATTCATATGCGGCCAGAGCGCATAGGATTGAAACACCATGCCCACATCGCGCCGCCAAGGTGGCAGTGTGGATATATCGCGCACGCCAACCGTGATGCTGCCTTGATC
>VERN01000271.1 GCA_018882635.1 Beijerinckiaceae bacterium | reverse complement strand
GGATCTGGCACCGACACCTCCAGTCTAAATTTGCCCAATTCGTTTGCAGATGTCTTTGACGCGCTGAAAAGCTTTGGGGGCGCCTTTAAATTCTTGGGGCCGCTTGCAACCGCGATTGATGTTACCCAAGCGGTTAAGAATATCATTACTTGGATTGTCGGCGACCCACAGCCCATTAAAGTGAATAGCACCGCTCTCACGCAGCCACTTGGTGATTGGAAGCATGCCATAGAAATCAATGATTGGAACCCAGGAACAATTCTTAACATCGCTGTCGACCCAACGCTCACGACAGCCCCTGATATTGCACGTTGGAACAACATTCAGTTTATTATCGGCAATCCTAATCAGAGCTCCGATTCTGTTTTTGGCGTATCTGTAAAGTTGCAGCAGGGAAGTGAAACTGAAAAAACGCTTTTCCGACTTGATGGCCTCGGCAGCTCGCTTTATGGCTACCAGTCTTACAATTTTGCGACACAAAAATATCAACAAATTGATCAAAACAATCTAGCCTTTTTTGGCACCACGGCCATTGGTGTTGATAAAATCAACCCCCTTAAAAACTATACAGCTAGTAATGGTTTTGTTTTTTCATCGTCCGATCCAACGAGCCCGTCTTATAGCGCTGACGGATCACATCTCTTTTACTGGAACGATGTAAATAATAGTACGATCGATCTTAATGCTGCGCGGCTAGGCGCACGAAGCATTTCAATTGAATTTGACTCCCGATCGCTCGGTTGGAGTTGGGATCCCAAATTTATAAGTACCCTCGCGGATCAAGCGCAAGGTGTGACGCAAGACAATTTTAAACAATCGCTCACGCTTGACCTTCAAAATAGTAAATTATGGATCGAAGGTGACGGCGGAAAATGGAAATATTTCACATTTTCGCAGTTCGATACGAATACAGAGGCTTATAAGTCAGCCCTCTTAGCCAAGACCTTTTATCAAATTAATGGTCAAAAGGCTTTGATTTCAGATGATCAGCAAACAGCCAATGGTCTTGTTGTCAGTCTTTCAACCTTAGAAAAGGTTGTTCCGGATCTGAGCAAGCTCCAACAATCGAGCGATGCAACACCATTAACAAGCTTAAAGCAGATTACTTATGTTGAGGAATTGAGCTCTGGCCCGAAACAAGGGGTGAACATTTATTATAAGACAAATCCAACTGACGCGGCGGTTTACAAGATCTTCGTCGCGCAAGGCGTCAATATGATCCTCGCCGATGAATCGATCAGCCCGTCAAGCCTGTCGCATCCGACAGGCAACGTATTATCAAAGCAGGTGGGAGCTAATCCCGTGGCTTCTGCGTCAGTTCTGGTCGATAGAGCCAGCCTCTTGGCGAAGGAAGCTGAAACCCATATCGACATCGATCTGAACAATATCGTAGGTTTTTCGCTTGCCGATATATTGGCTTCGGGATCCTTCACTCTGAACGCTGAGATCGTGACAAAGGGCTACCAAGTTATTTTGGAGCGCGCGGCAGATCCTGCAGGCTTTCAGGCCTGGACAACGGCTTTGCAGGCAGGCGTAGGGATTGGAGCCGTTGTGGAGGGCTTGCTTTGTTCAAGCGAGTTCTTGGATCAATGCGCATCTAAGAGTGAGTTCATTGACGATTTGTACGCCTTCCTGCTCAACCGTTTGCCTGAAGCGGGTGTACAAACGGCTTGGCTCAACGCCTTTGAGAATGGTGCAAATTATAGCGATGTTGTCCGTCAATTTATTGGCTCAAAAGAGTTTGCCAACATCATAGGGACAGCGCATTGATCCGTGCGAGGAGTGGTCTTTGCGGCCGAACAGCAACGAACACAAAGAGGCCGCCGATATCGCTCATGAATAGCTTATCGGCGGCTCAGTGGTCCTTTGCTTTGTCACCCGGAGATTCGGATTTGAACTGACTCAAGCTCGGGTGACGCTTCATTGGCCTAAAATTTTACGTCAGGGAGGATCACTCCTGAAGGGGCTTTCCAAGATCGTGCATCAGCCGAGTTGGCTGATAGCTGGATTTATTTGACGGTTGGTTGAACGCAGGGTGTTCCGGCGGCAAGGGATGCTGGCACGTGGAAGATGCCGATGGCTAGCATACGCCACTTCCCATCTTCGTCCTGGATCATCGTGATCAATCGCGGCTTCTCGGCACTGTGTTGCGGTTGACCATCAACGGTGAGAGCCGACGCGACGTCGATCCGGAACACCAACAGATTGCCGGAACGGATGGCCTCAACATTCTTCGGCGTTTGGCGGTGCTGCAATTTGTTACGAACGGGTCCGTCCTGCGTCTTGCGCTGGCCATCGGCGAGGACATAGGTGAAGCCCGGTGCCTGAACGCTCTTTTCCGTCCCGGCGAAGGATGCATCCTGCAATTGCTCAAAAATAGTCTTCGCGAGCGCGACATCAGCCGCTTTGAAATGCGCCCGCTTTTCCGGATGTGTTGGCTTTACCGCACAAACCGCCTGTTTAGGTGTATCGAAATCGGCGCTTGAGATAACAAGCCAGCGTTTTTTCTGCGAGTTCCAACGCACCACCACAAGGCGCGGCTTGATCTCGCCGCTCATCAAAGTCGCATTGCCAAGATCGGCGCGGTTGGGCTGGCGTGCATTGAAAGCGAGTACGAGAACATCATCCGCTCCACGATTGACAACCATGTCGCTGATGATCGTGTCATCAATATCGGTCGGCCGGAACGTGGTTTTGGTAAGGCCATAATTTAATCGCGCATTTTGGATCAGCGCAGCATCATCAAATAATGTTTTCGCGTTTTTCACCGCATTTTTGTTGAACTGATTGGGGCTTCCGCCGATCTGTCCCTTCGGGCTGCCGACTTGCCCCATAATTGCATAGGCCTCGTTGGCCATGCGCAAGCCAAAGGCATTGAGTTGATCGGGTGACATGGGCGCGACGAGAGCCGGTGGCGTACTGAGGGCTGTTGTTTCGGCCAATGCTGGGCGAACAATCGTCACCAAACCGAACAAGGCCACAAGACTCATTATAACATTTCGCATCGCAAATCCTCACTAATGACATCCAGTGCTATCATTAGTCGGGACAGAAGCCGAGCTGATTGAGGTCTTTTAGGCGGTATTATCAATTAAAAATAAGATTGAACTGATTTTGGTTCACCTCCTGAAGCAATGGCGTGAGCTACTCTGAAGAATACACGTCATAGACTTGCCCATCGCCGATGCTCCTCTCTCCTTACGCTTGAGATCATGACGGCCAAGCAGCCCCCTCTACCAATCTCGCGTTCTCTAATTTCAGCACGATAATAGTTTGGCTGCTTTCATCTGCTCCGGTGGTATCGTTCAGAATTTTCTATCCGATCGATCCCTGTTCACGGTGCGTCTCGGAGTTCGTCCGAGCGGGTCGTCCTCAGTTTTGCGGACCCGAGCGCAAGTCTTAGAGCGAATTTACGCTCCGAAGTTGACACATGAAATCGGCAAGTTCTGCATAAG
>VERN01000049.1 GCA_018882635.1 Beijerinckiaceae bacterium | reverse complement strand
TCCCGGGTGCCGGCACCACGCCGTAACACACCCGGCTCATGCGCTGGGACGAGGCCCAAGCCGCGTCTGCAACCGCATCATCGGCATGCACTGTCGCCTTTGTTTCGGCGCGGATCTGGATCCGCGCATGCGGATCATAGAATGCAAATGACAAATGCGGATCGGCGGCTAGCTCGCCAATCTTGTTGCCACGATGGTCGGTGTGAAAGCGCAGCGTTCCAGCGTCCGGATCATAAGCGCGTAACACGACAACGCGCGCTTTCGGCAAGCCATCAAGCCCGCGTGTCGCGATAACGGGCGTATGCAACGCTGAGCGACGATCCTTTACCGCACGCCCGAGCAGTGCCCCTATGCTCGAAAGCAAAGCGTCGAGATCAGGCGTCACCGCCACGGTCCTTTTTCTCGTTCATAATCAGCCAGAGATTGCGGGCATAGATGAATAAACCCAAGCCCTGACCGAGAATAAACACGGGATCGCGGCGATAGAGCGCATACGCAAACAGCATGGCACCGCCACCCATTGAGAAAAACCAAAATGAGAGCGGGATCACGCTCTTCTTGGCGCGCTCACTGGCAATCCATTGCACGAGAAAACGCATTGTGAATAGCGCTTGCCCAATAAAGCCGAGCGCAATCCAACCGTCCCAGCTCTGCACAAAGACAGCATAAAGATAGCCCCCGACCTGATGGGAGAGATCAACCAGCATGCGATTTGATTTCCTTCACATCGGCGATTTTCCGACGGCGGCGGCAGAGCCATGCCACACCTGCAAGATCGGCCATGCCGACCCAAAGCCTGTCGAAAAATCCGTAATTCGAGACACCGGTAAGCCGCGGACGATCTTTGACGTCGACCAAGGCGATCTCATAGCCGTCGCGCTTCACGAGCGCTGGCATGAACCGATGCAGCGCATCGAAATAGGGCAAGGACAAATAGACCTCACGGCGGATCGCCTTAAGCCCACATCCCGTATCACGCGTCCCATCACTCAAAACAAAACCGCGCACGGCATTGGCGAGCCGTGATTGCACTCTCTTAAAGCCTGTATCTTTGCGCCCGACACGTTGGCCTGCGGCCATACCTGTCTGCGCGCCACCGGCATCAAGCGCCGCCACCAAAGCGGGAATATAGGCAGGATCGTTTTGCCCATCGCCGTCGATGGTCACAATGATTGGCGCTTTGGCCGCACGTGCACCGGAGCGCACTGCAGCGCTCTGGCCACAAGATGATTTATGTTCAAGCACGCGTAAATGCGGCTTGGAGCGCGCAAGGTCGGCGAGAATGCGCGGCGTATCGTCGGTCGAGCCATCATTCACATAGATGATCTCGAAGGCGCCTAGCGGAGCACATGCGGCTTCGATTTCCGCAATCAGGGGCGCGACATTGCCCGCCTCATTCTTGACTGGCACAACAACGCTGAGGCGCGGCGTCGTCACAGGTGTTTCATTCATGGTGTTTCACCCGTCACATAGACACCGATGTCGAGCTTGCGGCCACCATTCATATTGATGCCAGCGATGCGCGTCGCCAATCGTGGTTTGATCCCGCGCGCGGCCGCATTCTTGGTGAAGGCTTCTTCGGCGCGCGATTCAACGAAGGCTGCACGGCAACCAGAACCGGACAGAAATTCTGCGGCTCCACCGCCATCCGTCATCGCAAGGTCAGTCCGCGTCAGGAAGACGAGACTGGGCTCACGATAGACGGTCGTCGCCAATTGCGGATTGTTGCATTTGAGGGTGGACACGGCGTCTGCGAGCCGTGGGCTGAGACGGATCGGTTCAAACCCGGGTAAGGCAAAGCGGAACGCCGCAAAGACGACCAAAACTGATGCCGCGCATGAAAAGGCCACAGCGCGCGCGACCGCACCCTGCCATAAAGCCCGCATCGCGATAAAAGCTGGCAACAGAGCGATGATCAGCAAGCCTGTGACCACAAACGGCACTGAGCGCGTCATCACGAAACTGGCCACCGGCACGCCCACCGCTAAGATGGCCACAGGCAAGGGCAGCAAAACGGGAATGAGTTTGGCGAACCACCGCTTGGTTTCACTCCAATGCTCAAAGGCGAGACCCGTTGCGAGCGCGAGCGCTGGATAAAGCGGCAGAACATAGTGAGGAAGTTTCGTCGGAACGATTTCAAAAATCGCCCACATTGGCAGAGCCCATGCAAGCAGAAACACGATCCGTGGATTGCGGCGCGCACGCCAGATAAACGGGATCGCTAGCAAGACGAACGGCGCCAACGGCCAAGCCGTGCCTGCAAACACAGCGAGATAGGTGCCGGGCGGTGCGCCATGCGATTCCTGCCCTTGCGCGACCTTGCCCAACATATCCTGACCGACAGAGTCAGCGAAGAAGGATCCACCGCTCTTGATGGCGATTGCGATGAACCATGGCAGCACCATCACCAGCAGGATCAAGAGGCCTTTGGTGGTTTTCAATTTCTTGAGATAGCGCCACCCTTCGCCGCCGAACAACGCTGTTCCAATCGCCGCAAAGGCGACGATCAACGGCGTGATTGGACCTTTCACCAAGATGCCAATACCGAGCGCAATCCAGAAACCTGCCCACCAGCGGACAGGCAATTCATCGCGCGCGCCAAAACGCGCTTCAGCGAGAACAAGCATCGCGCCCAAAACTGTCGCGGTGAGCACGGCATCGGTTTTCGCAAGCCGCGCTTCGACACTGATCAAAACCGTGGCACCGAACAAAGCGGCGACCAAAAATGCAGCGCGCGCACCCATGAGGCGCAGCGCCGTCAAATAGGTCAGGAGCATCGCGGCCATCGCGCCTAAAAAAGACGGGATGCGATACAGCGCGATTTTATGCAGCGCATCGGGAACGCCCAGCGCGCTGCCCGCCTTTACGGCCGCGACCTGCAGCCAATAGATGCCGACCGGCTTTTTATGCCGCGCCTCTTCTTGAAAGCGGATGTCGACAATATCGCCAGTCTCGATCATTTGCTTGGAAGCCTGCGCAAAACGCGGCTCGTCGCGATCCATCGGTTGAAGCTTGGTGATCCCGGGCAGGTAGAGAAGCAGACCCAAAACAAAAAGCGCTGCAATCGCCCGCGCACGGGTCGCCGCAATTGCGTCTAGCCAGCGTTCGGAGCGGTCGAGGGTCATGAGGCCGGGCCCTGGGAAGCATGTCCGGAGCGCTTGCTTCCGGGTGAGGCCCCTGCAAGGCCACAGGCGGCGCTTATGGGCGATTTGGGCACTTTTTGCAATGAAGAAGGCCAATTTCCACTATGCTGGCGGTTCTTGCGTCGAAGCCCGGCATCGGCGACAAAACGTCATGACAATTGACGCGTCGAGCCATGCCCCTGCTTCGGTGAATGGGCCACTGCACATTGATTTCATTCCCTATCCCGGTGGCGGGCGGATCGGCTTGGTCCATTGCCCGGGTCGAACAGGGCGGGACAGCCGGGGCCGCGACTGGGCGCGGGATCTCAAAGCCGATCTGGCCGCTATTCGTGCGAGCGGCGCCTCAACCCTCATTACCCTGCTCGAAGCCCAAGAATTCGCGGTTTATGGCGTCGAGACCTTGCCCGAGCGCGTCGCAGACGCGGGCCTTGGCTGGTTCCATTGGCCCATCCGTGACATGGCGGTCCCGAGCGAGGAGGTCCAAGCACGTATAGCTTCTGAGGGAAGAGCGCTCAGCGCGCGGCTTCACGCTGGCGAGACGATTGTGATCCATTGTGCGGCCGGGCTCGGCCGGTCTGGCATGGTGGCGGCACAATGGCTTGTGCGAGCGGGCCTATCTCCCGACGCTGCAATCGCTCAAGTGAGGGCTGCACGGCCTGGAACCATCGAGACTGAGGCGCAAGAAGACGCCATACGCGCTGTTTCTAGAGCCTGATGAGATACATCCACAGCACAGCGCTTATCAACGCGAAGACGAGTGCGACGGGCAACGAGCCATAGGCTGAAAAAGCAAGCACCGCGACAAGGGTCGCGATTAAACCTGTCAAAACGAGCTGCAACACACCACACTCCCGCAACCACCGATCAAAACAAATCAAGCAAATCTGGTTTCATCTCTAAGCTACGGACGGTGCAAAGACCATCCATGCAAATCAGGAGATGACCCGAAACAAGGCAAACGGCAAAGGCCAGCAACGGTCTTTGAAAAATCAAAGATCCTTCGCGTTTTCATTCAATTGAAAAAGACGATCCACGCGCCGTGATGATGCGAGGTCCATGGCGACCCCGACTGGATTCGAACCAGTGACCTACCGCTTAGAAGGCGGTTGCTCTATCCAGCTGAGCTACGGGGCCGGACAAGACCAAGCGGGCGGGATCAGTGCGTCCACTGCCCCACGCGGTTGAACCGGAAATTGTCCGAATACGACACGATACGGCGCTTGGCGTCCTTCGGCTCGATCAGCTCGAACGGAATGCCGTTCTCACGCGCATAGGAGAGCGCTTCATCTTTCGAATCAAAGGCGAGCTTGACCTGCTGCCGCGTATCGCCGGAGCTTGTCCAACCCATGAGAGGATCGACGCCCTTGGCATGGTCCGGCGCAAATTCGAGAATCCAACGATCGGATTTGGCGTTGCCCGATTGCATCGCGTTGCGCGAGGGCCGGTAAATGCGTGCGGTCATTGCGAGCTCCGAAACTTCTCACATCACACCGGAGATGGTCGGGGCAGCAGGATTTGAACCCGCGACCCTCTGCTCCCAAAGCAGATGCGCTACCAGACTGCGCTATGCCCCGAATATCGCCAGAGTGACTAGCGTTGGCTAGCACCGCACGCACCATGCCGCAAGATGGGTGAAGGGACAGTATACGGTCTAAATACGGTCTTACCTGCCAAAAACGGGGTGGACGACCTTGTCGCCGGGCGCAATCCCGAGCTTGGCCGATAGACCACCATTGATCTCGAGGACCCCCAAGACAGGCTCGGCGGCAGGAATCGTCCGGAGCGAATGGGGCTCGGTGTTCTCGGCTATGTTGGCAATTGTCCCATTTGACCGGATAAACAGCATATCCAGTGGAATGAGGGTGTTCTTCATCCACATCATCGCTGGTTGCGGTGCTTTAAAGTCGAACAGCATGCCACGGTCAGCCGGCAGATAGGCGCGATTCATGAGCCCACGCGCCCGCTCTTCGTCCGTCCGCATGACCTCCACTTGGAAGGTCACAGGCCCTTTGGACGTCTGGATTGTTAGGGCTTCAAGCGCATTCTGCGCCCATGCACCGGGCCAACCAGACCCTAAAACAAGAGCGAACGACAACAGAGCCAACAGGCGGCGGATGTGAAGCATAGGCCAATCTCCAGACAGGGGCGGCACAATCTCCACCCCTGCCCGTCCCGTCAATGGTCCTCAGACCTCTTCCGCCGAGGACATCACCATAAGCCGACGCTAATGCGACGGTGGGAGAGAAGGCTGATCGGCAAGCCGCACTTCTGTCGCCATTTGCCCCTTCGGACCCGGCCCATAACGGACCAAGACGGTCTGCCCGGGAACAAGATCGGCAATTCCGTAGCGGCGCAGAATTTCCATGTGCACGAAGATATCGGGCTTGCCCTCACCTTCGCTCACAAAGCCGAAGCCGCGAATGCGGTTGAACCATTTTACCGTGGCCCGCTCCAAAGCCGAATTCGGAACAACGGTGACATGGGTGCGCGGCGGCGGCATTTGCGCGGGATGAATAGCCGTCGACGAATCCACCGATTTCAAGCGGAAAACTTGCCAACCACGCCGCCCCTGTGTCGCCTCAACCACGACACGCGCGCCCTCGTAAATGATCTGAAGACCTTCACGCCGTAAGACCGTGGCATGAAGAAGAATATCCGCCATTCCATTGTCAGGAATAATGAAGCCATAGCCCTTGGCAACGTCGAACCATTTGATGGTTCCCGCCACCTCGATCAAATCGACAGGAGGCCTGACCTCTGAGGATTGCTGAAATTCGTTGAAGCCGTTCTGAAAACCCAAAGCGTTGGGGTTAAAATCGTTTGCCATTGCACTTAACCAAAAATAATGAGCCACTTTCCAAAAACTGAAAACACAACCTTACGAATCAAAAAACGCTGAAACCAACGACCACATTTAAAGAGAAATTTAACACAAAGTCTAGTGTCGGAGCGGGCTTATGTTTCAGTCGGTTAATGGCCAATTTTTAGGCAAAACACTGGGCAGGTCGCCCCGGACCACACATGCCGCGATACGGTCAAGCGGCGTTTTTTCGGCGTTTACAATCAGCACCTGCGCACCGGCCTCAGCTGCCATCACCGGTAGATCGGCCGCCGGACGGACAACCAGCGACGATCCAAGAATGATGATTCCATCCGCCGCCTTCATATCAAGCGCCGCCTGACGGACAGCCTCCAGCGGCATTTTCTGACCAAAGGACACGGTCGCCGATTTGACGATCCCGCCACAGGCTCCACAGGATGGCGGCTCCCCCTCGCGTTCGAAATGGGCGCGAATGTCCGCGATTTCATGGCGCTGCTCGCACGCCATGCAGCGCGCATAAGATCCATTGCCATGCAATTCGATAATTTTATCGTCTGGAACGCCGGAGCGTTGATGAAGATTATCGATGTTTTGCGTGACCACGCGCCGCACACGGCCCTGCGCCACACCTTCGGCGATGAAGCGATGCGTCGCGCCCGGTTTCACATCCCGATAGACATCATCCATCGTAAATTTGCGGCGCCACGCCTCGCGACGTGCCTTGTCATCGGCCATGAAGTCCTGAAACGGAATTGGCGTATGAATGCGCCACGGGCTCCCCGGCGAACGAAAATCCGGCACACCAACTTCCGTCGAGATACCGGCCCCCGTAAACACGACGATGTTTTCGCAGGCGAGAATAAAGCGCGAGATTGCGTCCTGCGCGCGCGTCAAATCATCCCTGTCCATCACGCTGAACCTGAGACCGGGACAACATCAACGGCGACTGACAGCGAATGACCCGCCGCTGACCAGATAATACCATCAAGCGGAGCGACGTCGGCATAGTCACGGCCCTCCGCAATACGCACGTGATCCAGATCCGCGCGCATGCCATTTGTAGGATCAAGGCCTATCCATCCCTTCGGGCCACACCATACCGACACCCATGCATGGGTCGCATCGGCGCCTTCTAGCCTTTGCTGGCCGGGGGGCGGCACGGTACGCAGAAAACCAGACACATAACCGGCCGGAAGGCCGAGCCCACGCAGACCCGCAATCATGATGTGAGCGAAATCCTGACAAACGCCGCGCCGTAACGCGAAGGCGTGCACGGGATCGGTATCAACCGCCGTCGCAGTCGGATCATAAACGAAATCAGCCTGAATGCGTTCGGCCAATTCGGTGGCTCCCGCAAGAACCGGCCGACCAACGGGGAAACTAAGGGCCGCATAGGCCGTCAAAGCCGGATCCAAGGGCACCATGCGACTGGGAAAGAGCCGGTGCACCGGTGCATGAGGCCCTATGTCCGACGATTCCCGCGCTAACCTGACAACCTCTTCCCAAGCCAGCGTATCATCAGCGGGAATGAACGCGGTTTGTTCGACGCGCACACGCGCATGCAATGTGACGGTGAGCGTTTCATGCGGCGCGTCGATCGCAATCTGCGTTAAATGATTACCGAAAAAATCGCGCGTGTCGTTCCGCTCATGTGGCGCAGGCTGAACATTGAGCGATGCCGCAATGACGCTTTGGCCATCATCATGGGGCGGCTGCATCCGTATCATATGGCGCGACACCGGCACGCTTTCGCCATAAGCATAATGCGTCGTCTGTTTGATATCGTAAATCATCCGCTTCGGCCTGTATCGGGTTGAACGTGAGCGGTGAAAATTATCTCAGACAAGCGCATCAAATCATCGGCCAAACGCGCAGGAAGTTCCCGTGGAAGATCAATCGCATCACTCGCGGTCATCGTCGCTTGAATGGCCATTGCTAAGGCTGCGGCTGGACCAAGCCGCCCCTCTGCCGCGTTGACGGGCATGGACGTGAGATGATCATTGATCCGCGCGACCTGAAACGCCAGAGACCGCGGATTGGCCGGATCGAGAAGCAGAAGGTCAAGAACCGGCGCACGCTCTGGCACATCGACATAACGCAAACGATAGGTCAGCGTGCTGTCGCCCAACTCAAGCAAGAGGTCGCACGCCCATGGATCGTCTGACGCGAAGCGCTCGATCAAGCGCGCCATGGCAATGCCGCGCTCGATCCGCTTGCCCAAATCGAGAAAGCGCCAACCAATCAGGCGATTCATATTGTCTTGGGCCAGTCCGCTAAAGGCTGCGAGCAGACGCAGCACGTCGCGGACACGATCATCGGCCTCTCCTTCTGGCAGCGCATCCATCAGCGGCTTTTCAACCAGCGCCATCAAATCATTCAACACGCGCCATGCATCGGGCGAAAAGCGATCGCGGATGGAAGATGCCGCCGATAAAGCGTTCCGGCTTAGCGCCAAGATGGATTGCGGCCGATCCCAACCATGCAAAACGGCCCGTGCAAGCTCAGCTGGTAAAGGTGGTTCGCCCGGTTTAAACGCTGCGAGACTTCCCCATGATGTTAACGTCGCGCAGATCGCTTCATAGATTGCGGCGTCGTTACGGTCGGCACGGGCCAAAGCGGCGCGCAACAAACGCGTCATGAATTCAGTGCGTTCAACATAACGGCCGAGCCAAAATAAATTATCCGCGGCACGGCTTGGCAATGAGCCTGGTGAGCGGCGAATGCGTGGTGTATGCGCGCCCCGCAATAAGGTCGTCTCTGCGACAGGCCCTTCTGAGAGAACCCATACATCGGCCGAACGGCCGCCACGCTGCAACGACACGGCGCTTAGATCGTCACTGTCTGAGACACGCGCCAATCCGCCCGGCATGACATGCCATCCCTCACCGGTCCATGCTGCAAACACGCGCAACACGAAGGGGCGCGGCACGAGACCATGGGATGTTAGAACGGGTGTCGTTGCGAGTTTGATCTGTTCCTGCGCCACAAGATCGACGCCGCGCCGGTGCAAATGTTGACGCAGAGCGGCGCGATCATCATGCGATAAGGATCCCCCGATGGCAGAACCCGTGCCAATGCCCGGCAAGGGTGCGCCGAATGCAGAGCCAATAACCAGATCGTCAAAATGTTCGTCGATCCATTGCGCTGCGGTCTGATCAATCCCCCACTGTGTATTGAGTGTGGGTAGCCGCAGATCATGCCCGCGGATTTTTTCAGCCAGAGCGGGCATAACCGCCATTAAGGCGCGGCTTTCTGCAAGACCACTGCCGATATCATTCACGACAGTCACACCGCCACGGCGCACGGCATCGGCCAGCCCAGGCACGCCGAGCCGTGAACGCATGTTGAACTCAAGCGGATCGGTGAAATCAGAATCAACGCGACGCCACAAGACATCGCAGGGTTTCAACCCCGCAACGGTGCGAATGAAAACTTCGCCATCACGAACGACGAGATCTTGCCCTTCGACGAGCACGAGTCCGAGATAACGCGCGAGATAGGAGTGTTCGAAATATGTTTCGTTCATCGGCCCCGGCGACATCAACGCAAGGCGTGCGTCGGGATTCCGCTTGAGGCTCACAAGGTGGGCGCGAAACGCCTGAAAAAATCCCGCCAATCTTTCAATTTGCAGGCTGCGGTAAAGGTCCGGCAAAGCGCGCGCCAGCGCCAACCGATTTTCGACCGCATAGCCAGCGCCCGAAGGGGCTTGCGTGCGATCAGATAGGACCCGCCATTGCCCGTCCGCACCACGGGCAAGATCGGCTGCATAAAACCGCAAAGGTTGGCCCCCGCCCTGCCCGTTCTGCACCATCGGCCGCGCCCATTCGGGACTACCCGCGTAAAGAGCTGCTGGCACAAGACCATCGCGCACAAAGGCGGCATCGCCATAGGCATCGCACAGAAAGGCGTTGAGGAACGCGGCGCGCTCAGCCACTCCAGCGGAGAGATGGGCCCAGTCCTCAGCACTCACCAAAACTGGCATATGTGACAGGGGCCATGGCCGTACACCGTCGCCATCACCATAGACACGATGAACAACACCCGAACTCGCCAGATGCGCATCAGCGCGCGCAAAACGTTGAGCGAAGGCATCCGCGCCCATGCGTTCCGCTTCCGCGATGAAACCCTGCCAGACAGGCCGGATCTGCCCATTCGCATCAACGAGCGCATCATGGCCGCCTGTTGGGCGGTAAGTCGCCATCAGACCTGTCATAAAGGACGGTTCTGCCAAGGGAGAGGGAACGCGCGGACTCATCGCGCCATGCTCTGCAAGGTGACGCTCCGGGTCAACCCTGACCCATGCTGCTCCACCGCCGCTCAATCACCTCATAATGCTTAAATTGAGTGCTCAACGTGCTGAATAGAAGGCCATTTTGTCTTTCTCTCATCACAGCAGGACACCACAATGGTTTTCAGCAAACGTATCGACTGAGTGCAGACGTTGAGCGCAGCAAGCGACAATGTGATGGAAAGGAGAATTGATTACGGAAAAATCTGGAAAAACAGATAAATGAAGAAAATCACCAGATGGACAAAGCCGGTGAGAACATTGGTGCGACCGGTGCCAAAACTGACCACCGAAATCGCCAATGTCAGGATGAGCAGCATGCTATCGCGCTGACCAAGACCGAGGATCAGTTCTTTACCAGTGTAAAGGCTGATCATCGCCACAGATGGAATGGTGAGGCCGATTGTTGCCAGTGCTGAGCCCAAGGCAATGTTCATGCTCTTTTGCAAAGCGTTGGCACGTGCCGCTTGCAAGGCTGTCATCGCTTCCGGCAACAACACCAACAATGCAATCACAACACCCAAGATCGCATCGGGCGTGCGGATGATGCGCAGGCCATCTTCCAGTCCGTGCGCAAAACGCTCCGACACGGTGACCACTGAAGCCACAGAAATCAGCAGCCAGAGAAGGTGCCAAAGGCCAATGCGCATCTTTGGGCGCGCGACCTGAACATCATGATGAAGCGCATCACGAAAATAACCGGGATGACGCACGGTCTGCATAAACAGGAACGCGCCATAAAGCGCGAGCGCAACCACCGCTACAAAAGTGAGTTGGGGTTGCGTGAAGGACGCACCCGGATCACCCGTATAATTCGGCATGAGCAAAGTCAGAACAGACAAGGCCATCAGCACCGTCAAATAGGCGCTGGTGCCAGTCATGCTGATTTCCTGCTCGCGATGATAGACCGCGCCATAAACCAAACAGGTTCCGACCAGACCGTTGCAAACCAGCATCGCCGCGGAAAACAGCGTTTGCCGGGCGAGCTCCGGATTGGCGCTGTCGTCGAGCATCAGGCTGGCAATGATCGAGACCTCGATGACCGTCACCGCCATTGTCAGCACGATGGTGCCATAGGGTTCGCCGAGCCAATGGGCCACGATCTCGCCATGGCGCAGCGTCGCGAAGACGGCGATCATCAGGAGGAAGCCTTCAAGGCCCGTCACCGCCGCGTAGAGCGCAGGCGGGCTTTGGAACATCGACAGACCAAGGGTGGCAGCACCGACAAAGGCCAGCACCGGCGCGAGATAGCTGTTCCACCACCCCACCGTCTTTTGGCTGGCCTGTGTGCCCGCGTGATCCATAGCCCCGCTCCCGTTCGGGCCCTTCCTTGCCAATCAAAACCCAAAATGCAAGCACGACCTCATGGTCAGCAGTTCAAAGCGGCAGGCTTGCGCTTTGCTGTGACGGCGGGCCATGCTAACCCAGAGATGATTGAATGAAGTTGAGAGGTCGACCATGTCATCCCGTGCCGTGAAAGCCGGAACCGCCCTTGCGATCATCATTGCCGCCGGCCTCCTCTCGGGCTGCCAGAAGACTACGACGCAGCAATTGGCCGCTTTTTGCGCCTATCGTCAGCCTGAGCCTGATGAGCCGGAATATTCGGAATGCCTGGCTGTGAAAGCCCTGACGGATAAGAACGCCTATCAGCAGGACTATCTGATGAACGCTGCGGCCTATCGCTAAGGGGCCGCATCCCTGCCTCGCACCGCCCTTGGCCGCGGTGCGAGCGCCGCCTTCATCCCAACCTTCCGGTGGTCGTCGCGTCTGCACCCGAACCCGGTATGTGCGCCAGCGACACCGACGGCATGAAGGGCGCTGCTCATGACCGTGGCATCCTCGCTCCTTCCCACTGACCGTCCCCTTAGGGCGCTCGGCATTATGAGCGGCACGTCGATGGACGGGATCGATGTCGGTCTCATCACAAGTGACGGCGACAGATTCATCTCAACCGGCCCCGCCGCCACTTACGCCTATCCGCCAGAGACGCGGAGAGCGCTTCTTGACCACCTTCAAGATGCGGCCCGGTTCGAGACTGAGACCTTTCCCGCCCTCGAAGCGGCCGTCTCGGATGCCCATGCGGATGCAGCCCTCGCCTTCATGCGCGATCAGGGTCTCGCGAAAACCGATGTGGATTTGGTCGGGATGCATGGGCAGACCATGCTGCATCGGCCGGAGCGGCGCTTCACCTGCCAATTAGGCGACGGGCAACGCGCCGCCGACCGTATCGGGATTCCAGTGGTCAACCGCTTCCGCCATGCGGATGTCGCGGCTGGTGGGCAAGGCGCGCCGCTTGTCCCGGTTTACCATCAGGCCTTAGCGGCATCGCTCGCGCAGCCGCTGATGGTTCTCAATCTCGGCGGTGTGGCGAATGTCACTTATATTGACGGGGACGCGTTAATCGCTTTCGACACTGGACCCGCGTCCGCCCTGATCGATGATTTCATGCGTCGCCGTCGGGGCTTGGCGATGGATCAGGATGGCCTGCTGGCGGCTCAGGGCCATGTAGATCAAGCCCTTTTGCATCGTTTACTCAGCCATAGTTATTTCTCAAAAAAACCGCCTAAATCACTTGATAGAAATGATTTTCACATTTGGTCACAAGCCGTCGAACGCCTCTCAGACGAGGATGGGGCGGCAACCCTGACCCAGTTTACGGTTGATAGTGTGGCGGCCTCCTTGCGGCATGTACCGCGACGGCCTGCCCGTTGGCTCGTGACAGGAGGCGGGCGGCTGAACGCGGCCATCATGCAGGGTCTGGCCGCGGCGGTCGGCGCCCCGGTCGAACCGGTCGAGGCGGCCGGCTGGGATGGCGACGGCATGGAAGCGCATTGCTTCGGCTATCTCGCCATCCGCGCGGTGCGCGGACAGCCACTGAGTTTTCCCGGCACGACCGGCGTCCCCCGCCCGCTATGCGGCGGGGTTTTGAGCCTGCCGCGTTGATCAGCGTGACTTCAGAAGGTCGCGGATCTCGGTGAGGAGTTCTTCCTCCCGGCTGGGCGCTGGTGGTGTGGCGGGCGCAGCCGCCGCCGCTTCGCGCTTCAGACGGTTGATGCCTTTGACCACAATGAAGAGCACCCAAGCGACAATCAGAATCGACACGGCAACGGTGATGAAATTGCCATAGCCGAGGACCGCACCGGCCTTCTTGGCATCTTCATAGGACAGGCCGGGCTTCACAGTGCCCGACAGCGCCAGATAGTGGTTTGAGAAATCGAGACCGCCAGTGAAGAAGCCAATCAAGGGCATAAAGATATCGCCGACAATTGAATCGACGATTTTTCCGAACGCTGCGCCGATCACGACACCGATCGCGAGATCGACGACATTGCCCTTCATCGCGAAATCGCGAAATTCTTTCAAAAATTCGTTCATGGGCCGTCCCCCTTATTTGTGCTTCGGGACCTTAGGCCCCAACGATTCGTCCCCTTTATAACGATGTTCCGTTACGTCCGTCTTGCCTCAAGGCGAGGCAACACCACCCCGCGCAGGCCTGTTCATGAGGTCGCAGGGCGGGAATGCGCGGTTTTGTCGAGCATAAGGGCATTGATTTCCGGCCCGTGCGTGCAATGATCCTTAGTAGGAACCGGTCACTCCCCATAAAGAGGGATCGACGGTCCCGGCCAACGACGCCGGCGGCAGACGCCGTGCGGCGCGGTACAAGGGAGAGAACTGACTATGGTGTCTTTTAATCGCCGCGGCCTCTTGAAGGGCGCCGCCGCAGTGGGTGCGCTGAGCGCCTCCGGTCTTCTCGATTTCGCCAAGGCTTGGGCGCAGCAAGCGCAGTGGAAGCCGGAAGCAAACGCCACATTGAACGTGCTGCGCTGGAAGCGCTTCGTGCCGGCAGAAGATGCCGAATTCATGAAGCTCGTCGAAGCCTTCTCGAAGGCGACGGGCGTGAAGATGAACATCTCGAACGAATCGTTCGACGACATTCAGCCAAAAGCTTCGGTCGCGGCGAACACCGGCACAGGTCCGGACATCGTGTGGGGCCTGCACTCCTTGCCGCAATTGTTCCCGGACAAAGTCCTCGATGTCTCTGACGTCGCCAACTATCTGGGCAAGAAATATGGCGGCTGGTTCCCGGCTGCTGAAGCGACCTGCAAAGCCATGGGCAAGTGGGCTGCTATCCCGGTCGCGGTGAACGGCGGTTACATCAACTACCGTATCTCGTCGATCCAGAAGGCTGGCTTTAAGGAAGTGCCGCGCGACACGGCTGGCTTCCTTGAACTCTGCAAGGCGCTCAAGGCGAACAACACGCCGTGCGGCTTTGCGCTCGGCCACGCCACCGGCGACGCCAATGGCTGGCTGCACTGGGTGCTCTGGTCACATGGCGCCTATCTCGCCGACAAGGACGGCAAGGTCTCGATCAATTCGCCTGAAACCGCGAAGGCGCTCGATTATTGCAAGGCGCTGTATGCGACCTTTATTCCGGGCACCGCTTCGTGGAACGATTCGTCGAATAACAAAGCGTTCCTCGCGGGCGAATTGCATCTGACGAACAACGGCATCTCGATCTATGCTGCTGCGAAGGCCGATCAGGCTCTCAATCCAATTGCGCAGGACATGAACCATGCGGAATTCCCGATCGGCCCGGTCGGCAAGCCGCAGGAATTGCAGCTGACCTTCCCGATGCTCGCTTTCCGCTTCACGAAAGCTCCGAATGCCGCCAAGGCGTTCATGGCCTTCTTGATGGATGCGCAGCAATATAATCCGTGGCTGGAAGCTGCAGCCGGTTATCTGACCAACACGCTGCAGGCTTACGAC
>VERN01000270.1 GCA_018882635.1 Beijerinckiaceae bacterium | reverse complement strand
TAGTAGGTGTTGTGCAGGTTACGATCGATACCGGCATTGGCGAGCACCACGCCCGTCACACCGCCAACGGTGAACAGGAAGATGAAGCCGAGCGCCCAGAGCATCGGCGAGGTGAAGCGCATTGAGCCGCCCCACATCGTCGCAATCCAGGAGAAGATCTTCACGCCTGTCGGCACCGCGATCACCATCGTCGCGAAGACGAAGTAGCGCTGCGTGTTGAGCGAGAGCCCTGCGGTGTACATGTGGTGAGCCCACACGACGAAGCCGACCGCACCAATCGCGACCATGGCGTAAGCCATGCCGAGATAGCCGAACACCGGCTTCTTGGCGAAGGTCGAGACGATGTGGCTGACAATGCCGAAGGCCGGCAAAATCATGATGTACACTTCGGGGTGACCGAAGAACCAGAACAGATGCTGATAGAGCACCGGGTCACCGCCGCCGGCCGGATCGAAGAAGGTCGTGCCGAAATTGCGGTCGGTCAGCAACATCGTGATGGCGCCCGCGAGAACCGGCAGCGACAGGAGCAGCAGGAACGCGGTGACGAGCATCGACCAAGCAAACAGCGGCATCTTGTGCAGCGTCATGCCCGGAGCGCGCATGTTGAGGATCGTGGTGATGAAGTTGATCGCACCGAGGATCGACGAAGCGCCCGCGATGTGCAGCGAGAGAATGCCGAAATCAAGCGCGGGACCCGGGTGACCCGAGGTCGAGAGCGGCGGATAAACCGTCCAACCGCCGCCGAAACCATTGGAGCCCGGCGCGCCTTCCACGAACATCGAAATCAGGAGCAGCGCGAACGAGGACGGCAACAGCCAGAACGAGATGTTGTTCATGCGCGGGAACGCCATGTCCGGCGCGCCAATCATGATCGGAACAAACCAATTGCCGTAACCACCGATCAAGGCTGGCATCACGACGAAGAACACCATGATCAGACCATGGCCCGTCACGAAGACGTTATAGGTCTGCGGATTGGTGAAGAATTGCAGGCCGGGTTCCTGCAATTCCATGCGCATCGCAATCGAGAGCGCGCCACCGATGAGGCCCGCAAACAGAGCGAACACAAGATACATCGTGCCGATGTCCTTGTGGTTGGTCGAGAGAACCCAGCGGCGCCATCCGGTCGGATGATCGTGTGCGTGGTCGTCGGCGTGGTGGTGAGTGGTTCCAACCGCGTTAGCCATGGCTTTTAACCTTGCTCGTGAAATTACAATTATTGAGCCGCCGCAATCGCGGCGACCTTCACGTTGTCTTCATTGGCGGCGAATTTCTTCTTCGCTTCAGCCAACCATGCTGTGTATTTTTCCGGGCTGACGACGCGGATCGCGATCGGCATATAGGCATGGTTCTGGCCGCACAAACGCGAGCACATGCCATAATAAAGCCCTTCACGATCGGTCTTGAACCATGTCTGGTTCAGGCGGCCGGGGATCGCATCCATACGGAAGCCGAGTGACGGCACCGAGAATGAGTGAATGACGTCAGCGCCAACAACTTGCAGCGCGATCGTCTTACCAGCCGGGACAACCATTTCATTGTCCACTGCGAGCATGCGCGGCTGACCGGCTTTCGCAGCATCAGCATCCGACAACATAATCGAATCGAAGCCGAAGCCACCGCCCTGATCAGCCGGATATTCGTAGGTCCAATACCATTGCTTGCCGATCACCTTCACGACGACGTCGGATGGCGGGATCTGCACTTGCAATTTCAGCAAGCGGAACGACGGAATGGCGATGCCGACGAGGATCAAAATCGGGATCACAGTCCACGCGATTTCGAGACCCGTGTGATGCGTTGTGCGCGACGGCGTCGGGTTCGCCTTTTCATTGAAGCGCATCACCACATAGATGATCAGGCCAAGCACGAAGAGCGAGATGATTGTAATGATCACCACGACCCAATTATGCATGTCGTAGATGAATTGAGCGACTTCCGTCACTGGTTGTTGAAGGTTGATTTCCCAGGCAGCCGGTTGGCCGATGACAGAGGCGGCTTCGGCCGTCCCCATCAGGCAAAGGCTGAGACCGAGCACGGCCAGTGCCGCGCGGTTCCAGAAATGGGTCTTCACTGCATCATCTCCCTGCGATTGCCCCAGACCGGCCGCAATACACCGGCCCAATCTGGTTGTCGTCAGGGCCGTCCCGCCCGCGGAACAACCCTAATCGGTAAAATCCGTAGCGCCACAAATCACAAACACCCCTAAAGCGCAACGTCGCCAATAGGGGAAACTGAAGCTGCCCCGAGGCAAGGCCGCTTTTTGCCGCGGACCTGCGCCAAGTATCAGGCCGAGCGGGGTGGTCCGTCGCGGCGGCGGGCGTCTTGACAGGGCAAGGTCATGATCCCAACACAGAGAAAAGGGATGAAGTTTCGGCTTCGGGCCCGAATCGCCACCCATCTTCGGGTGGCCCCTGATCATGATGAGACTGCCCGGATGAGACCGCCCGTGACATCTACCCCTTCCCTGACCGGCTTTGCGTCCCTCCGCACCCTCTGGCTGGCGGCCGCTTGCCTTGTGGGCATCACAGGGGGTGCGCTCGCCCAAGGTCAGGTCAAATCGACCTCCGGCGACTGGCAAATGCGGTGCGAAAGCCCGCCCGGAGCCCGCTCCGAGCAATGCGCCCTCGTTCAGAGTGTCGCGGCGGAAGACCGGCCGAATATCAATCTCGTCGTCATCGTTCTTAAGACGGCTGACGGCAAAAGTCGGCTTTTGCGGGTTCTGGCACCTCTGGGCGTGCTCTTGCCGGCCGGTTTGGGCCTGAAGATCGATCAAGTCGACGTCGGGCGGGCGGGTTTTGTCCGCTGCACAAATAATGGCTGCGTGGCTGAAGTGATGATGGATGATGACCTCATTTCCAAGCTGCGCCAGGGCAATGCCGCCACCTTCATCGTCTTCCAGACGCCGGAAGAGGGAATCGGCATTCCGGTTTCGCTCAAGGGCTTCGGCCCGGGTTTCGACAGTCTTCCCTGATTGGTTGAGGAGTAACGACCATGCGGCGTTCGCTAGCCCTTCTTCTGGCCGCCAGCCTTTCGGCCCTTGTTGGCGGGTGCATGTCGTCCGGCAGCAGCAGCCCTGCTCCGGCTGCATCGGCGTCTGACAGCTCCTTTATGAACATCTTTAAATATGGGGGGCTCACGAAGCCCGCGCCCATGAAGGAAGAAGACGAGGATATTGAATGCCCGTCCGTGCAGATCCTCCATGGCACGGCCGCTATGCGTCACGAAGGCGCGGGAGCTGTGCGGCATCAATTCTCGATTTCGCAGACGGCCCGCGAATGCCGGACGCAGGGCAATGACATTGTGATCAAGATTGGTGTCGAAGGCCGCGTTCTGCTCGGCCCGGCCGGATCGCCGGGGACGTTCACTGTGCCGGTCCGCTTCGTGGCTAAGCGCGGCGACAAGATTGTCGCGACGAAGTTACAGCGCCAGACCGTGACGATCCCATCGGGCGAAACGGGTACGAGCTTCATCGCGATCGAAGAAGGCATGGCCGTGCCTAAGGA
>VERN01000269.1 GCA_018882635.1 Beijerinckiaceae bacterium | reverse complement strand
GTATTCTTGAGCGTTTCGATCTTGCCGCCATGGGTCATAATACGCCCGAATACATTCGCATTGTGTCTGAGGCCATGAAGATCGCTGGCTTGGACAAGGAAGAGCATATTGGCGATCCGGATTTCCACCCACCTCCGATCGATCATCTGTTGTCGGATGCATATGCCGACGCCTGTGCAAATCGCATTAAGCGTGGTGAGCGTGCCAATCTCGCGCGCGTCGGAGCCGATACCAAGGAGACGACCCATATTTCCTGCATTGATGCCAATGGCATGGTTGTTTCACTCACGCATACGTTAGGTTTGCCATCGGGCGTCATACCGCCCGGCACGGGCTTCATGCTAAATGGCGCCATGAATTGGTATGACCCGCGACCAGGACGCACACTGTCCATTGCGCCTGGAAAGAGGCGCTATTCGTCCATGTCTCCCACCATTGTTTTCAAAGATGGCGTACCCGTTGCTTCTCTGGGTGCTCCCGGCGGAGCTTGGATCACCATTGCCGTGCTGCAAGTCTTGCTGAACATTCTTGAGTTTGGAATGGGTGCACAGGAAGCTGTGATGGCTCCGCGTTTTAGCGCCACAAGCGAGACAATCGATATATCAAACCGTATCCCGCGCGCGACACAGAAGGCGCTTGAGGACGATGGATACAAGATCAAGCGATCCCCAATTAGCTTTGCCTTTGCGGGCGTCCATGCCATCACAAATTTCGATGGCATTCTTGAAGGTGGTGCCGATCCGCAGCGTGATGGGTATGCAGCAGGCGTGGCATAGTAGACGTGCTTCTCGTCATTAAAGCGGTTTAACGGCAGAAACGCTTTGGATTTCTCCCTTCCCTCTTCTTTGAGAGTACGTAATTTTGATTGTGTGCCTATCGAGCGTCGATAGGCTTGATGCGTATGGGGTCGCTTTAGGGCCTTTAGAATGAGAGAGCCATTAATGGTCTTTTGACAGACCTCCAACATCTGGCCTATCATGTGTCAGTAAGGCGTAAGCCTATGATCATTTACGCTCTTTGCTCCGTGATAAGGAGCAATGCTCGAGTTTGAAAAATATTTATGAGTGAGGCTCGCATGAATGCTCCCGTCAATGTGAGCCAGCCTGGCTTGGCGCTCGCGCAATCAATTGTGACACAGGGCGTTTTTCCGCAGAGAGGCGAATATGGCGAATTTACCGTGGATGGAACATCCATCGGTATGATCATCACGACTGCCTTTGCGCCTAATTACAGTGGTCAATTAAAGAATTTGGCTCCTGCCAATGGCACGAGCCTTCCAACCTGGCAAAATCAGGCGCTCTATGCAGTCATCGGACCCAATTTTAGTGGCAATAAGAACCTTCCACAATCTTCATACTTGCAGAATTTTCAAGTTCCATCTTTAGGCGGCGCAGTGATGGAGGGTACTTCACCCAGCTATTCTGTTGGCTCCTTATTGGGCAATCTGTTCAATATGCAGACCTTGGCAAATAGCTCTCTGCCACTTGAACTGGGCGGCTCTGGATTGCCTCTTAAGAACCAGCAATATGGAACAAGCATTCAATATCTAATCCAGGTTGAAGGCCTCTACCCTAATCCATCGAACCCATCGCCGGGCACTATAGGCATGGTTGTGCCTTTTGCAGGAAATTACGCTCCAGCAGGCTTCGCGCAATGCAATGGCCAGACATTACCTATCGATCTTTATCCTAATCTCTATCAGATCTTAGGAACGACATATGGAGGCGATGGCGTCTCAACCTTCGGCCTCCCCAATCTCACAGGCCGCATTCCGATTGGTACGGGAGGCCATTTTGCGATTGGTCAGAACGTCGGGTCACAAACAATAAACTTGTTACCCAATGCAAGCGGTGCACAAACCGGTTCAAATATTTTTATGCCGGCATCAACAATGGCACCATCATTGGCCTTGAATTTCTTTATTAATACAACTGGCCTATGGCAGGTCGTTTCCGAAAACGATCCGATGCTTGGTCAGATTATGATGTATGCCGGCAATACGCCGCCCAGCGGATGGGTGCGAGCCGATGGGCAATTATTATCCATTCAGCAAAACTTCAATCTCTTCGGATTGATTGGCAATCAATATGGTGGTGATGGGATTACGACGTTTGCTGTGCCCGATCTACGTGATCGTGCAATCCTAGGGACAGGCGGAGCCAACAATCTCACTTTGGGCCAATCGGTCGGCAATCTATCCCTAAATATAACAACGAATAATCTTCCCGATATCATTGTTCCGCCGCCTGGTATTTCCTTGATGACAGATTCAGGTTCAGCTGGAAGCGATCACATCACAAACATCAGCTCTATTGATTTATCGGGCGTATGGCCTCAGGCTCAGGTCGAATATTCAAAAGATGGCTTGATTTGGACGTCCAAGCTTCAGGCCATTGAGGGATCAAATACTATTTATGTGCGCCAGATTGATTATATCGGTCAGGCATCGAAGGCGAGCACAGTCCTGAACTTCGTTCTTGATACAAAGGCACCTGTGGCGCCTGTCGTGGCTCTCGACAATGGGGCTCTAAACAATGCCCTTGGTGGAGCTGGTGGAGACACATCATCGACCTCATTTGGGACATTAAAGATAAGCGAAATCGAGAAGGGTGCCATCATTTCCTATTCTGTGAATGGCGGCGTCACTTGGTCTGAGCATTTTGAGGCCTCACCGGGACAGAATTCCGTTCAGGTCCGGCAGATGGATGTCGCAGGAAATTTTTCGTCGGCTTCTGTGCCTCTTGTATTTAACTTTACGGGACAATCAGGTCAGGCTGCTCATTATGTGACAAGCAGCTTACCAGATGGCGGGCAACGTCTCGATGTCACGTCGCCGGGCATGCTCCCAGCCATGACAGGCACAGCAAAGAATGATGTCGTTTACTTCGGCTTGCAGGCGTTGCTCACTCTTCCTGAGGGTGTTGAAGACGGCGTTCTTTCTGGCTTAGGTGGTGGCAATCTCGTTCAAGGCCATGCTGGCAGCAATCGCTTCACGATTGCATCAGGGAGTTGGGTGGTTGATGGCGGCCAAGGTTTCGATCGCGTCATACTCGGTGGAAAATTGTCGGACTTCACCGTCACGACAAGCAAAGTGAGTGGCTTAGAGCAGACAGCAATTATGGGCGCTAATGGAAAAATTGTTCTTAAAAATATTGAAGAGATCACATTTAATGATAACGTACTTGTTCAGACATCATCTAAGGCAACGCAGGATCTTGCCCTAATCTACAAGGCCATGTTTGAGCGAGCACCCGATTGGAATGGTCTCCAAGCATGGGAAAAGGCTCTAACGCAGGGCGTGCAGCTTTCATCTGTTGCAACGGCATTCTTGGCATCAAGCGAAGCCATTGATCGCTACGGGATGTCTTTATCGAACGTTGAATTTGTAGCAGCACTTTACCAAAATGTGTTGGGGCGCAACGCTGATCAGCCGGGCCTAATGCAATGGTCGCTGGCGCTTGATCAGCATTATATCGCACGGGCGGGCGTTCTGATCGGTATTGCAACCTCAGATGAGGCTAAGTCCAGCGTGCCATCA
>VERN01000048.1 GCA_018882635.1 Beijerinckiaceae bacterium | reverse complement strand
CTCTTGCACCATAGTCGTATTTTCTCACGAGGCCATTGATCGCGGCCCAGCCTCAGCTAGTCTGAGCGGCAGTGCCATGGAGGGGATTTCATCATGGCCATTACAAGGGGGATTTGCGATGCGTGCTTTGATCATGGCGGCTATGGCCGCGGCTCCGCTACTGTCATCAGGAATTGTGCAGGCCCAGACGGCGCCTGCAGGGCAGCAGCCTGTGTCATTGTCCGAATATGTCGATAAGAACGGCTTCATCGATGTGCAGGCGCTCACCTGCGCCCAATTGGCGAACACCTATCAGGAAGACGCCGACATGCTGATGACCTGGTATTCCGGTTGGTATAATGGCCTCGCCAAGAAGCATTATTTCCATTTGGACCGCGGCGTCGCGCTCGAGCATCAAGTGATTGTCTATTGCAAAGCCAATCCGAAGAAAAAAGTGATTGAAGCGATTGCCGTCGTCTTCAAGGATGAGCGGATCAAAAAAGGCATTAAAATGAACTGACCCTTGGTCAGCTTCTGCGAGGCGGGGATTTCATAGCGAAATCCCCGCTTTTTTATTTAGCGTTGCGGAAGCGCAGCGATGAAATTGGCAATCGCTTCAATCGAGAGCGCGTCGCGCAACATCGGTGCATGGCCTTGGCCTTTGATGAGCAAAGGCGTCAGGTGAGGGTGGCGTTCTGCCATCGCGTCGAAGGTTTCTTGCGACAAGAGCACTGAGTTTTCACCGCGGATCGCCAGCACTGGCACATGCGCAATGGCCTCGAAATAGACCCAGAGCGGCGGGAGAGGTTGCGAGAGGTCGAGCTTCTGCAATCCATTCATCAAGGCGAGGTCGTAAGAGGAGACGAGCGTGCCATTTTTCTCAACAAAACTACCCTCGGCAAGCGCACGCCAATCCTCGTCCGAGAGTGCAGGAAACGCATCGCCACTGATGGCTTTGACCGTTGCAATCGCCTCGTCCCAAGTCTGCGGTGGTTTAATCTTGCCGACATAGGCCGCAATTTTACGCAGCCCTTCGACTTCGAGAATAGGCCCGACATCGTTCAGAACGACACCGCGTAAAAATTCCGGCTTCGCTGCCCCCATCGCCATAGCGAGCAAACCGCCGCGCGATGTGCCAACCACTGCCGCATCAGCAATTTCAAGCGCGGTGCAGACGGAAAATACATCTTCGAGTTCGACGGGAATGTCATAACGCGCCGGGTCAGGATCGCGGTCTGAGAGGCCGCGACCGCGATAATCAGGCGCAATCACGCGATGGCCGCGCGCTGCGAGCGCTTCGGCTAACACGGAAAAATCTTGCGCATTGCGCGTTAAGCCAGCCAGACACAAGACCGGAACGGCATCCGTAACAGCGGAGCCATACTCGCGCACATGCAGCTTCAAACCATCGGACGCTGAAATAAAATGACTATGATAAGACACACGACATCCTAGCGTTTGAGATCATTTTCGCTGCGCAGCGACGCTTGGCGCCCCTGCCGCTGACGATAGACTTGCCAATTTTCCAGCACGCGTTGCACATAAGAGCGCGTCTCAGAAAACGGGATACGCTCCACCCAATCGACGGGATCGACGCCTTGCTGGCGCGGGTCACCAAAAGTGTCGATCCATTTGCGCACATTGCCGGGGCCGGCATTATACGCCGCTACCGAGAGCACCATCGAGCCGTCGAAACTGCGCGAGAGGTCTGAAAAGTACGCGGTGCCAAGCAAAAGATTATAGCCGGGGTCCGATGTGAGCGCGGCAAGATCATAGGAACGGCCAATTTTTTTTGCGGTTTCTTTGGCGGTTGCGGGTAGAATTTGCATCAAGCCGCGTGCACCGGCGCTAGAAACCGCTTTTGGATCAAAACCGCTTTCTTGCTTGGCAATAGCATGGGCGAGCGCCCACTCATCATGCTGGCCTGCAAACGCTTTGTCCGCAACCGGCAACACCGGGAATGCTTCACGTTCAAAGGGAAAGCCGCGTTGCAAGCCGATGCGCGCAACGGTTAATTGTGCACGCGGATCACCTTGGGCGCGTGCCAATTTAATGAGGGATGCAAGTGTTTCGGCGTTAGGTGCCTGGCGGGCGCTATCGATATAAAGCGGTAAGGCCAGATCACGCGCATCAGCCGCTTCAAATAGTTTGATCGCACGGATAACGGGGCTTGTAGGGTTATCTTGTCCGTCGGGTGCGGCTCGTAGTTTCACTTGGCGTTGCCCAAGCCGCACCGCTGCGAGCTGGCCGTAATAAGTGGCTCCATGTTCGGCGGCGCGTTTGTAAAACACAGACGAATCCGCCCGCAGCCCATCCGCTGTCCGGCCGCGCCAATAGGCGGCGCGCGCTTTTTGTGCCGCATTCACATCTGCCGCCATCGCTTTCTCGAAGAGAGGGGCGGCGCGGAGTGGCTCTTTCATCAAGCGCAGCGCGATGAAGCCCGCAAAAATATCAGCATCGGCGCCGCGCGATCCCGTTTCGGCCTCGTGATTGGCCATGAGATTGAATGCCGCTTCCAGCTTTTTTGCATCGATCAAACGCGTGGCAACAATACGCCGTTCACTGGCCAATTGATCGCCAAGTGGCCCTTCTGCGGCCTCACCGGGCATGTTTAAAGCAAGCGCAGCTTCGTCGGGTTTCTCGCGCAGGGTTTGTGCGAGGGCCAGCCGATACCCAGCCGTTCCTTTGAGCGGCTCAGGCAGTTCTGCCAGAAGGGCGCTGGCATCCTTGCTTCCGTTCGCTGCGGCCAAGCGTGCTTTCACCCATTTCACATGGGCAGGGCTTATCAGCTCAGCTGTTTTCAACGCGCCATCGCGATCGCCCGCCACCAGCAGCAATTCGATCCGCTGCAGATGATCACCGGGTTGCAGGCTTGGGCCAAATTGGTCGCGCAAAGTGTTGCGTTGCGCCAGTTGCAAGGCGTCGTCGCGCCAGAGCGCGCGCGCCATGGCTTCCGCTTCGGCCTGTTTGCCGGCTTGTTTAAGCGCAATCGCCAGCCGCAACCGGCCGGAGGGTGTCGCTGGCGGCTGACCCGCGAAGAAATTGATGACCTCTCCGCCCGAGGGATCGGTCGCAAGAAAGGCCGTCTCCGCTTTGCGCCTAGTAAAGGCCCGGCCGGGCCAATTGGGTTCGTCGCGCAGGAATGAGAGAAGGCGGGACAGTCCCAAATTATCAGCACCGTTGAGCCGGATAGCGGCCCAGCGCAAAGCCGTCTGCGCCGTCTTGTCATCAACCGCCTGCATCGCGCGGTCGCCATTTTCCATATCGCCGTTGCGATACGCGTCGAGAGCCTTGGTGAAGGCTTGCAGGAGATAGGGCGAAATGTCCCCTCCAGCGCCAGATTGGGCCCGTGCCGGTGCGGCCACAAACCAAGCGGCGGCGGCGAGGCTACCGGTCAGGACCTCGCGTCGGCAGGGGCGGAACAGGGGCGTCACGACAAGGGGCACTCCGAGGCGGGCCTGAGCTTGCCCACAGGGAGCACAGGAAACCTGATTCATGCCGATTTAACACGCGCAAAAAGGCGGGGGTGGGGCGAAACCGGGACCTATGAGGCTTTGCGGAGCGAAGCCTGATTGGGTATGACTGGCGCCCCGGCATCGTTACCCAGAGGTTTGTCATGGCTGCCAATCGTTTCAAGGGCTCTTTCACCGCACTGGTGACCCCTTTCAAAAATGGCGCCGTGGACGAAGCCGCCTTTCGTGGCCTCGTCAATTGGCAGATCGAGAATGGCACCCATGGTCTTGTGCCAGTTGGCACAACGGGCGAAAGCCCGACGCTGTCGCATGACGAGCACAAGACCGTCGTTGAGCTCTGCATTGCTGAAGCGAAGGGCCGTGTCCCCGTCATCGCCGGTGCAGGTTCAAACTCGACGGCTGAAGCGGTTGAATTCGCGGTCCATGCCGAGAAGGCAGGCGCCGATGCGCTTTTGGTTGTCACGCCCTATTACAACAAGCCGACCCAAGAAGGGCTCTACAAGCACTTCAAGGCCGTCAACGATAAGGTCGGCATCCCGATCTTCATCTATAACATTCCCGGTCGCTCTATTATCGACATGTCGGTCGACACCATGAAGCGTCTATATGAATTGAAGAACATCGCTGGTGTGAAAGATGCGACGGCCAATCTGGCGCGCGTGTCGTTGCAACGCGAAGCGATGGGTCCGGATTTCATCCAGCTTTCGGGCGAAGACGCCACCGCTCTCGGCTTCATGGCGCATGGCGGGCATGGCTGCATCTCCGTCACATCAAACGTGGCTCCCAAGCAATGCGCTGAGTTCCAAAACGCCTGCCTCGCGGGTGATTACGCCACGGCGCTTGCATTGCAGGATCGTCTGATGCCGCTGCATACGACGTTGTTCATCGAGACCAATCCAGCAGGCCCGAAATTCGCGCTTGAGACACTCGGTAAAATGAGCGCCGAATTGCGCTTGCCGATGGTGCCTGTCACCGCGCCGACCGGTGCGAAGATCAAGGCCGCCATGGTGCATGCCGGCCTGATCAATTCCTGACCCATCATGGCCTCGAAAATCCCACCCAATTTCAAGATCGTCGCCGATAATCGCAAGGCGCGGTTCAACTATGAAATTGGCGAGACGTTCGAGGCCGGCATTGAATTGAAGGGGACAGAAGTCAAATCGCTGCGCGCTGGTAAAGCCACGATTGGCGATAGCTATGCCGATGAGCATGGCGGCGAGATTTTTCTCGTCAATGCCTATATCCCCGAATATTTGCAGGCCAATCAGTTCAATCACGAGACCAAACGGCCGCGTAAATTGCTCCTGCATAAGCGCCAGGTGAACAAGCTCATCGGCGCGGTTCAGCGGGAGGGCATGACGGTTGTGCCCCTGAAAATCTATTTCAATGAACGCGGCCGTGCGAAAGTTGAAATTGCGCTCGCCAAGGGCAAGAAATTGCACGACAAGCGCGAGACTGAGAAGAAGCGTGATTGGGGGCGCGAGAAGGCCCGCCTCATGCGGGAAAAAGGCTGAGCTTTACCCGAAAATCTTCTTCAGAAGATCGCGCCCCAATCCGCGCAGGGGTGAGAATTCAAACTGCACCTCATGCTTGCCTGACGGTAAGGCCACGGCACGGAAGAGACCGTTTGCGCGCATAATTGTGACAGGCGTTCCGTCAATCGTCGCGCGCCACCATGGGTGATAAACATCGTTCAACACCAAGACACCACCCCGCGGTGACTCAGCCGCAATGACAATGCGTCCATTCTCGTAACGGACAATGCGCGCTTGTCCTTCGCTCCCGCGGTCAATTCGCTTAGCGTCATCAGGCGCAAGCAGAACAATCCTTGTCGGATCAAACCCACCACCCCATTGCCCCGATAGGAGCAAACCATTCTGGTCAGCACTTTGCGCTTGCGGCACCACCATCACGCGCGGCAAGGCGCGCGGGTTGGAATAAATCGTATGGCCATCAATCCGCGCGATCACCGGAAAATCCGCCTCCCGCGCTCTCGGATCAAGCGCGGCCAGCGACGACGATGTCACGATGTAACGCAGTCCCAACAGATCCGCGAGCGGTGAGCGATAGGATGGCAGGAGCGGAGCACGACCTTTTTGATCGGCTAAGGCGGCATGATCTTGCGCACCAGTGGCTTGCGCATAAAGGCCGAGACGCACGGGATTATAGCCGAGCGTCGTATCAATCCGGTGGATCATCGCCGCGTTCGGCCAATCAAAACCAAGAGCGATCATTTCAACCCGATCACGCCGATTGGGTTCGGACGGATCATCAAGGCGCTCTTTCAAAAAGCGCAGCGTGGGGACTTGGCTATCCGGCTCAAGCATCGCGTAGAGAGAGCGCGGCAGGGCGGTGGATTCATTCGGTGCATTGGTCAGGCTTAAATCAGCCGCGAGAACAAAGGTAAAAAGCGCTGACACAATCATCGGCCGGCGGCGCACCAGCGGCATCAACGCAAAACTCGTAGCGACGAAACCGAGTGAGGCCAAAGCAACGATGAGAGCAGGGGTCGCTTTTGGCAGTTGATCCTTAGCGATTGCGAGCGCGGCTGCCGCACCTATGAGCAGCAGGAGGGAGCCAAAAACGGCAACACCATCGCGACTCCAGCGCCATCCATCAATGAGCATGCGATGAGCGCCATAACCGCCCAGCATGGCGATGCAAAAGCCGATCAAAAATGTTGCATCCGCTGGACGTCGAAATAAATTCACGCCCGGAATGAACGAATGAATCAAGGTGAACAAAGGTGTGTAACGGCCGAGCGCATAGATGAGTAAAACAATCAGCGCGCCAGTGAAAAACCGTGCTTCAGGGGCAAACAATAAGCGGCGATAGGCGAGCAACAGGATACCCGCGATAGGCAGAAGCCCCATGTAAAGCGCGCCCATATTGCGCGCGAGAAAAAGATCAGTCGGACCCCATGCGGGGCTTGGCGGTCCCCAAAATTCAGCAAGTGGACCGGTCACGCCGAAGATATTGCCGACAATGAATGTGAACAGGCTCGCAGGATGGAGTGAGCCGCGTTCCGCGCCGAGAAGGTCGATCACACTGCGATTGGACAGACCCGCGAGTGACAAGGAAAGCGCAACGGGCAGAGCTGCAACGAGCAGAGCCGTTGCGCCAGCCACAAGCATCGGCAGAATTAAAGTGCGCCAGCCACGCCCGGCTAATCCAATGGCCGCATAGGCAAACAAAAGCCACGCGCCGAGGTAAGCCACCTGATCGCGCCCCGCGAGCATGAAACCTGCGGCCACACCCGCAGCCATGCCCCAGCTCCACGCGCCGCGTTCGCGTGCGCGGGCCAGTAGAAAGAACGCAATCACGAACCAACTAAGGCTCAAAATCTGGCCAATATGTTGCAGCCGCCATGCGGCCGAACCACCGAAAGAGAATGCAAGTGCTGCAACCAGCGCGCCCGCCGGATGCCAATTGCGGTCGCGCGCGTAGAGAATGATGGCAAGCCCGGCCGCAAACAACATCGCAAACACGATCGCATCGGCCACCATCATCGAGGGCGCGCCATTGAACAAGGCAACAACGAGATGCGGCGGCGAAAAGATCAGGGATTGCGGATCAGCAATCTGCGGATGGCCTGCAAAGATGAACGGGTTCCATGCCGGAGAGTCGCCCCGCGCGAAGGATTGCGCCATAAAGACGAATTGCGGATAAAAATGCGCTTTCGCGTCCCACGGTATGGTCAGGTTTTGGACGAACCAAGGCGAAGCGAGAGCCGCAAAAGCGAGCGCGAACACGAGCACGCTCCGCAAGAGCGGCCAACGGACGCGTCCCTCAGATTTCGGCGGCGCACTCAATCCTGAACGGGCTTACGCAAGACGAGCGCATCAAGGTCGATAAAGTGTCCGGCCTTGTCGCGCTTAGACGCGAGGTAATGCACGTTTTCCGCCGTGCGGCGGCCAAGGGCGCGTTGGTCGGCAACTACATCGATATCGGCGCGGCGCAGGGCGCCGATTTTCTCGGGATTGTTCGTGATCAGCGCCACGCGCGTCACGCCCAATTGCCGCAACATCTCAGCCGCAAAATCAAAACGGCGTTGATCAAGGCCAAAGCCAAGAATCTCATCGGCATCATAGGTGTCGTAACCATCATGCTGCAGACGATAGGCATTGATCTTGTTGGCAATGCCGTTTCCGCGACCTTCTTGATCGAGATACAGCAGCACGCCGCCGCCATTTTCAGCCATGTATTGCACGGTGCCGCGCAATTGATCGCCGCAATCGCATTTCAGCGAGCCGAACAGATCACCGGTGAGGCAGGCCGAATGCAGGCGAACCGAAACGGGCCGCGACAAATCGGGTTCGCCGACAATGATGGCAACCTGATCGCGCAGGCCTTCGCCGCCGCGGAAGACAACGAACTCGGTGTTCGGCGCGTCATCGAGCGGAACGGGCGCACGGCTCACGATGGAAAGCTTCACCGCAACATGGCGGCGATAGGCGAGGTTGTCGCTGGCTTTCGCAGCCAGCACGCCCGGCACGGCTGCTTCATGGGTGAGCGGTATAATGATGATCGCTGGTGGGATCAGTGCAAGAGCACCGAGCTCGAGCGCGGCGCGGTCGGCCTCATCGCAGGGGCTCACCGGCGCGTCGATACGCGCGTCGATCTTAAGCGCCAGCGTTTCAAGCCGCGGGATGTCCAAAGCGGGGAGGGCAACACTGCCGGGAACTTCACGCTCAAGGCCAAGGTGACGCAAGCGCGCCGCAGGCAGGGCAAGACGCGCACGTCCATTTGCCAGCGTTTCAAGCGCCGCAATCTGCTCGTTTTCCAGCGCGCTCACCGGGAGTGCGAGGACAGCTACGCCATTCTCGCTGATTTCAACCGGACGGCCGGCACGGAACTCGGCGATCGCACGTTCAACGGCGGTCTGGCCGGACGCTGTAAACAATCCTAAACTGGTGGGCATCTGATCTCGGCCTGACGCGGCGACAGGCCGCTTTTGTGTCCAACTTAGGAAACCATCCTTGGCCTTCAACCCCTTCCGGAGCCCCGCAGGAGCGGTAAGGCCATGATGTCGACGACGACCTTCTCGCACCAAGGGGTAGGAGAAGGCAAGGACGATCCCCTTGCTTGCTTTACGAACCTCGACCGGGACCGGATCTTTGTGATCGGCCAATTAGGTCAGTCGCTGGATGGCCGGATCGCGACCCCCTCGGGCGAAAGCCGCTTCATCAACCTTGATCCGGCGCTGGATCACCTCCACCGCCTGCGCGCGGCCGTGGATGCGGTTCTCGTGGGGATCGGCACCGTTCTGGCGGATAACCCCCGCCTCGATGTCCGCCGCTGTGGCGGGACGAACCCTGCCCGGGTGGTGATTGATGCCCGCGGGCGCCTCCCTGCCGAAGCCCTGATCCTCAGAGATGATGGCGCGCGCCGCCTCGTCATCCGGGCCCCCGGCGCCGGTGTGGCCTTGCCGCCAGAGGTCGAAGAAATCCTGCTTGTCCCTGGCCCGGAGGGTTACGCCCCCTGCGACATTCTCACCGCTCTTGCAGAGCGGGGGCTGCGCCATATCCTTTTAGAAGGCGGAGCGCATACGCTCGCACGCTTTATCGCGGCCGATGCGCTCGACCGGCTTCATCTGCTCGTTGCTCCGGTCATTATCGGGGCGGGGCAGACGGGGCTCGATCTACCGCCTCCGCCTTCCTTGGCGTTGGCGCGTCGTCCCGCGACGCGCGCGATCGCTCTCGGCGGCGGCGAGATCTTGTTTGATTGCGATATGCGGCGCTCTGCCAAGCCGGAGGATGTTTAAGATGACGCGTTACACCCTACCGCATCGCCTGCTGCATTGGATGATGGCTATTGCCATCCTGAGCGCGATCCCCATCGGCGTCGTGATGGGAGATGTAAAACAAGGCCCGTTCCAAAACGCGCTCTATGATCTACACAAATCCCTCGGTGTGTTGGTGTTGATTTTGGCGCTCGTTCGCGTCGCGTTGAAGCGCAGCCAAGGTGTTCCTGCGCCCGCTGATGAATTGTCAGATTCGCAATTGCGCGCCGCAACCAGCGTGCATCACGCTCTTTATGCGCTCATGATTGTTGTGCCGCTTTTGGGTTTTGTAGCCAATTCTTTTTACGGCGCAGCGATCCCGTTCTTCTGGCTGTTCACCATCCCCACCTTCACGCCGCATAATGAAGATATAGCCGGGATGATTTTCCAGCTGCATACCGCGCTCGCCATCTTGTTCGGTATTCTCATTGTGGTGCACATTGCGGCCGCATTGCATCACCGCTTCATCCGCAAGGATAGCGTCTTTAGCCGGATGAGCGTGCCGTAAAACTCAGAGTCGGGGCAGCGCGAGGCAATCGCGATGTCCAATGATGGCATGAGTGGCGTGGGCGCGTGCGTCCCGCCACGCTGCAATGTGCGCGCGATCAACCTGTCCCGTCTCCGTTGCCGCATGTGCGATCCCGTTGGCGAGCTCAGCCATCAGCATGCGGTCATCGGGCGCTTCGAGCCGCCAAGGTGTTGAGGCTTCAAGCACCTCATAGCCCGCTTGTGTGAAGGCTTCTTGCAGGGCGCGCGGTGCGTCTGGACCTGCGGAAACACCAAAGCCCTTATCGGTTTTTTGATGCGCGATAAACGCCGATAAGACTGCGTGATCAGCTTCATGCGGTGGCAACCATTCTTCCTGTCCGTCATAGGTTAGAACAGTGAAAAACGCTGCGCCTCGTTGCGCAATCTGTCGTGCGGCTTGCGCGATGAAATCCACTGAACAGAGATCGAACAGAGCGGCAGCCGTAACGCAATCAGGCGCAGGGTCAAGGACAGCATCAAGGCCTTGCGACAGATCGGCCTGTCGGAACCGCACGCTGATTGTCTTGTTCTCATACGAGAGATGAAGCGCGTCGCCATCGTCTTGAGTATGTGTTGCCCATGCGATCAGACGTTCACGCGCGGCCGCTAGCAATGCGGGATCATAATCAACCAAGACCCAATCCTGCTTTGGCCCAAGCCGCGGCGCTAAAGCGCGGAGATTGGAGCCTGCGCCGCAGCCCAGATCGACGATCAACGGTTTTTCTTTGGCGGCCAGAAATGCGGCCAATCGATCGGCCAATGCTTGATCACGCGCACGATGGTCGGCAGGTTCGCGCAAAGCGAGCCATGAAGGGCTGAAACTCATGCCACGCTCCGCAAGGTTTCGATGATGATCTTGGCTGTTTGCGTCCAGCGCTGCAAATCCGCAGCCGCGGCGCGCGCTTGCGCCGCCAGCGCGTTGCGTTCTTCATCATCAAGGAGATTGTGAATAGAAGCAGACAAATCCGCGCTATCATTCGCAGCGACAACACGCACTGCACCATGCGGTAAATGCTGGGTCGCCACAACACCGTCCGTGGCAATACAGGGCAGCCCGCGCGCGACCGCTTCCGTCAACACCATACCGAAACCTTCATAAAGCGATGGCAGGATGAATAAATCAGCGCGGTCATATAATCCGGCCAAGGCCGTATCATCGATTTCGCCGAGAAACGTGACGCGCTGCGACAAGCCACGTGACGCAACATGGCTCTGTAAAGCGTCACGCTCCGGGCCATCACCCGCGATGATCAAGCGCCAGTTTTGGTGCGTCAGTGATGCCAAGGCTTCGATCAAGACCGACCAGCCCTTGCGCGGCGTGAGCGATCCCACGCCGATGAGAACGGGCGCATCCTCGCCAGAACCATGTGCGAATGCGGCTTCATCCGTGCCTGGAAGTGCAACGGCGATTTTATCGGCTGGCATGGCGTAATCGTCGACCAGAATGTCGCGCGTGGCAGCGCTGGTCACGATGACAGCATCCGCGCACGCGAGTGCAGCGCGCTCACTGACTTTGAGGCGTTGCGCCACATCGGGTGCAAGGCCATTTTCATAAGCGAGCGGATGATGCACCAGCGCAACCACACGATCGGGCATGACATCAAGCATAGCGTCGTCAAACGCGCCAAAGGCGAGCCCATCAATCAGAACAGGCGCATCGTTTACGATCGCTTTCAGAATGCGCACGGTTTCCGCACGGTCCGTCTCATTCGGAAAGGGGAAGCGCGCGGGCAGTGCGACGGGCGCAAGTGTCACGCCCTGCGCCATCGCCTCGAGTATCACGCGCCGATCATAGCCGTAACCGCCCGTTTTGCGTTCAAGATTGCCCGGAATGAGAAAGGACGCGCGCACTCAGACGCCGCTCTCATAAGACGCGCGCGCCACATGGGATTCATGCAACGTGACACGTATTTTGGTGATTCCATCAGAACCGGGGCCAAGCGCGCCGGTCTTGGCCGCGTTTCGCATGGCATCAAATATATGCTTGCAGAGAAATTCGGTGGTTGTCTGCTTGCCTTTGAATTGCGGCAGCTCGTCGAGATTTTGATAATTCAACGGCCCAAGCGTTGCTTTCAACGCATCATGGGCGCGCCCAATATCAACCACGACAGCATCCGATGTCAGTTCTTCACGAAAGAACGCAACATCAACGACGAAGGTCGCGCCATGCAGTTTCTGCGCAGGCCCGAACAATTCGCCCTTGAAAGAATGGGCGATCATGATGTGGTCGCGCACTTCAACTGAATACATCTTAGTCTCCATAAACGAGAACAGGCATCAGCACGTCTGCGCTGCGGCCTAAAAGCGGGGGAAGCGCCGACGGCGCATCGGTGAACGGAATTTCATGCGTGATGAACGCATCCAGCGCGGGATTGGCAAGCAGTGAAAGGGCTTTCGCGAGCCTGCGGCGATAGCTCCAGCGCGACCGCCGTGATGGCGCGATAGCCCCGACTTGGGACGCTTGCAGTGTTAAGCGCAGCGCATGGAAGGCGCCGCCGAGCGGCGCAGCAACAGTGTCCGTGCCATACCATGAGAGTTCGATGATGCGGGCCTCCCGCCCAGCCGCAGCGATCGCGATGGCGAGGCCGCTTTCATGTGCGCTGGTGTGAAAGACGAGATCAAAATCGGCGAGACCCGCGCCGTCAGCCTGCCATGCGCAGCCCAAGGTCTTGGCGAGAGCGGCGCGAGACGGTTGAGGGTCGACGAGTGTAACGTCAGAGCCCGGCAATTGGGCACACAAGGCGGCGATCAAACCGCCAACAACCCCGCCTCCGACGATTAGGATACGATCGCCCGGTCCAGCGCCGGCATCCCATAAAGCGTTCAGCGCCGTCTCCATATTGGCGGCGAGCACCGCGCGGCGGGCTGGCACGCCAGCGGGAACGGGGATCAGCGCCTCATTCTCGGCAATGAAGGCCGTCTCATGCGGATGAAGGCAGAAGACGGTCTGCCCGCTCAGAGGCCCGGCCTCGACGATGCCGACCGCGGCATAGCCATAAAGGACAGGAAAGGGGAACTGGCCGCGCTGGCGTGGGCAGGCCATGCGCTCATACTCGGATGCTGGCACGCGGCCGTCCTGCACTAAACGCTCGGTGCCGCGGCTTACGCCCGAGAAAAGCGTCCGCACCCGGTTCATTCCCGGCGCCAACTCCGCTAGAGGAGAGGGCCGCAGCTCTAGCCGGTTGGGGCCCGTGACCCATAATCCGGTGGCGATTGCGCTATCTTCCCGTTCCATCCGCCTCACAAGGCCTCCATGACCGAGACCACGACCCCGATGCGAGAGGACGGCTCCGACCTCTCCTCTACGACGCCAGCGGGAATTCAGTCCACCGTTACGCTGAAAAAACGCCGGATCGCCATGGCGGTGCTGAATGGCGGCCTGTTCCTGATTTTGTTGGCCGGTATGGCTCAGCTCTTAGGGCAGGGTGGCTGGTCCGTCCTCGATGTCATCATGATGGTGGCGTTCCTCGTCGCTGCACCATGGAGCGTGCTCGGCTTTTGGAACGCACTGGCCGGACTTTGGCTTCTCCATGGCACCGATGACGGGCTCGCACGCGTCGCGCCATTCGTGACAGCGGGCGATACCGATATTTCCATCGTCACCCGAACGGCCATCTTGATGACGCTGCGCAACGAGGACCCCGCACGCGCCTTCGCGCGGTTGCGTGCTGTCGAAGCGAGCGTAAACCGCACAGGGCAGGGGGCGCACTTCGCCTATTTCGTGTTGAGCGATACGCAGGAAGAGCATGTCGCACAGCTCGAAGAGAAAGCGGTGGCGCAATGGCGCGCGGCAAGTGCCCATCCTGACCGGATCATCTATCGCCGCCGTGCCGAGAACACGGGATACAAAGCCGGGAATGTGCGTGATTTCTGCGCGCGCTGGGGCAGCGATTATGAATTCATGCTGCCACTCGATGCCGACAGTTTGATGGATGGCGCCACCATTCTCAAACTCGTCCGCATCATGCAGGCCTATCCAAAAATGGGATTGCTGCAGAGCCTTGTTGTCGGCGCGCCCTCCCAATCGGCGTTCGCACGCTTGTTTCAATTCGGCATGCGTCATGGGATGCGCTCCTACACGATGGGAGCAACATGGTGGGCGGGCGATTGCGGTCCCTTTTGGGGGCACAACGCGCTCGTGCGGATCAAGCCGTTCAACGACCATTGCCATTTGCCGACCATTCCCGGCGGCAAACCCTTTGGCGGGCCCGTTCTTTCGCATGATCAGGTTGAGGCCGTGCTGATGCGCCGCGCCGGTTATGAAGTGCGCGTGCTGCCGATCGAAACCGGATCATGGGAAGACAACCCACCCACCGTGCTCGAATTCACCCGCCGCGATCTGCGCTGGTGTCAGGGCAATCTCCAATATCTGAAATTGTTTCCGCTGTTGCCAAAATTATTACCGATGAATTTGTTCCAGCTGATTTGGGCTGTGTCGATGTTTATCGGGATCCCTGGCTGGACGATCATGCTTGCGTGCGCCGCGCTCAAGCCTTTTGACAAGGCCGATCTGGAAGCAGGCTTTAATACACCCCTCGCTATCACGCTCTATAGCGTGTTCCTGCTCATGTATCTTGCGCCGAAGCTCGCGGGATTCTGCGATATCCTTCTGACAAAAGGTGAAGTGAAACGCTATGGCGGTGCGCTGCGCTTTATTGTTGGCTGCATCAGCGAACTCATATTCTCGTTTTTGCTGGGTGCCATCGCGACGTTCCGCGTGACCTTGTTCATGATTGGGCTTCTGTTCGGCAAAAGCGTGATCTGGAACGGACAGGCGCGTGATGCACATCGTTTGCCATGGGCGGTGGCTGCCGAAGGCCTTTGGCCACAGACTTTATTCGGAGTGATTGTGACGGCCATCATGCTGGCCAGCGCACCGGCGTTGATTGTGTGGAGCTTGCCGCTGCTCGCGGGCTTCTGGTTGGCGATCCCTTTTGCAGTGATCTCCTCCGATCCTGCTTTGGGCGCGTGGCTTGCGCGCTTTGGCCTGTGCCTCCTGCCCGAAGAATTGGCAGAGCCGCAGGAATTGCGCGATATTCGTGGCGATACGCCAGACGCGCTCCGCGCGGTTGCCTGAAGGAGATTTCGATGCTGCGTTCCCTCGTCATTGCTGTGTTGCTCGCGGCTACGCCTTCGCTCGCGCAACAGCCGAAGGATATTGCAGTTGACGTCATCAACCGTAGCGAGCCTGAGCTCTGCGCCGAGAAAGACAATGTCTGGCTTGATTTCAAATCGCGCGATGTGAAGAGCTTTCGCGTGCAGGCGGTTCATCCCGCTTTCATCGGCGGTATTGTCGTCGATAAATGGGCGCCTGATTTCACCAGCTGCGACATGTCGCATGATCCGGTTTTTGCCGCCAATGCGCGCCGCGTCACTTTTTATGAAAGCCCCGATTTCTGGCTGACAGGTTACACCTATCCGTCCTTCTGGCGACCGAACACGGTTCCATTTCGCGTCGGTGATCGCGTGGAGCAGGGCCTGCATGTCGTGCAGTTCTGGGTTAAGCATCAAGAGCGGGCTGAGGAAATTCTCGTCGTCTATCCGCCTGATGGCTATTGGCGTGCGCGTCCCTTGCCGCCACAGCATTTGCGCTGGACGGCTTATGGCTCGTCCTTTCTTGTCGGCCCGGTCGAAGTTCAAGAA
>VERN01000047.1 GCA_018882635.1 Beijerinckiaceae bacterium | reverse complement strand
GGTTGAAGCGGCGCGTATTCCAATCGATCTCGTCACGCTCCCCTTTCCGCCGCGCGTGAAGCAGAAAGATTACCTCGCGATCAACCCGCTTGGCACAATCCCAGCCTTTGTTACGGGCCAGACCGTGATGACGGAGTCGATGGCGATTTGTGAATATCTCGCCGCCCTTCATCCGCAAGCGGGCTTGGCCTTGACCCCGGCCGATTCAGATTTTGGGGCCTGCCTGAACTGGTCGCATCATGGTGAGGCCACCCTGTCGTTCCCGCAGGCTATTATTTTGCGTTATAGCCGCTTTGAGCCTGAAGAACGTCGCCTGCCACAAGCGGTTGAGGATTATAGCCGCTGGTTGTTTGCCCGCTTGCGCGGTCTGGAGGCGGCCTTGGCCGACGGGCGCCGCTTTTTATGTGCTGGCCGCCTTACTCTGGCGGATATTTCGGTCGTCTATGCGCTTCAACTGGCCGATTATCTCGGTCTTGCAGAGCGGTTCACGCCCGCCATCGCTGCCTATTATCAAGGCATGGCACAAGAACCATCCTATGTGCGCGCCCTGGCACGGGAGCGTGAGACGGCCATCGCGCAGGGGATCGATCCAACGCCGGCACCGCTTCTCGTCGGCTAGATACGTTGCACTGCAACATATTCGTGCGCCATTGCCTTACGCTGGGCATGGTCTAATTTTAAGCAAGTTGGCGTTTTCCGTTAGTTAGACGGGCGCAAACCTATTCAATTCGAGCAATGACCCCGGTATAAGGATGGGCCTCCACTGTTGTGAAGGCCGGGTCCATGTGGGGGCTCGAAGACTGCGGAGCCCTACGCTGATGGTTCGTTTGCCTATTTTTCTTCTCGCCTCGATCAGTTTCATCGCGGCGCATGCACCGCATGCGCTGGCTCAAGGCGCTAAGCCTGGTGCGCCGCAGGCGCGTAGCGTGCCGGTCTTGATTGCGCCCTCCGTGCAAAAATCCATGCCCGTGCGTTTCGACACAATTGGCGTTGTGCAGCCCATGGCGAGCGTCGTGTTGCGATCCCGCGTCGAAAGCCAAGTGGCTGCGGTATTGGTTGCCGATGGCGCGAGTGTCAAAGACGGCGACGTGCTCTTCCGCCTTGATCAACGCACCGTTGAAGCGCAAATCAAACAGGCCGAGGCGCAGGTCGCCCGTTCGCAGGCACAGCTTGAACAAGCGCAGCGTGATGTGCGTCGGTTTGAGCAATTGATCGCAAGCGATGCTGGATCGCGCGTCAATCTCGATAATGGCCGCACGCAAATGGCGGCGCTGCAGGCCCAGATCCAGTCTGATCAAGCGGCGCTTGAAAATCTCAAGGTTCAGCTGAGCTTTTACACAATCCGCGCGCCTATCTCAGGGCGCATCGGGGTTGTGGCCGTCAAGCCCGGCAATATTGCGAAGATTGCTGAAGGCTCAACACCTTTTGCAACCCTGATCCAGACAAGTCCGATCTATGTCGCCTTCGCTGTTCCGCAAAAACTATTGCAAGAACTTCGTGTTGCGATGACGGACGGCACGGCATCCGTCACGGCGACACCGCAAGGCGCAACAAAATCGGCGACGGGCAAGATCGCGGTCATCGACAATTCGGTCGACAATGCGTCGGGGACTGTCACGCTTCGCGCCGTTTTCGAGAATCAGGATGAATTATTGTGGCCGGGCGCGCTGTGCAATGTGCGCGTCACCTTGCGCACGGAACCGAACGCCATCGTCGTGCCGCGTGAAGCAGTGCAAACAGGGCAGAAGGGCAACTTCGTCTTTGTGGTCGAAGAGGGCGTTGCCAAGGTAAGGCCCGTCACGCTCGACAGAGCGATTGATAACGAGTCGGTTTTATCGTCAGGATTGAAGGCCGGTGAAAACGTCGTGGTCGATGGGCAGCTTTTGCTGACCGATGGGGCCCGCGTTGAACAGAAAGGCGGCGCGCCTGCGCCTGCCGCCTCATCCGGCAAGGGAGCCTCGTAAGATGCAGCTCCCTGAGGCCTGTATTCGCCGCCCGGTGATGACAACGCTCATCACCATGAGCTTTATCATTTTCGGCCTGTTCGCTTACCGCCAGCTTCCAGTGGCGGCCTTGCCGCGCGTCGATTTCCCAACGATCAATGTGAGTGCGCAATTGCCGGGCGCAAGCCCTGAAACGATGGCGGCATCCGTCGCCGCACCGCTTGAGCGCCAATTCTCGACGATTTCTGGCATCAGCTCGATGACGTCGGTGTCCACGCAGGGCTCGACCAATATCACTCTGCAGTTTGATCTCGATCGCAACATCGATGGCGCTGCGCTTGATGTGCAGTCAGCGCTCAGTGCTGCGGCACGCCGTCTACCGGCGGACCTTCCCAACCCGCCGAGCTTCCGCAAGGTGAACCCTGCCGATCAGCCGGTTCTGTTCCTTGTTTTGTCGTCCAACACCCAGCCGCTCTCGACAGTTTATGATTACGCAGAACAGGTCTTGCAGCAGCAGATCTCACAGATCCCCGGTGTCGCGCAGGTCTTGATCTTTGGATCGCAGAAATATGCGGTTCGGATCATGGTTGATCCCGAGGCGCTCGCCGCCCGCGGCCTATCCTTCGGTGATATCCGAAGTGCGGTGAATGCAGCCAATTCAAACCAACCTGTTGGTGCGCTGCGCGGTGAAAAACAACGCATCACGATTGAAGCCTCAGGCCAGCTCGAGCGCGCCAAGGATTATGCGCCGCTGATCGTTGCTTCGAAAAACAATGTTCCGGTGCGTCTGGAAGACGTCGCCACAGTAAAGGATTCGGTCGAGAACGATCAGGTCGCTAGCTGGTATAATAATGATCGCTCGATGATCCTGGCGATCTTCCGCCAGTCTGATGCCAATACGGTCGATGTTGTCGACAAGATCCGTGAGAAGATCCCGGCCTATCGCGATCAGATTCCAGCCTCGATCAAGCTCGACGTTCTGAATGATCGCTCGCTTCCGATCCGCGAGGCGGTGCATGACGTTGAATTCACGCTCATGTTGTCGATCGTGCTCGTCGTCCTCGTCATCTTCTTATTCTTGAAATCGTTGACGGCGACAATCATCCCGACGCTCGCCCTGCCGGTATCAATCATCGGCACGTTCGCGGCCATGTATGCGCTTGGCTATTCCATCGACAATATATCCCTTCTCGCGCTGACTTTGGCGGTCGGGTTTGTGGTCGATGATGCCATCGTCATGCTGGAAAACATCGTCCGCTATATTGAAGAAGGCATGAAGCCCTTCGAGGCGGCCTTGCGTGGCGCGCGTGAGATTGGCTTCACCATCGTCTCAATCACCCTGTCGCTTGTGGCCGTTTTCATTCCCGTGTTCTTCATGGGCGGTGTGGTTGGCAAAGTGTTCCGCGAATTTGCCGTGGTGATCTCCGTCGCCATTCTCGTTTCGGGGTTTGTGTCGCTGACGCTGACCCCGATGCTGTGCGCGCGTATTCTCAAGCCCATTGATCATCACAAAAAGCCCGGCCTGTTTGATCGGACGGTGGAAGCCGGTTTCGAGGGCATGTTATGGGCCTACCGGAAATCGCTCGACTTCGTCTTGCGCTGGCGGTTGGCGGTTCTGCTCCTGACGATTTTGTCGGTGTTTGTCACCGGCAAGCTTTACATGGATATGCCGAAGGGCTTTTTCCCGCTTGAGGATACAGGCCTCCTGCGTGGCGCGACGGAAGGGGCACCCGATACATCATTTGAAGCGATGATGGTGCGTCAGGCGCGCCTGAACGAGATTGTGCGCCAAGATCCAGCCGTGGATTATGTGACTTCGAGCCTTGGCAATAATGGTCCGAACCAGGGCTTCCTCTTTGTTGCCTTAAAGCCGCGTGATGAGCGTGATGACCTTGCGACCGTGATGAACCGCTTGCGGCGTGCCTCGTCGCAGGTTCCTGGCATCACGCTCGTTCTGCAACCGGTTCAGAACATCAATCTGAATTCGGGTCGCCAGTCGCGTGCGCAATATCAATACACAATGCAGGGCACGGATCTCAACGCGCTCTATACGACCGCGCCGACGATGCGTGATCGTATGACGAAAATCCCTGAATTGCGTGACGTGTCGATTGATTTGCAGCTGACCAATCCGCAGCTTGTCGTCGACATCGATCGTGAAAAGGCGGCCAATCTCGGTGTCACCTCTGATGCGATCCGCCAAACGCTCTACAACATGTTTGGCTCACGTCAGATTTCAACGATCTATACGCCGGCGGCTGACTATCAGGTGATCATGGAAGCGGACCGCTCCTTCCAGACCGATCCGTCAGCCCTGTCACGGATCTTCGTGAAGTCGAGCACCGGAGCGAATGTGCCGCTCGAGGCCGTTGCCACGATTAGGCGTAATATCGGCCCACTCTCGGTGAGCCGTATCGCTCAGCAACCGGCTGTGTCGATCTCGTTCAACCTTGCCCCCGGCGTCGCACTCGGCGAAGCGGTTGAAGCCATCCGCCGTGCGGAGCGCGATGTTGGCATTCCGGCATCGATATCAACCGGCTTTGCGGGGTCTGCGCAGCTCTTCCAAGAAGCGCTGAAAGGGCAGGGTCTTCTCATTCTGGCCGCCGTGCTCGTGATTTATATTGTGCTCGGCGTTCTCTATGAGAGCTTCATTCATCCGATCACCATTCTCTCGGGCCTTCCTTCGGCCGGTCTTGGCGCGTTGATTGCGCTCAAAGTATTTGGGATGGATCTGTCAGTCATCGCCATCATCGGCATTTTGATGCTGATCGGTATCGTGAAAAAGAACGCGATCATGATGGTCGATTTTGCGCTTGAAAGACGGCGCGAGGGCGTTGACGCGCTAACGGCCGTGCGTGAAGCGGCCCTCATCCGTTTTCGTCCGATCATGATGACGACCTTCGCCGCGATCTTCGGCGTTTTGCCGATTGCGATTGGCGCAGGGGCTGGTTCAGAATTGCGTCAGCCGCTCGGCATTGCAGTGGTTGGCGGTCTGATGGTCTCGCAATTGCTGACGCTCTTCATCACGCCTGTTGTCTATTATTATCTCGACAAGGTGGAGACGTGGACAAAGCGTGGTGGTCGTCCGATCAAGGACGAGAAGGACGTTGCCGTTGACGCTGTCCCTGCCGCTGTTCCAGTGGCGACCAAAGCCGCTTACCAGAAGCCGGATTGAGACGTCAGCGTCCTAAAAACTGCCGGATCATTGGCGCGTCGGATGCGAGAACCCGCTCCGGCGCGTCATTCATTTGCACGGACCCGTCTGCGACAAACACCATGCGGTCAGCAACGCCGATCGCATCATGGGGCGTGTGCAGCGACATGATCACCGTGAAGCCACGCTCGCGTTGCAGGCTGGCGACAAGCGCTATCATTTCCTTCCGCAAGCCCGGATCAAGAGCGCCGAACGGTTCATCGAGCAAGAGAAGGGGCTTTGCGCGCACCAGAGCCCGTGCAATCGCAACACGCTGACGCTGCCCACCCGATAGTGCCTGCGGCAGACGCTCGCCAAAAGCGCCCAGACCAACGCGATGGAGCGCTTCATCCGCGATGGCCCATTGCTCTGGCGAGAGCCTTAAGTTGGGCTCGATACCAAGAGCAACGTTCTGGCGTGCCGTTAGATGCGGCAGCAGATTGTGATCTTGAAAGAGCATAGCGCTCGGCCGTTCGGCAGGCGCGGCATAGGTGAAATCAATGCCGTCGAACACCATCGTGCCGCTGGTTGGCAATTCAAAGCCGGCTAGCGCATGAAAAAGCGTTGTCTTGCCACCACCAGAAGGGCCGACAAGTGCTGCCATTGTGCCGCGCGCTAGAGTGAAATCGTAATGCCCGACGAAATCAGGATAGTTCACTTCGATTTTATCAACGCGCAGCATCGTCACGATCCTTCAGAGCGCCGAGTGCAAAAAAGAAAACAAGAATGGCCAGAAAAAGCGCCGTTCCCGCGGCTTCCTCCATGCGATAAGCGCCCAGCTGCTGATACAGCATCAATGGCAAGGTGATGAGATCGCCGCCGCCGAAAAAGGCAATCACACCGAAATCGCCGAGTGAAAGGGCTGCGGCAAGAGCAGCGGCATTTTTAAGTGGGCGAGCGAGTAAAGGCCATTCGATCAGTCTGAAACGGGACGCAGCCTTCATGCCGAGTGAAAGCGCCAGCTTACCGTGGCGCTCTTCGGCAATGGCGAGCGGCGCTTCGATCAGGCGGTATGCGAAGGGTAAAGCCATCAGGGCATTGATAAAGACGATGAGAGGCGGGCCGAGTGTCATCATGTCTGCAAGAGGCCGCAGAACGAAATAGAGCCCTGCCACCATCGCAAAGGGCGGCATTGCCAATGCCAAATAAGCGATCCCGCCATAAAGCGCGCGCGGGCCATGGAGCGCACCACGCGCCATCGCGTAGGCGAGGGCGGTCGTCAGAACAGCCGAGCACGCCGCCAAGATGAGGCTGGTCGTGAGCGCTTGAGCCATATCGGCTGACAAAACTGTGAAGAGAACAGGAACACCGTCTAAGAGGCTTGCCAAAGGCGGCACGAGGAACAGGATCGCGAGCGCAATGATGCATGCATCAAAGCGGCGGAGCGTAAGTGATCCTTGGTCGGCACGCGCGATGGTTTGTTGCAGTCCATGATCCTCGTCGGGTCGCCTTTGCTGCGTAACCACGATGAGTGTGAGCACCAAGCCAATGATGATCTGCACAAACGCCAGCAGCGCGGCGCGCGCAAAGTCGCCTTCGCCGCGTAGAGCGTCGTAGATCGCAACTTCAAGCGTGGCGCGGTCGGGGCCACCGCCAAGCGCTAAGACGATAGCAAAGCTGATAAAGCAGAGAAGGAAGATGAGCGCCGCTAATCCCGGCGTCTCACCCTTCAGGCGCGGCCAATCGAGATGACGGAAGACCGCAGCTGGTCTCATGCCTAATTCAGCTGCGAGACGGTGATGTTCAGCGGGTGTGTGGTCGAGCGCGTGCAGATAGACACGGGCGGCAAAAGGCATGTTGAGAAACACATGCGCGATCAGAATGCCGGGTAGGCCATAGAGCCAGCTGCCCCCCTCAATGCCTATGGCAGCAAGCGCTTCATTAACAACACCGCTGCGCCCATAGATCGCAACGATCGCAAACACGACAACAATGCTCGGCAGAACCGTGGTCGTCGCAAGGAGCGCGAGAAACAGGTGACGCCCCAAGAAATCACGACGGCGCGCCAAGGCGAGTGCAAGCGCGGCGCCGACAATCAAGGAAAGGACTGTCGACACAAAGGCCTGCAATCCTGAAAAAATGATCACGCGGCGAATATGGGGATGGGCCAGCGCCGACCAGTCGAAACCCTCGCCCGCCATCGCAAGCCCGCCAAGCGCAACAATCGCGGGCAAAGCTATTGCTGCCGCTGCAAGCGGTCCAAGCCATTTCTGGCCATTGCTGGTCGAGACGGATGAAGGGCGCATCACCTTTGCCTTATTGATCCTGCATGCGCGTCACCGCGCCGTCGCATCGAGCCAAGCATCGATCAGCGCGCGACGGCGCTGCATAATGTCTGCAGGCGGCATGAGCAGCGCTTTATCCGGCTTTATCAAATCGGCGTAAGAGGTCGGTAATCCCGCCTTCGGTGTGCGCGCCGGATACATGAAATTGCCTTCCGGCATTTTCGCCTGAAAGGCATCAGACAGCATGAACTGGATGAAGCGGTTCGCTAAATCTTTCTGTTGCGTTGTCTTCGTCACGCCCGCGAGTTCAATGGTGAGGTAATGTCCTTCCGAGAAAGGAGCAGCCTTATATTGGTTCTTTTTTTCAATCGCGATGTGATAAGCGGGGGAGGTCGTGTAGCTCACCACCATGTCAGCCTCACCTTTCAGGAAAAGCCCATAGGCTTCCGACCATCCTTTGGTGAAAGTGATAATGCGCGGGCGCAATTGCTTCCACGCATCGGCGGCGCCATCGCCATAAACACTCGTCATCCATAAAAGAAAACCGAGGCCCGGCGCCGAGGTGCGTGGATCTTGCACCACAATCTTCGGGCCGTTTGCATTGGAAACGAGTTCTTTCAAACTCTTCGGCACGTTCTGTAGTTTCGTGGAATCATAAATGAATGCGAGATAGCCCCAATCGAATGGCACTAAGACCGGGTCGTTCCACGCAATCGGCAGAGATAAGGTTTTTGGGTCGACGCCGTGGGGCACGAACAAACCCGATGCGGCAGCTTCGCCTGCAAGATTGGCATCCAACCCGAGAACGACATCGGCCTTCGTGGCGGTCCCTTCAAGTTTGAGGCGTGCCATCAAACTGCCGGCATCGTCAGCGGCGACATAATTGAGCGTGCACTGACACTCCGCTTCAAAAGCCTGCTTCACGGCATTGCCGGGGCCATATTTCCCGACAAACGAAGAGTAGGTGTAGACGGTGAGTGTCGGCTTATCTTGCGCGACGGCGCTACCAGCCCAAAGGCTAAGTGTGAGGGCGGCAGACACGACAAGGCGGCTGAGCATGGCAAAACTCCCCTAGGCATTCGCGAAGCGTGCGAGGGGCGCGCATGGTCCATCGTCGCGAACATGCTCATCCCTTCGCCGGCATGATCCGGATCAGGTTCGACGGGTTGGCATCTCTGCCTCTCAGCTCGGTCAAGCACCCCGTGAGTGAGATCAGAGTTAGGGCGGTCCGTAGCCGCCTGCAAGGGGTAGCCTGCAACGCGCGCCCGGGTTTTGCGAAGCTTTAACGGGCAGGGGGGCATAAAGAGCCCGAAGGGGGATGCCGCATGGGGCCCTTGATGCTTCCGGATTTGACGGTGTTGATCGCTGACCCAAGCGTCTATTGTCGACGCGTCTTGCGCGACATGATGGCGCAAAGCGGGATTAAGCGGGTCTTTGAGGCCTCCGACGGGGCAGAAGCGCTCAGCGGGGTGGCTGAGGCGCTGCCCGACCTCATGATCATTGATGCCGATATTCCCTTCATCAATGGCGTCGAAGTCACCCGTATGCTGCGGGCGGATCGCTCCCGCCCGATTTGGTCGACCCCCGTGATGCTGATGGTCGCCCGCCCGCACCGCAGGATGATCGAGGAGGCGCTTGCGGCAGAGGTGGATGACGTCCTCTGCAAGCCCATGGCCCCCCGAAACGTCTGGAGCCATGTCGGCCGTCTCGTCGATATGGGCCGGGTCAAGCCGGCCGGAGCCCTCATGCAGCGCCCAGCCGAGCAGAATGGCCGCATGACCGAAAGGGTGGCACCCGCGCCGGCAGCTTGATACACTCTCCACGTAATCAAGAACCGAAGGGGAGTGGCCGTGACGCAGGGGGAGATTTTATCGCCTGCGCATGAACGGGCCGCTCCAACGGATGATCCGCCCGCATCGCTGATCTCAGACAATCCCGTCGGCCGGTATGCTCGGCCTAAGCCGGTTTATGCGGCTCTCGATCTCGGCACGAATAATTGTCGGCTGTTGATTGCTCGCCCGGTCCCCGGCGGCTTCCGCATTCTTGATGCGTTTTCACGCATTGTACGGTTGGGCGAGGGGCTTTCTGGCTCGGGGCGCCTTGGCGAGGCGGCCATTGCGCGCACCATTGCGGCGCTTCGGATTTGCCGCAGCAAAATGGAAGCGCGCAACGTCAACCGCTTCCGCTTAATCGCCACTGAGGCTTGCCGCGCGGCTGAAAACGGCGCGGCTTTTATTGCCCGTGTGCAGCAGGAAACAGGCCTCGGGCTTGAAATCGTCGATCGCGAAACCGAAGCGCATTTGGCGGCTGCAGGTTGTGCGGCGTTGGCCGACCCTGCGGCCAAAAGTATCGTGCTCTTTGATATTGGGGGCGGTTCATCCGAATTGGTTTTGTTGAAGGCCGGTCAAGGTGAATTGCGTGAGCGTGTTGGCGCTTGGGCATCCTTGCCGCTGGGCGTGGTCAGTCTCGCTGAAAAGCATGGCGGCCATCAGGTGACGCGGTCCATGTTCGAAGCGATGGTTGATGAAGTCGCCCAGGCGCTTCAATCATTTCGGGCGCAAGTTAACGATGAATCGTTCTGCGATAAATTCCACTTGCTCGGCACATCCGGCACGGTCACGACAATTGCGGGCGTGCATCTCGGGCTTGAACGCTATGATCGCCGCAAGGTCGATGGTTTGTGGATGGAGAAGCACGAGATCGATGCCATTCTCTCGACATTGCTCGAGATGAGCTATGCCGATCGCGCGGCCAATGCTTGCATCGGGCCAGAGCGCGCCGATCTCGTCTTAGCAGGCTGCGCGATACTCGAAGCGATCCGCCGCGCTTTTCCCGCGAAGCGCTTGCGCATCGCCGATCGCGGTTTGCGTGAAGGAATTCTGATGGATTTGATGGTGGAAGATGGCTGGCGCATGAATGGAGCGCGGTCATGACGGGGACCGGTTCAGGCCGTGAAGGCGGCCGTTCGCTCAAGCAACGCGTGAAGACGGCGAAAAAGAAAACCGTTTCACAGACGCGGTGGCTTGCGCGGCAATTAAACGATCCCTACGTGGCGCGCGCTAAGCGCGAGGGATGGCGTTCACGCGCGGCGTTCAAGCTTATCGAGATTGACGATAAATATCATTTGCTGAAACCGGGCGCGCGTGTTGTCGATTTGGGCGCAGCACCGGGCGGCTGGTCGCAGGTGGCAGTGCAGCGGATTGGCCCGAAAGGGCGCGTGGTTGGCATCGATCTTCTCGACATTGAGCCTATTGCGGGCGTCGATTTCGCGGTCATGGATTTTCTTGAACCCGATGCGCCGGAAAAACTGCGCGCTATGCTTGGGGGCCCGGCGGACATTGTCATGTCCGACATGGCCGCCAATGCGACAGGTCATAAAAAGACGGATCACCTCAAGATTGTGGCTTTGGCTGAATTAGCGATCGAATTCGCGCGCGAGGTTTTGGCACCGGGCGGATCCTTCGTCGCTAAAGTGTTGCAAGGCGGCACTGAAGGGTCGCTGCTCACCGATCTCAAACGCGATTTTGCCGTCGTCAAGCATGTGAAACCAGCCGCGAGCCGCAAGGATTCAGCTGAACTTTATGTGCTTGCAACGGGGTTCCGCGGCAGCAAGCCTGACAAGCCGCAAGACGACGAACAGGATTAACACGATGTTCGATTCCGCCGCCCTCGACCATTCTCTCGCCAAGGCGGATTTCGAAAAACTTGCGGTTCAATTACGCACTGATCTTTTGGCCGCGCAGGCTGCTTTAGCGGACAGTCAAAACGCATCGATTTTAATCCTGATCAACGGGCCTGATGGCGCGGGGAAGGGTGGCGTTCTCAATCGTCTTTATGAATGGTTGAAAGCGCAGGATCTCGAAACGCTGACCTATAACGGTCAAACCGATGAGGAAAGGCTCCGGCCCGCGGCGTGGCGCTATTGGCGCGATTTGCCACCCAAAGGACGCATCGGCGTTATTCTCGGCTCTTGGTATCACCGCCCCATGCTGCGCCGCGCTACCGGTGAATTGAAGCGCGCGGCTTTTCACGACACGCTTGAGACGATCAATCGGTTCGAAGACATGCTCACCCAAGAGCGTGTGTTGTTACTCAAGCTCTGGCTCCACATGCCGCGCAAGCTGGCTGAGAAGCGTCTTGATGAAGCCGAAAGCGGTGGCGTTTGGAAGCGTCCAATTGTGCGTGAATGGACCGCTCTTGATGACAAGACGGGCCGCAAGAAATTAATGGAGACGGCGCTTGATATGGCGCGTCTGACATCGACAGCAGCCGCACCATGGGATGTCGTTGCCGCCTCTGATCCCCATTATCGTGATATCGCCGTCGGCAATTTGCTGCTGGATAAAATCAAAATGGCTCTGGCGTTGCCCGCGCCTGATACAGCGGCCATGAAAAAGGCGGCGAGCGATGCGGCGGCGAGTTTGATGGGCGGCACGACCGACGCCAATGCCAAGCGCGGCCGCCGTGCGCACCCGCCATCACCTGTGCCGGGCCTGCCTTTTGTTTCTGTCCTGTCGAGCCTGGACATGAACGCGCGGGCGGATGAAGAGACCTATAGCACCGAGTTGCGTCATCTTCAGGAGCGGGTGACGGAAGCCGTCAGCAGCAAGGGGTTCCGCAAGCGCGGCCTCGTGCTGGTCTTTGAAGGGAATGATGCGGCCGGCAAGGGAGGCGCAATCCGCAGGGTGCGCGAGGCGCTGGACCCGCGCTTCTACCGTGTCCACCCAACGGCGGCACCCAATGAGCAGGAGCGGCTGCGGCCCTATCTGTGGCGCTTCTGGCGGCATGTGCCGCCCTTGGGGAAGACGGCGTTCTTCGACCGGTCTTGGTATGGGCGAGTGCTGGTGGAGCGCGTTGAGGGCTTTTGTAATCCCGCCGATTGGATGCGGGCCTATGGCGAGATCAATGATTTCGAGCAGAACCTTTCGGAGTTCGGTCTCATCATCGTGAAATATTGGCTCGCGATCACCGAGGATGAGCAAATCCGCCGGTTCGAAGAGCGCGAGAAGATTGCCTATAAGAACTACAAGATCACGCCGGATGATTGGCGCAACCGCTCGAAATGGCCGCTTTATGAGGTTGCGATGAACGATATGGTGGATCGCACTTCAACGGCCGAGGCGCCTTGGACCTTGGTGGCGGCCAATGATAAGCGCCACGCCCGCCTCACCGTGTTGCAGACGCTGGTCGAGCGTTTGGACGACGCCCTCTAAGTCCGGAACGAATTTTGGTGGCCAGCCCTGTGAATCGGCCTTTTCCGGGTTCCCCATAACCCGCCACCATGCTAAGGCCAGCCGCCAACTGGGGTGCGGGCCCCGACTCGCCGGGCCCCATCGAAACTGCCCGCCCTGAAGGAGTTGGCCCATGGCCCATCTGGCCCAGATCCGTGAAGCTCTGACCTTTGACGACGTGCTGCTGCAGCCGGGCCATTCGCTCGTAATGCCGGGCGATGTCAGCCTCGCGACGCGTCTTACAAAGCGCATCAATCTCAATCTGCCGATCATCTCGGCCGCGATGGATACGGTCACGGAAAGCCAGATGGCGATTGCGATGGCCCAGCTTGGCGGGATCGGCGTTATTCACCGCAATTTGACCGCTGATGAGCAAGCCAACGAAGTCCGCGCGGTCAAGAAATTCGAAAGCGGCATGGTGGTGAACCCTGTCACCATTCATCCCGACGAGCCGCTCTCTGAAGCGCTCGATCTGATGAAAAATCATCGCATCTCCGGCATTCCCGTGGTCGAACGCGATCCGGCTGGCAAAGCGGGCAAGCTGGTCGGCATTTTGACCAACCGCGATGTGCGCTTTGCGACCAATCCTGATCAGCCTGTCTCTGAAATCATGACGAAAGAGCGCTTGATCACGGTGAAAGATGATGTGAGCCAGCAGGAAGCCAAGCGGCTCCTGCATCAATACCGCATCGAGAAATTGCTGGTCGTTGACGAGGATTATCGTTGCATCGGCCTCATCACCGTCAAGGATATGGAAAAGCAGGTTGCTAATCCAAACGCGTCGAAGGACCAGCGCGGCCGTCTGCTTGTCGCGGCGGCGACAAATACGGGCGAGACCGGTTATCTGCGCGCCGAAATGCTGATTGATGCAGGTGTTGACGTGATTGTCGTCGATACCGCACATGGCCATTCCCAACGCGTGTTGGACAGCGTCTCGCGGATCAAAAAATTATCGAATTCGGTACAGATTGTTGCGGGCAATGTGGCGACAGCATCGGGCACGCGCGCTTTGATCGAAGCGGGTGCCGATTGCGTGAAAATCGGCATTGGTCCGGGTTCAATTTGCACCACACGTATCGTCGCCGGTGTCGGCGTGCCGCAGCTCACCGCCATCATGGATTCGGCCGAAGAAGCGGCGAAGTCCGATGTGCCCGTGATTGCCGATGGCGGCATCAAATTTTCAGGCGATCTCGCGAAGGCGCTCGCAGCTGGAGCCGAAATCGCGATGGTTGGATCACTGCTCGCGGGCACGGATGAAAGCCCGGGCGAAGTGTTCCTTTACCAGGGGCGTTCTTACAAAGCCTATCGCGGCATGGGTTCTGTCGGGGCGATGGCGCGCGGCTCCGCCGATCGTTATTTCCAACAGGATATCAAGGACGCTTTGAAACTTGTGCCGGAAGGCATTGAGGGGCAGGTTCCTTACAAGGGGGCTGTCGGCTCCGTGCTGCACCAGCTCGCTGGCGGCCTGCGCGCTGCGATGGGCTATGTCGGCGCAGAAAATCTCAAAGCCTTCCGCGAACGGTCGCAATTCGTGCGCATCACATCAGCCGGTCTGCGCGAAAGCCATGTGCATGATGTGACAATCACGCGCGAAAGCCCCAATTACCCGACTTCACGGTGACATAAGAGTGACCCCAGCAGCGCGTCTTTCCGCCGCCATCGAAATTCTCGATGCTATCGCGGCCCAGCGCCGCCCCGCGGCTGACGCGCTGAAGGAATGGGGCCTCACCCATCGTTTCGCCGGGTCGGGTGATCGCGCAGCGATTGCGGCCCTTGTCTATGATTCACTGCGCGTCAAAGCATCGTCAGCCTTCATTATGGGCGCGGAGACGGGTCGCGCTTTAGTGCTCGGCATGCTGAAGCGCACGCGGCATTTCTCGCGTGACGGCATCGCCGCCCTCTGTTCTGGCGAACGTTTTGCGCCGCAACCGCTGACGGATGATGAAAGCGCGGCGCTTGATCGCGATCATCTATCGACAGCGCCTGCTTATGTGCAGGGCGATTATCCTGAATGGCTCGATCCGTTGTTTGCGTCAGCCTTTGGCGAGGCACGCGTCGCTGAACTCGCAGCGATGACCGAGCGCGCCCCGGTCGATCTGCGCGTCAATACGCTCAAAATTGATGTCGATGCGGCTGAGCGCGAATTGGCGCATCATCATGTGCGCAAGACCGAGCTCGCGCCAACCGGCCTTCGGATCGCGCTCCGTGAAGATGGTCGTGCGCCCGCCATTCAATCCGAGCCTGCTTTTCTCAAGGGCCATGTCGAAGTGCAGGACGAAGGCTCGCAACTCGTCACGCAGCTTTGCGCGCCGGATACCGGCATGCAGGTTGTTGATCTGTGCGCGGGCGGTGGCGGTAAGACCTTGGCTTTGGCTGCGCTGATGAACAATCACGGCCAGATTTTCGCCACCGATAATGATACGCGGCGGCTTGCCCCCATCTATGATCGGTTGGAGCGCGCCGGCATTCGCAATGTGCAGGTGCGTTCGCCAAAGGGCAGGGGTGATGAACCTCTGGCCGATCTCGAAGGCCGCATTGATCTTGTGATCGTAGACGCGCCGTGCACTGGCACAGGAACTTGGCGGCGGAATCCGGATGCGAAATGGCGCGTGCGCCCCGGCGCATTGGAACAGCGCGAGAAGGATCAAGCGGCTGTGCTCGATCGCGCGGCCGGCCTCGTCAAAAAAGGCGGTCGCATCGCTTATATTACGTGCTCATTATTGCCGCCTGAAAATGATGATGCTGTGAATGGATTTCTGGCACGTCATCCTGAATTCACGGTTGAAGCGGTGGATGAGGTGGCCCGTCGTGCCGGTCTAAGCACGCTTGCGCATCACCGTAGCATTGGCGGGAAGGGCTTGTTGTTAAC
>VERN01000046.1 GCA_018882635.1 Beijerinckiaceae bacterium | reverse complement strand
CAACAATGTCGATCATATTGTACTCGGCGCACGCGGATCTTCCACCGTGCGGCGCTATCTCGGCAGCGTATCGTCCCAGATTGTTGCGCAGGCGCCATGCACGGTAACAGTTGTAAGGCTTAAGCAGCGCGCGATAGATCTCGATACGTAACATTTCTCGCGGGCGGCCGCGCCCAAATTGCCTATCTGCCGACCACTCTGCCCGTTCCCGTTGCGCAAGCACCGCTCTACATTCGAAGCATCCTCGTCTGGTAGCTTCGATGCCGTCCCGTCTGTTTGTCTCCCCTCTGCGGCCGCGCCATTTTGTTCTTGGCATCATGCTGGCGGTCGCGCTCACCATGATCGTCATCTTTGCTGCTTTGGTGATACAAAGCCATCAGCGCATGATGCATGAAGGCAAGCAAATCACGCGGGATATGGCCAAGCTGATGCAAAATCAGATGATCCATATTCTGGATGTTGCCAATACGATCCTGTCACTCGAGCGTATTGAGCAGGATGGGAATGTTTCCGTCCGCAACACCCATCGACCGCTCTTGCTCAATCTTGTGCGCGATAAACCCTATCTGTTTCGGATCTTCTTATCGGATAGCAAGGGCGATGTGATCGCGACCTCTATGACCGATCCACCACCACTGAATATTGCTGCGCGCTCTTATTTCAATTTGCATCAAAGGGGTGTTGTTGGCCCTATCATCACAACAGGCGTGCAAAGTCAGGCGAGTGGTGAGCCTATCATCATCATGAGCCGCGCCCTGCTGAATCCGGCCGGACAATTCGTCGGCGTTGCTACAGTGTCTTTTAATCTCGACGGTCTAGCGCAATATTTTGAAAAACTAGCGCCAACTGAATATGGCTCCGTCTTCCAATTGATCGCCCATGATGGGCGAATTTTGGTTGATGTGTCACCACCACCGGAGTTGCGTTATCGATTGGTTGAGCCTGAGATTTGGGATGTTATCAAAACCAACCGGACTGATGTCGCGCTTTATGAATCGCTTGATCATGTGCCGCGCATCTGGGCTCATCGATCAATTCCAGGCACTGATCTTTTCATTCGAGTGGGTACAGATCGCGCGCAGATAACACGCAAATGGCATCAGGATTTGATCGATTATGCGATGGTGGCGCTGCTGGCCTTTGCAGGTTTAACGGTCCTTACCTTGCTTGCTGTTCGCTATGCCGATCGTGAAGAAAAGGAAAGAAACGATCTACGCGTTCGTAATGATCAGCTCGAGCAGGCGCTTAGCGCGCGTACGGCCGAGCACGGGTCATAGGCACACCAGAGCAACTCATCATCGGAAGATCGGTTCATCCCTGCCTGTTGATTTTGCTCTCGTATCATACGTGATCGAGCGCGGCATGAAGATCAGCAGCAAGATCTTGAGCATTCTCTAGTCCGCAGGAAAGACGAACCATCCCTTCGGGAATACCCATCGCAAGCCGCACATCGGGAGAAAAGCGCTGATGGGTTGTTGTCGCAGGATGGGTAATCAGACTTTTGGCGTCGCCGAGATTGTTTGAAATTTTAATGATCTCAAGCGCATTGAGAAAACGATACGCGCCAGCGCGATCCCCCTTCACTTCAAAGGCAATCAAAGTGGAAGGGCCACTCATTTGTCGCGCGATGATGCTGGCTTGTGGATGATGAGGATCACCTGGAAAATTAACGCGCAATACTTTGGGATGGTCGGCAATGACCCGCGCCAATGTTGTGGCGGTCTCCGTCTGGCGCGCCACGCGCACTGGAAGAGTTTTGAGGCCCTTCAACAAAACCCATGCGTTAAAGGGAGAAATGGATGGCCCGGTTTGGCGCATGACTTGATGAATATGGGTATCGATAAACTCACGCGAGCCGAGAATAATGCCGCCCAGACAACGGCCCTGACCGTCAATATGCTTTGTGGCGGAATAGACAACGCAATCAGCGCCAAGCTCTAACGGCTTTTGAAAAAGTGGCGTTGCAAACACATTGTCAACGATCAGCTTGGCGCCGCAGTCTTTAGCAAGTGCGGCAACGGCGATGATGTCGATCACTTCAAGTGTTGGGTTGGCTGGTGTCTCAAGGAAAAACGCTTTTGTTTCAGGCCGGATTGCCGCTTTCCATGCTGCGAGATCAGGACCGTCGACGAGCGTTGTGGCGACACCAAAACGAGGAAGCCATTCTTCAATCACCCAGCGGCACGAACCAAAGAGCGCCTGTGCCGCGACAACATGGTCGCCCGCTTTGACTACACCCATCAATGCTGTGGTGACGGCCGCCATGCCGCTGGCTGTGGCGCGAGCAGCTTCCGCACCCTCGAGCGCGCACATCCGCGCTTCGAACATGCTGACGGTTGGATTAGAAAAACGCGAATAGATAAAACCCGGCTCTGACCCGTCAAAGCGCGCTTCGGCTTCCTCGGGCGATCCATAGACAAAGCCTTGCGTTAAAAACAAAGCTTCTGATGTTTCGCCGAATTCCGAACGAAGCCCGCCCGCATGGACGAGCTGCGTTTCGGGATGCCATTGACGAGGCTTGGTCACGTGCGAATTTCCCAATCATGCGTAATCGTCGCTGTCTTGCCGAGCATCACGGACGCGGAGCAATATTTTTCAGCTGAGAGTTCGACAGCGCGTTTCACCTTCTCTTCGGTGACACCTTCGCCTTTCACGATGTAATGCATATGGATACGCGTGAAGACTTTTGGATCCTCGCTGGCGCGTTCCGCTTCCACTTCCACATCGCATGTAACGAGTGACGCGCGTCCCTTCTCGAGGATCATGACGACGTCAAAGCCAGAACAACCGGCAATGCCCAGCAACAGCATTTCCATGGGGCGGCTGCCAAGATTGCGGCCCCCATGCTCCGGCGATCCATCCATCATGACCCGATGGCCTGAACCGGTCTCTCCAGCAAATAAACGTCCCGATACCCAGCGTGCTGCGGCTTTCATACTCACCTCCGGCCGAAATTTTGGCTGGGACCTTAGCTGCCACGACGCTTAAGGTCGAGAATAGGGATGAAAAAGGGTCCAATTTACTCCGCGCACCACCTTTTTCAGGAGAGAACGCCTTCCGAGCAGCCCATTTGCCATTCAAGCCGGGCTTGCCCGGCTTGAACATGATGGAGCAGCCGGGCTTGCCCGGCTTGAACGTGATGAAGCAGCCGGGCTCGGCCGGCTTGGATATTGTCGCAAACGGTTAGGCATAAAAAAGGGCGCGGATTGCTCCGCGCCCACTGTCCTTTTGAGAGGTTGGATTTCTTAGAAATCCATGCCGCCCATGCCGCCCATGCCGCCGCCGGCAGGCATGGCAGGCTTGTCCTTCGGCAGTTCGGCAACCATGGCTTCCGTCGTGATGAGGAGGCCAGCCACTGATGCTGCGTCCTGCAGAGCGGTGCGCACGACTTTTGCGGGGTCGACGATACCGGCCTTGATCAGGTCGACATATTCTTCGGTCTGTGCGTTGAAGCCGAAGGTTTCCGACTTGTTTTCGGCGATCTTGCCGACAACGATCGAGCCTTCGACGCCAGCGTTTTCGACGATCTGACGGATCGGAGCTTCGAGCGCCTTGAGCACGATGTTGATGCCAGCCTGAACGTCGGCATTCTTCGACTTGAGGCCTGAAACAGCGCCCTTAGCGCGGAGAAGAGCGGTACCGCCGCCGGGGACGATGCCTTCTTCCACCGCAGCGCGGGTGGCGTTCAGCGCGTCATCAACGCGGTCCTTCTTTTCCTTCACTTCGACTTCCGTCGCACCGCCAACGCGGATCACGGCAACGCCGCCTGCGAGCTTCGCAAGACGTTCCTGCAGCTTTTCACGGTCGTAGTCCGAAGTGGTTTCTTCGATCTGCGCCTTGATCTGGTTGACGCGGCCTTCGATGTCTTTCTTCTTGCCAGCGCCGTCGATGATCGTGGTGTTTTCCTTCTCGATACGCACCTTCTTGGCGCGGCCGAGCATGTTCAACGACACGGTTTCGAGCTTGATGCCGAGGTCTTCGGCGATCATCTGGCCACCCGTGAGGATCGCGATGTCTTCGAGCATCGCCTTACGACGATCACCGAAGCCCGGAGCCTTCACAGCGGCGATCTTCAGGCCGCCACGCAGCTTGTTGACGACGAGTGTTGCGAGTGCTTCGCCTTCGACGTCTTCTGCGATGATGAGGAGCGGCTTGCCTGTCTGCACAACGGCTTCCAGAATCGGGAGCATCGGCTGCAGCGAGGAGAGCTTCTTTTCGTGGATGAGGATGTACGGATCTTCGAGGTCCGCAATCATCTTTTCCGCATTGGTGATGAAATAGGGCGAGAGATAGCCGCGGTCGAACTGCATGCCTTCGACGATATCGACTTCGGTTTCGAGGCTCTTGGCTTCTTCAACCGTGATCACGCCTTCATTGCCGACCTTCTGCATCGCCTTAGCGATTTCTTCGCCGATGAAGCGATCGCCATTGGCCGAGATCGTGCCAACTTGCGCAACTTCTTCTGTCGACTTCACCTTCTTGGCGCGCGCCTTGATGTCGTTGATCGCCACTTCGACCGCCTGGTCGATGCCGCGCTTCAGATCCATCGGGTTCATGCCGGCTGCAACAGCCTTAGCGCCTTCACGCACGATAGCCTGCGCGAGCACAGTTGCTGTCGTCGTGCCATCGCCCGCGATGTCGTTCGTCTTCGAAGCGACTTCGCGCACCATCTGGGCGCCCATATTTTCGAACTTGTCTTCAAGTTCGATTTCCTTAGCAACCGTCACACCGTCCTTGGTGATGCGCGGAGCGCCGAAGGACTTTTCGATGACGACGTTACGGCCCTTCGGGCCGAGCGTGACCTTCACCGCATTGGCGAGGATGTCGACGCCGCGCAGCATTTTGTCGCGAGCATCAGACGAAAAACGGACGTCTTTCGCAGCCATGTGATTTCTCCTGAATGATTGAGAGGGGGCGTGATGCGCGGCTTAGCCGACGATGCCCATGATGTCGGATTCCTTCATGATGAGGAGATCCTGACCGTCGATCTTCACTTCAGTGCCCGACCACTTGCCGAACAGGACGCGGTCGCCCTTTTTGACGTCGAGGGGAACGAGCTTGCCAGCTTCGTCACGGGCACCTGAGCCCACAGCGATGATCTCGCCTTCCTGCGGCTTTTCCTTAGCCGTGTCCGGAATGATGATGCCGCCCTTCGTCTTTTCCTCGGACTCGAGCCGACGAACGACAACGCGGTCGTGCAACGGACGAAATTTCATGGTCTCTGTCCTTATCTTTGGTCCACGCCCAACCGGAGCGCGGGGTGAGAATTGGTGGCCTGCTAGCACTCACCAAACACGAGTGCCAGCAAGGGTGAAGGGGAGATAAGGACGCCCCCAGACCCTGTCAAGGCGAGGGTCAGCCAAAAAAAAGACTCTCTTCGGAAAGGGTTAGCGGTATCGGGCTAACGGGCGGGCGCTGGGATCGGCCGCGAGAACCGGAATTCAACCGTGCAGGCCACGTCATGGAGCTGGCGGACACCCGCCTCCTGCCGAAACCCATGCTTGCGGTAGAAGGCGTGACCCGAGGCAAAGCGGGTATCCGACCAGAGCGTCAACATCCGGCCGCCCCGCGCCGCCGCAAAGGCCTCCGCCCGGCCAAGCAGATCCGCCGCAAGCCCTTGGCCGCGCCGATCTGTCGCCAGGTAAACTTTGGACAAGGCGAAGACACCCCGCTCCCATGTTTCGGACAGGGCAAAGCAGCCTACGATCTGGCTCTCTGCCTCGACAACGAACAGCACACCATTGCGGCTGCCATAATGGGAGGCGGGCGCTGCAAGCTCCGGAAATTCATCGGCAATAAATGGGCAATTGTCGTATTCAGCAAAAACGCTCGCAATCAGTGCGGCGATGGCAGGCCCATCGGCATCGACTGCGTCTCGTACAGCCATCACAGCGTTGTCTCGTCGAGCCCAGCGACGCGCTCTTCGAGCGATTTTTCTGCGTAAGGCAGGCTCAAGCCCTGCTGAACAAGCGTCGACCAAATCGTCTCCGCACTATCAGCCATAGCAAACAGATCGAGATCAGCGGGCGCGATCACGCCCGCGTCAACCAACCTGTCCCAACCAATCATGCCTTGCCAGAAATCCGGATCATAGAGAACGATTGGGAGACGATGCGGAATTTTTGCGGTTTGGCGCAGTGTGAGAATTTCAAACAATTCATCAAACGTGCCGAAGCCGCCCGGGAAGACCACAAGAGCATTGGCCCGCATAGCCAAATGCATTTTACGCATCGCAAAATAATGAAACTGGAACGTGAGATCGGGTGTTGTGAAGGGATTGGGTTCTTGCTCGTGCGGCAATGTGATGTTGAACCCGATCGTTGGCGCACCGGCATCCATCGCACCGCGATTGGCTGCTTCCATCACACCCGGCCCGCCGCCTGTCGCAATCACATTGTCGCGCAGACCGCCATTGTGATGAAGCGCTCCGCCGCGCAATGAGGCGATGCGGCCGAATTCGCGTGCCACCTGATACCAACGCGCGCCACGTTCGCCTGTCGTGCCTGATCCATCTTCGCGCGCGCGTGCAGTGCCAAAAACGACGATGGTGGAACGCACGCCCCACGCGCGCAGATGCTCTTCTGCTTTCGCATATTCCAGCAAAAACCGAACACCGCGCATCGAATCGCCGAGCAGGAAGGCGGTATCGAGTGCCGGTAATTCATAGGCGGGCGACGCTTTTTGCGCCTTGTTGTCAGGATGATCCATGCCCCCGAAACTAGACGCTTAAGCCTGAGATGCAAGCAAACTCACACCCAGTCATCACCGCCTGAATCATTCCCGCCAACATCGAAGCCATGATCCTCGTTGGCATAGCCGGCTTCCGTCAGGCCGGGGTCATTGGGACCGAAAATATTCGGGATCATCCCACCTTCGGTGGCTGCTGTGGCGGGGCTCTGCTCGCCCATCAGCGCCTTAGGATCGCTGGCAGCATGAGCAGCTGACCCGCCGAGCATGGATTGCAGGCCATGCGCCAAGAGCGCCCCACCCGCGACCCCTGCGGCTGTCGCCATCGCCGTCTGAAGAAACCCGCCACTACGGCCCGGCTGCGCTGCCATCGGGTTGTTGAAGGTTTGGCCCATGGGCGCCGCCTGCGGCGCACCCGGCGATTGTCCCCATGGCGAGGGGCGGGGTGCATCGGCTGGGGCTGCGGCCCTTGCGCCGACCGATGGTACGGTCCCGCCGCCAAAGACGGATTTGCCGATCCCACCCAGAAACGAGCCAGACCCTGCATTATCGCGCGCCTTCAGCGCAGCCTCGAGTTCCTCAATGCGGGCTCCAGCCTGTTTGAGAGCCTCTTCTTGGACGATAACGGTCTGCGCCATCAAATAGGGGGCGTAGGGTTGCTCGCGCACAGCCGCGGCAATGAATTCTTCCGCCTCGCGATCGCGTGGGCCGGCCGAGGCCTCCCGGATGCGGGCGAAGAGTTGGGTCAGAAGCTGGCGTTCTTCAGGCGTCATGGCACGATCCTTTGCGGCAAAGCGGCGCTGCTTCGATGTGGGGTGGCGTTGGCTTCTTTCCAACCCGACCCCGCCTTCTGACCACTTGAAGCCAAGCTTCTGGCAAGACTATGACAGGGACGATACGTGTGACCTTCCCCCGGATACGCCTATGACCGTGACTTTGCGCGCCTCGCAGGCACTGACCCTCTGGCACGATGTCACCCTTGATCTCGTGCGTGATGGTGCCCCTGATCTCTCAGCGCGGCAGATCGCTATTCTCTTGAGCATCTATCTTGAGCCGCCGCCGCATACGGTGCGTGCGTTAGCCAAGAAATTGGGCGTCACCAAACCGGCGATCACGCGCGCTCTTGATACAATGGGCAAGCGCAATCTGGTTTCACGCCGCCGCGATGAACAAGACCGCCGCAATGTGATTATCCAGCGTACTGTTGAGGGCGCGTTGTATGTCGAACGGCTCGGCGATAGTGTCATCGCGCGGGCTAAAAATCTGCCGGCGTAAAAAGATGAGCGCATAATGAGCGATGCCCGCCTGCCTGCACGTCCTGATCTCGCAGCCGCCTCTTTAAAGGGTAAAGTTGAGGCCGCACGCTTTGTCGAAGGCATCAACATGCGCGTGCGTGTGCCTGTTGCTCCATTAAGGCGCGAGCCACGGCATGATGCGCCGCTTGATACCGAAGCTTTGTTTGGCGAAGCGGTTATCGTTTACGAAAGTGATTCTGAAGGCTGGTCCTGGGTGCAACTCGCTGACGATTCCTATGTCGGCTATATTCCGACAGAGGCGTTGGGACCTGATCAAATCGCGCCAACCCATCGCATCGATGCGTTGCGCACCTTTGTTTATCCCTCTCCGTCGATCAAAGAGCCGCCGCTCACGGCGTTGTCGTTTGGCAGCGCAATTGCGGTCACCGACGAAGAAGGAAAATTTTTCCGCACCGATGCAGGCTTTGTGTTTGCCATGCACGCCAAGCCGCTCGCTGAAACTGAAACCGATTATGCCGGAACAGCGGAACGCTATGTCGGCATTCCCTATTTATGGGGCGGCAAATCATCTCTCGGTATTGATTGTTCAGGCCTCGTCCAGACTGCGTTGAGAGCGGCAGGCATCGCTTGCCCCCGTGACACGTCCATGCAGGTGAACGAATTGGGCGCGCCCATTCCGTTTGATGACACGCTGCGTGGCTTGCAGCGCGGCGATTTCGTATTTTGGAAAGGCCATGTCGGCATCATGCTCGATGCCGACACTCTGGTGCACGCCAATGGTCATTTCATGGAAGTGGTCAGTGAACCTTTGCGTATGGCGCGTGATCGCACCATCGCAAAAGGATCAGGACCAATCATCATGATCAGACGGCTTTGATCAGCTGCGTAAAAATCATCATGCCTGATCAATAGGCCCTTGCGCGATCAACCTTGTAATCGGGCTCTTGCCCGGCTTCGAGCTTAGCGATTTGCCGCGCTACAAGCGCACCGATTGCATCCGGATCTGACATGGCTGCGTTGTGCGGGGTCACCGTAACATGCGGATGCGACCAGAGACGCGATTCACGTGGCAGCGGCTCCGTCTCGAACACGTCGAGCACAGCATGGCCGAGCACCCCTTCATCAAGTACTTTCAAAATATCATTTTCAATCTGTAAGCCGCCGCGACCGGCATTGATGAGGGCAGGTTTGCCAAGGCGGCCATCCTGCGCCAATCCCCGCAAGAGGCGCTCATTGATGATCCCGCGCGTTTGTGGTGTCAGCGGCAAAAGTACTACGAGAATATCGGTCCGCGCTAAAAAATCTTTTAATCCAGCATCACCCGAATAAGACGGAATCCCATCGCGTGTTTTGGGTGTCCGGCTCCAACCCGCAACATTGAAGCCCATCATCTTCAACTTGTGAGCAGCATCTTGGCCGAGCTCACCCATACCCATGATACCAACGCGCACATCGCGTGCGGCGGGCTGAAAGCGATCATCATCCCACGATTGAATACGTTGCTGCGCATCATAGCGCCGTGTCTGGCGCAAGAGCATCAGGCAATGCATCACGATATACTCACTCATGCGATTGGTGAGATCCGGATCGACGACGCGATAGATCGGCACATCAGGCAGGCGATCATCATTAAAAATATGATCGACACCGGCTCCGAGCGAAAAGATCGCGCTGAGATTGGGAAGTGCTGCGAGTGAACCCGCCGGATGTTTCCACGATACGGCATAATGCACCGCGCGGCGATCGAACGGCTCACCGAGTGCGACGATCTCGCGTCCCGGCATTTTCTTTTGCAAGCGCTCGACCCATTGGCCGACATTCCAACCCGACAAGGCAACCAGCAGCATGTTTCAACCTGTAAGTGTTTCGATGATGAGCGGCGCAGAAGCAGGCGCTTCCGCCGCCAAATGATAGGCCGCATGCACGATCGCTTCTGCTCGTGCGGCAGCATCGTCGGTGCGCGCATGCAGAAAAGCAAGCGGCTCGCCTTTTTCAATCTGTGAACCGCAACCCAAGAGGCCCGTCAGGCCGACGGCAAAATCAATGCTATCGGCCGCGCGGCGGCGGCCGCCACCCAGTTCAAGAACGGCGACGCCGATCGCACGCGTATCAATGGCAGCGACATAACCCGATTGGTTGGCTTTAATCGGGCGGCAGATGGGAGCTTGAGGTAAATAGGAATCTGGATCGTCGATCAGCTGCGCGGGGCCACCCAGCGCTGAGACCATGGCAGCGAATGTCTCGGCAGCAGCGCCTGATCGCCAGGCTTGATCAAGTTTGGCGCGCGCCTCTGCATCATCTCGCGCTAAGTGACCCAGCACCAGCATCTCAGCGCCGAGTGCCATTGTCACCTCATGCAGGCGCGCATCAACAGCGTCGCCCTTCAGGTGACGGATGGCATGGGACACTTCAAGGGCGTTGCCCGCGCAATGGGCAAGCGGTTCGTTCATATCAGTGATGAGCGCGCATGTTGGAAGTCCAGCGCTATTGGCGACGCCTGCAATGCTTTCAGCCAGCGCGCGTGAATCCGACAGCGCTGTCATGAATGCACCCGATCCCGTCTTCACATCCATGACGAGCCCATCAAGCCCGGCCGCAATTTTTTTGGAGAGAATGGAAGCGGTGATCAAAGGAATGGATTCGACCGTCGCTGTCACATCGCGAATGCCGTAAAGAATACGATCGGCAGGCGCGAGATCGCGCGTCTGCCCGATAATGGCGCAGCCGACATCACGAACCACGCGGCGAAATAGATCGCGCTCAGGTGTCGATATATAACCCGGAATGGCATCAAGCTTATCGAGCGTGCCGCCAGTATGGCCGAGGCCGCGGCCGGAAATCATCGGAACAAAACCGCCACACGCGGCGACAAGCGGCGCGAGCAACAGGCTGACGCTATCGCCAATCCCTCCCGTTGAATGCTTATCAAGTGTGGGACCGGGCAGATCCCAATCCATTTGCATGCCGCTTTCTGTCATGGCGCGTGTCAATGCCACGCATTCGGCGCGATTCATGCCACGAAAGAAGACAGCCATGGCAAAGGCCGCCGCCTGTCCTTCTGTCACCCGACCATCGACAAGACCGGCAATAAAATTGTCGATGTCGTGCGCGGGCAGCGGATAGCCGTCCCGCTTGCGCCGGATGATTTCCTGCGGAATCACGAAGGGCGACCTGTTTCTTTGATCAGGGTCTCAAAAAGGGCACTTGCGCCAATCCGAAACCGCTCTTTGGTTGCTGGCATACCGCAGATCGTTTCAAATAATGTGTAATAGCGTTCGGCCTGCGCGAATGTGCGAAGGCCACCGGATGCTTTGAAACCTGCTGTATTGCCGTGATCACGGATTGTTTCCAGCATGATTTGGGCGGCTGCTTCCGTTGCACCGACTTCAATCTTACCTGTCGAGGTCTTCAGAAAATCGGCCCCGGCGTCGAGGGCACAGAGCGATGCCGCACGAATGGCTTCAGCATGGGGCAGGGCGCCTGTCTCAAGGATGATTTTCAAAAGGCGTGATCCGCAACGCTCTTTGGCCGCCGCGATCATATCGAAAGCCAATGCGCTGTCGCCAGCGAGAAAAGCCCGCCAAGGAAAGACAAGATCAATCTCGTCCGCCCCATCGCTGATCGCTTCATCAAGATCCGTCAACACAAATTCAATATCGTCCCCGCCATGCGGAAAATTGATGACGGTGGCAACAGGCAGAGATTGTCCGAGCGTGCGTTGGGCCAAGCTGACAAATTGTGGCCACAAGCACAGGGACGCCGGTTGAACGGGCGATGATATCGCCGTCGCGCACAACGTTGTGATCGTGCTTTCGCTGCACTGGTCCGATAAATCGGTGAGATCGATAAACCCGATGAGTGCCTGTGGTGTTAAAGCCGTCATGCCAGTTTTTCCGATAGGGGTTCACGCAAGGTCTCAGTGAGAAGTGCAACCATATCAGCACTCCCGTCTGCTGCCACCTTCCGCGTTTCATCATGCGATGGCGCGCCACCAAAAAGCCCTGCGCCATAATTGGTTACAAGTGAGAGTGCGCCACAGCGCAGACCAAAGCGGCGCGCGAGGATCACCTCAGGAACAGTCGACATACCGACAAGATCCGCGCCTAACATCACGGCCATGCGAATTTCAGCGGGTGTTTCAAAAGAGGGGCCCGAAAACCAAAGATAGACTCCTTCGGGCAAGGGCATATCAAGCCGCTGCGCGGCCGCGCGGAAGCGCGCATTCAGCGATGGCTCATAAGCGTTGACCATCGGCACAAAGCGCGCATCACCGATTTCACCAATCAACGGATTGCGGCCTGAGAAATTGATGTGATCGGTGATCAGCGCGACGGTTCCCGGTGCGAGATCTTCACGCAATCCACCCGCCGCATTGGTTAGGATCAGTGCACCTGTTCCAAGCGCAGCCAGCATTGCAATCGGTGTGCGCATGATCGCCGCATCACCATTTTCATAATAATGCGCGCGCCCTTGCAACGCGATCACACGTGAACGGCCGATCCGTCCGGCAATAAGGCGCCCTTCATGTCCCGAAACACCGCTCTGCGGAAAACCCGGAATAGCCGCATAGGGAATTGCGATCGGATTTTCGAGGGCATCAGCAAAAGCGCCGAGCCCCGTGCCAAGCACAACAGCCCAATCAGGACGGCCAATGCCAGCTGCACGCAACAGATCTTGAGCTGCGAGATCGGTCGTCATCACCCCTCAAGCCCCGTTAGACCGGGCAATTGCTCGGGCCCGAAAGCATGAGGAAGCAGCGCATCAAGCGTCGTGTCGATCCGCTCTGCGCCGAGCGTGCCGCCGGCTAACACCCGCGTTGCACCATCGGCAAATTCACGAATCCGTTGGCGGCATGCGCCGCAGGGAAAGCAGGGTTCGGCGGCCGAGCCGACGATGGCGATGGCGGCAATGTCTTTCTCCCCCGCGGCAATCATGGCGGCGATCGCAGCTTGTTCCGCACAGGTGCCCGATGGATAGGCGGCGTTTTCGACATTGCAGCCGAGATAAATATGCCCGTTACGCGAACGAACAGCGGCGCCGACCTGAAATCCCGAATAGGGCGCATAAGCCCGCTCACGCACGGCGCGTGCGGCAGCGAACAGCTCATCCATCGGCATCATGACGCTCCTTCAACATAAAAGCTATCCATGCGCTCTTCAGGGTGGCGCGTAAATGGCTGCGCCGCAATTGTGCTCGCATCATAGGCAGACAATGCCATGGCGGTCATGTGGCGTGAAGTAATTTGCGTCATAAAGGCTCTTGGCGTGTGCAGAGGACTTTGGCAGACTTGGTCGCAATCGGGCGGGCCGAAAAGGATCGGGCCATGGCTTGCGGATCTTGCATGTCCACTTATTGGCGCAGCTGGTTTTCCGGTTTGGCCTTTGTATTGCTCGGGCTCACAATGCCTGCCCTTGCACGTGATGGCGAGATCGACGTCGACGTTGAACTCGTCCTTGCTGTCGATGTCTCTTATTCAATGGATCCTGAAGAGCAGAAACTGCAACGAGAGGGCTATATTGAGGCGCTCAATTCACCCGAAATCTTGAAAGCCATTGCCAAAGGCGTGAATGGCAAAATTGCAGTCGCCTATGTTGAATGGGCTGGCACCAATTCACGTGAGATTGTGGCGGATTGGCATATCATCGATAGCGCCGAGAGTGCGGCCGTGTTTACCCGCAAATTGGTTGATAAGCCGACACGGCGTCTATCGCGTACATCTATTTCGGGCGTGATTGATTTTGCGGTGCCTATGTTCGCCAGCAACAATATGCGCGGGCTGAAACAGGTCATCGATATTTCTGGCGATGGATCAAATAATCAGGGGCGTCCGGTTGAACGCGCGCGTGATGATGCGCTAGCGCAGGGTATCGTCATCAATGGACTGCCGATCATGCTCAACCGCCCCGTTGTTGGGTATCGCGATGTTGAGCCGCTTGATCATTATTATGCTGATTGTGTTGTCGGCGGTCCCGGCTCATTCGTCATTCCCATTCGTGAGCGCGAGCAATTCGTAGAAGCGATTCGGACGAAAATTTTATTGGAAATTGCATCAATTCCTGATGATCCATTACCGATACAAAAGGCTCAGCTCAAAACGCCGCGTGTTGATTGCATGATTGGTGAAAAACTATGGCGCGAGCGCTGGGAGAATAATTAGGCAGATATTATGAACCGCGCGGCTTAGCGCGGTGCGTGGCCGTCGCCGCTGAGGGATCATCCGGCCAGACATGCTTTGGATAGCGGCCCTTCATCTCGGCTTTAACGGAGCTCCATGATCCAGCCCAAAATCCCGGCAAATCGCGCGTGATTTGAATGGGGCGATGCGCTGGTGACAAGAGATGGAGCAAGAGCGGCACGCGCCCGCCAGCCAATGAAGGATGGTCTTTAAGACCGAACAATTCCTGCACACGGATCGCCAGCACCGGAAGGTCACCTGAATCATAATCAATCGGATGCCGTTGTCCTGAAGGCGCATCGAAATGTGTGGGCGCTTCGACGTCCAATCTTTGTTGTAAATTCCAATCCAATGTCGCGCGGAGCGCCTGATCAATAATGCCTTCGCCCAAATCGTTGAGCGAACGTGCACCATCGGCGTAAGGGCCAAGCCAGTCTGGCAACGTTGCCATCAAGGTCGCGTCAGATAAATCGGGCCATGGCTCGCCTTCAGCACGTCGGAGAAAATTCACGCGGTCACGCCATTGTGCGGTCGCTTTTGAACAGGGAAGCGCTGAAAAGCCAAGCGCTGCAATACCCTTCAGCAGAACGTCTTTTGTGTCCTCATTGGCAGGCGCTTTTTGTGTCTGCTCAGAAAGGATGATCGTCCCAAGACGTGTCACGCGCCGCGCGCGAACAGATTGTGAAGTGGTATCGAATTGCACCTCATCACGGGTGATAATCCGCGCGCCATATTCACTTTCGATGGTTGCAAGATCGAGAGGTGCGGCAGCCAGAATACGGGCTGAGGTGCTGCCGCCTGCAATCTCTGCGATCGCCAGAAACGCTTCGCGGGCCAGCGCATCATGGGCTTCGACCATGGCGCCGCGCCCATTCGCCATCACAAAGCTCCCGATTGCACCCCGCGCCTTCGCAATCCGATCAGGAAATCCGAGCGCTGTGATAGCGCCCGCACGTTCTGAAGAGGTTTCAGCGAGTGTGCCGCCTGCGCTCTTGGCCCATTGCCGCGCCATCTTTTTGAGATCGTCGTTACGACCGCCGCGCTCACGCCGGAAGCGATCAAGCCGATGCCGGAGATCGGCGCCGTCGCCACCCAAACCGCGTTCGGAGAGAAGGGCTGCAATCTCGGCAGCAATCAACGCCTCGCCCTGCGCTGCAGCGGCAATGATCATGCGCGCAAGCCGCACCGGCAGAGGCAATGCGCGCAAACGTTGGCCCATATCGGTCAGACGCTCATGCTCGTCGAGCGCGCCGAGATCATGCAAAAGCGCCTGGGCTTCGGTGAGCGCCGGTGCAGGCGGCGGATCAAGGAAGGCGAGGCGGGGTGGGGCATTTTCCCCCCCTGCC
>VERN01000268.1 GCA_018882635.1 Beijerinckiaceae bacterium | reverse complement strand
GTATTGGTTCCGTCTTCGATCGAGTTCAGCCGTTCGAGCCGATGAGCCTATGTCTGCGCGAATTAAAATCCTGAAATAAGGCAAAAAGAGAATGAGCGACACCAACGGACAAGTCAGCACCATTGAGTTGATGGCCGATATTGTGGCGGCTTATGTCAGCAACAATGCGGTGTCGCCAGGCGAGCTGACGCAGCTGATCGGTGACGTTCATGGTGCGCTGCTGCGCGTGGCAGGCCAGCAGGTTGAAGGCGTGAGCGAAGCGCCGAAGCCAGCGATCGCCGTGAAGAAGTCCGTCACGCCGGAATTCATCGTCTGCCTTGAAGACGGAAAGAAGTTCAAATCGCTGAAGCGCCATCTGCGCACGCAATACAATATGTCGCCGGAAGATTATCGCGAGAAATGGGGCCTGCCGGCTGACTATCCGATGGTTGCGCCGAACTATGCGCAGGCCCGTTCGCAGCTGGCGAAGAAGATGGGTCTCGGCCAGCAGCGGCGCAAACGCCGCTAATCGAAGTCTCACGACAGAACGCGCAATCAAGCCCGGCTGTTCAGCCGGGTTTTTTGTTGCGCCCCGTCGGATCGGACGGGGCATTCGGCCTGCCAAGAGACGATTTCTGTCTTGACCAGAATGGGCGGCTTAATAGGGTTAATGTCAAAGGAGAACAATCCTATGACAAAATCTGAGCCTTCATCCTCTGTAGCGTTTCATCCTGTGTTCGATCCTGAGCTGCGTCGCGCCCTCGAAGCTATGGCGCAACGCGGTGTATGGTGTCGCCCTGTTGGCGGCAGCTGGATGGTTGTCGAGCGGCGCAAAAATGTGTCGCTGAAAATTGCAGCCGTAAGTGCAACAATTGTGACCACGCTGCGTGAGAAGAAATGGATCGCAGCCGATAAGGAGACAGGCGCGTTTAAAATCACGGCGCTTGGGAAAGCGGTCCTTGCAAATCGCACCCAGCCTGTCGATTTCCAAAGCCGCGGCGCTGCACTGGAAATGGCCACGCTCAGTGATGGTCATCGTGTTTTGGTCAACCGCGATGAAAGTGCCTTATCCCGTCTGGCGAGGATGAAAAAGCCTGATGGTGCGCCGTTACTGGATGCTGCTCAGATCAATGCAGGCGAAAGGCTGGCCGCTGAAATCATGCGCGCGGGCATGGTGCCAGGTATCACGATGCGGTGGGATGCGACGGGATCTGTCGGCGAAGCGCGGGTCAATCCAACCGATCTGATGATTGCGTCGCGCCAACGCGTTGAAGCGGCGCTCGATGCGCTGGGGCATGATTTTGCCGGGTTGCTGCTTGATGTCCTCGCCTTCTCAAAAGGCATCGAACAAATTGAACGCGAGCGCCATTGGCCACAACGCTCTGGCAAAATTATCGTCGGTCTCGCGCTTGCACGGCTGGCCTTGCATTATGGTTATGCGGTGGAAGCGCGCGGAGCTGAGATGGTACGCCAACGCGTCTGGCGCGCGCCCGATGCGCGGCCTTCCATGTCATAAGCAGGCGCAGGCCGAGCGGGCGCGCGTTACCCTTGCGCTGCGGCGGCATCACGCCGAATGCGCTCGACCATTGAGCGCACGCCGTTCGAGCGTTGCGGTGTCAAATGTTCAGCCAAGCCTAATTCGGAAAATACGGCGAGCGCATCTGTGTCGAGAATGGCCTGCGGCGTTTTACCGGAATAAAGCGCCAAAATCAGCGCGACGAGGCCCTTCACAATATGGGCATCGCTATCCCCGCGGAAATGCAGAATAAGCCCGTCGGGGGTCTCGTCGCGGATTGTTTCAACCCAAACTTGGCTAGCGCATCCGCGCACCTTGTTCTCCTCGGTGCGCGCGGCATCGGGGAGCGGATCCAGATCTTTCCCAAGATCGATCACATAACGATAACGGTCTTCCCAACTGTCGAGCAGTGCGAAGGTTTCACGGATTTCATCAAGAGAGGGCAACATGCCCCCCTTATGCCGGGACCGAGCGCGCGGAGCAATCTTAGTTCTTGAGCCTGCCGGTTAGGGTCTGCTGCCCCCGCTGCATAAGGTCAGCGCAATCGGCTGGTTTGTCCCGGCACCATGCCATGGCTTCGGCCACGGCTTTTTCGCCTGCTGGCGCAGCGATGCTGGCGAGATCCGGCGTCCCGCCAAGCGGCGACAACCAATAGATCAGGCCGATGATGACGAGGACCCGGAACAGGAATGACATGGCCTCATTATAAACGGCTCGGCTCCTTTTCGGGTGCCGGCCCGCAGGCGTTTCGCCACGTTGGTTAAGGAAGTCTCACCAGTCACGCGACAACATTAATAAATTCAAGGGCTTGGCCTTAACACCCGGCGCCCCGGAAGGGGCCTTGATTCAGCTTCGTTTAAGGGCTGGCCCGGATAATCCGCCTTGTTAATCAGCATGCGTCCCGTGAGGCGCAGAGGGTAAGGCGTTGCGCGGAACGGTTCAGACACCAGCGGGGCACGGCCAAGCAGCCGAGCGCTATTTTGTATTTTCCCGGCTTCTGGTCGCGGCGGCGGCCTTAGCTTCTGTCCCGGTTCTCCTCATTGCTGATCTTGGTTTCACATCAGCTCATGGCCTGATCCTCGCAGCCTTCGGGGCTCAGATCATTCCGGCTTTGCTGGTTCAGAACGGCTGGTCTGTTGCCGAAGGGCAGGGCTTGTCTGCGGCGATTCTCGCCGGGATCGCGCTGTCCCTCGCCATTCTGTTCGGGCCGGGTGTCGCTTTGGTGCCGTTGTTCGCCACACCGTTGACGCTCCTTGAAGTGCTTTGGCTGCACGCCTCACCCAAATCGCAGACGCCGACAATGCCGCAAGCGTTACCTCGTTATCGCCAGACGGCGATGCTCGATGCCATGGACGCTCTGGTGCTTGAGCAAGATGCGGAAGGCCACGTCATCGGAAGCGAAGGTGTCAGCGATGCCATGATCGGCGCGTCATCCGATCATCTGATCGGTCGTGCCTTTTTCGAGCGTGTTCACGTCGCCGATCGCCCGGCTTATCTGCGCCATTGCGATGAGGCGGCGCGCGGCCATCAGCCCGAGCCTCTGGATATCCGCATCCGCACAGGCGCGGTGGACAGTGCGCCGCTCTATCAGGATTTCACCATCGTCGCCCGACCGCTGACACCTAGCGAAGAGCGTGGCCCCTTCATCACCATCATCCGCCGGGCTGACCGTGCTGTCGAAACGCCTCGCGCCGATGAAACCGTTCAAGACCGTATTTTGGCGGTCATGACGCATGAGCTCCGCACGCCCCTCAATGCCATCATCGGATTTGCTGATCTCCTCGCCAGCGATCTGCGCGTCCTGCAAGATGATGAGCGCCGGCGTGATTATGCCCGTATCATCCGGCTTTCGGGTGAGCATTTGCTCGACGTCGTCAATACGGTGCTCGACGCATCAAAGATTCAGGCTGGCGCAATGCCGATGGAGGCCGAAGCCGTTGCCTTTAATGCGCTGCTTGATGAAACCATCGATATCATGCGGCTCAAAGCAGAAAAGAACGGCATTGTCTTTGAGACACGCTGTGCCGCTGCAATTGAATTGATGGCCGATAAACGCGCCTTGCGCCAAATCCTGCTCAATCT
>VERN01000045.1 GCA_018882635.1 Beijerinckiaceae bacterium | reverse complement strand
GTTCAGCTTTACATCACGACGCCGAAGGGTTTCTTCCCGCAAGATGATACCGGCCTTTTGTTCGGCTTTGTCGAAGCAGCGACCGACGTATCCTTTCCGGTTATGGCTGAGTTGCAACAAAAAGCGGAAAAAGTGGTGCTCGCTGACCCAGCCGTCGAAGCCGTTGGTTCAATTATCGGCGGCAGTGTCTGGAGTGGAGCGATCAATAATGGTCGCATGTGGATTGCACTCAAACCGCTTGAAGAGCGCAAGGCCACAAGTCAGCAGGTTGTTGATCGTTTACGCAAAGCGCTGGCCACCGTACCTGGTGTGACGGTGTGGATGTCCGCTGCGCAGGATTTGCGAATGGGGGGCAGGAGCAGCCGCTCGCCGCTTCAATTTACACTCTGGAGCCAAGACACTGAAGCGCTCAACCGGTTCACGCCGATTGTAGAAGCGAAGTTAAAATCCGTTCCGGGCTTGGTTGATGTGAACTCGGACGCACAGCCGGGCGGATTGCAAGCCAATGTCAAAATTGATCGTCCAACAGCTGCTCGGCTCGGCGTGTCCGTGCAGGATGTCAGTGCCGCGCTCAATAATGCTTTCGCGCAGCGTCAGATCTCGACAATCTACACGCCGCGCAATCAATATCGTGTTGTGCTCGAGGCCAATGCTGCGTATCGCCGCGATCCGGCTGATCTTGAGCGTTTATTTGTGACAGGCGAGGGCGGGCGGCAGGTGCCGCTTTCGGCAGTGGCTCAGTTTGAGCGTGCATTGGCGCCGGTGGCGGTCAATCACCAAGGACAATTCCCTTCAGTCACCATCAGCTATGATCTACGGCCGGGCGTGGCGATGGAAGAGGGTGCTGCGCGCGTGCGGCAAGCGGTTGATGAACTGCATCTGCCGGACACGATCCGCGCCGACTTTGCAGGGGATGCAAAAGCGTTTCGGCAAGTCGCGGGCAATCAAACGCTGTTGATCGTCGCAGCTTTGATCGCGGTGTATCTTGTTTTAGGTATTCTCTACGAAAGCCTTATTCATCCCTTGACGATCTTGTCCACTTTGCCTGCGGCCGGGCTCGGCGCGCTTTTGGCGTTAAATGGTACAGGAACGGACCTTTCGATTATCGCTTTCATCGGCATCATTATGCTCATTGGAATCGTCAAAAAGAATGGGATCATCCTTGTTGATTTTGCTCTTGATGCGCAGCGGCAGCAGGGCCTGTCGGCAGATCATGCGATGATGCAAGCCTGCCTCGAGCGGTTTCGGCCAATCCTGATGACGACGCTTGCGGCGATGCTTGGCGCTTTGCCATTGGTGTTGGCGACCGGTGCAGGATCAGAATTGCGTCGCCCACTTGGGATCACGATCGTTGGCGGTTTGGCTGTTTCGCAAATCCTCACGCTTTATACGACACCCGTGATCTATATTCTTTTTGATCGTCTGCGGTCGCGCCATGAACAAGGCGCACTATGGCCGCGCGCCCTGCGGATATTCAATGGGTTCGCATTTCGCTCGGGGCGTTAAGGCACGAAATTAGGTGCCTCGCCGAGGAGATCGGGACGTTTCACTTCGATTTCGACAAAAGCGATCGGGTGGTCAGAGCCGTTCATCACGTCGTGCTTTGTGCCCGCCACGCGGCGATAGGATTGGCCGGCTTTGAGAGGCGCATCGAAAACCTTTTCGCCATCATGGATGCGCAGCGTGCCATCCACCAGCATGACAACGAAATAGGGCCAGCCATGTTCGTGCCAGCCTGTTACGGCGCCGGGTTCAAAATCCCAGCGCGTGATACGGGCGGCAATGTCATCAACAAGCAAGGTGGGCTTGGCCGGGATATCGCATTTGAAAGCCATGGATGATGTCCTTGATCAGGTTTGAGCGTCGCGTGCGAGAACGGCGTGCAAAAGCACATTCGTGCCTGGCTCGATATCAGCCAAGGTCACGTTTTCCGCCTCATTGTGGGAGATACCTTTTTCGCAAGGCGTAAAGATCATGGTCGCAGGCATAACACCTGCGATATACATCGAGTCGTGCCCCGCCACTGTCAGCATGTCGCGATGTGAATAGCCAAGGCGATCGGCCGCTGTACGTGAGAGCGCCGCCAGATCCGCATTGTAATCGACCGCCCCATATTGCCAATCTTTGATGATGGACATGTCGCATTGCGTGCGGGCAATGAGTTCAGGCAGGCGGGCTTGGAAGCTTTCGAACATTTTCTGTGGCACGCCCTTTTCGGGATGGCGGAAATCACACAAAGCTTCGACGCGATGCGACAAGATACCAAGCAGATTGGGTTCGATGGTGAGGCGTGCCGTCGTGCTACGGCCGCCGGATGAAGCATAGACTAAACCAATCTCGTTGACGCATTCGATGACCGCTGCTGCGCCGACAATCGCATTCCGGCGATCGGCCATTCGCGTCGTTCCTGAATGGGCGCTTTCGCCACGAATTTCGACCACAGCCCAGCGCACATCGAAGGCGCCGGTCACGATACCGACTTGTAAGCCGCTTTCTTCAAGCTCCGGGCCCTGCTCGATATGCAATTCAAAATAGGAGTCGCATTGTTCAGGGCTGAGCGCGGATCGCCCAGAATAGCCGATCGTGTGCAGGGCATCACCAAAGCGAATGCCATCCTTGTCGCGAATGTTCAGCGCATCCTCGATTGCATGAAGGTTGCAGAACACCTTCGAACCGATCATGGGCGGTTCAAAACGTGCGCCTTCTTCATTGGTCCAATTCACGATCGTCAACGGATGTTTTGTTGTGATGCCCCGTTCGTTCAATGTGCGGATGACTTCGAGCGGGCCCAATACGCCTAAAATGCCATCAAAACGCCCGCCGTGAATTTGCGTGTCGAGATGGCTGCCCATCAGAATAGGCTTGGCGTGAGGATCAGTGCCCGGGCGTGTTGCAAAAATATTGCCGATCCCATCAATCGCAATTGTCAGTCCGGCATCTTCGCACCAGCGACAAAACAGATCGCGGACGGCGCCGTCCTCTTGCGAGAGGGCGAGGCGACGCAGGCCGCCTTTTTCGGTCCTGCCAATGGTTGCTTGTTCCATAAGTGTCGACCACAGGCGATCCCCATTGATGCGGAGATTTGATGACATTCTTTTAGACGCCTTTGGCGGAGCGGAATGTTTGTGTGAAAATGCGGGCGGATTCTGCAATCGCTTCGAGCGAATAGCCGCCTTCCTGAACAATCACAGTGGGGAGGTTGAGCTTACCGTAGATCTCACCAATGCGCGCATAGGCGTCTGTTGTTACTTTTAGCTTCGACAGCGGATCCTTATGATGCGCGTCCCAACCCGCAGATATCACAAGCGCCTCCGCACCGCATTTCAGCGCTGCGTTAATGATATCGTGATTGGCGGCGATAAAATCGGCATCGTTTGAACCGAATAGAAGCGGCCGGTTAAGGTTAAATCCCTCACCCGCATCTACGCCGGTTTCGTCGGCGTAACCCAGATAATGCGGATAATAGGCAGAAGGATCGGTGTGGACAGAGCCAAAGAACACGTCATTGCGGGCATAATAGATGGCCTGGGTGCCATCACCATGATGAGTATCGAAATCGAGAATAGCGACGCGCTTATATTTTTGACGCAGGCGTTCGGCTGCAATGGCCGCATTATTCAAAAAGCAAAAACCTGATGCGCGATCGACATAGGCGTGGTGGCCGGGAGGGCGGCAGAGTGCAAAAGCGGCCTTGTCGCCTGCCAGCACGGCATCGGCCGCCGAGACGGCTGCATGTGCTGAGACGAGCGCTGAATCCCATGTGCCTTGCATGATGACGGCGGATAGATCGCCCACATACCAACCCGAGCGCCCAATGATCCCCGTGGGGCGTGGTTTACCGCGCGGCGCGAGGGCGGGTGTCGCGCCAACATAAGCGTGTATGTTGGGTAACACTTCAGGTCCTGCATTCGGCAGTTTTTGAAATTCGTCATAAGCGGTTTGCAAAAACGCGATGAAATGATCGGCGTGGACGGCGAGTGCAGGCGCAATCCCATGATCGGCCGGTTCAATCGGCATCAGTCCCGCACCAGCGAGGGCTTCCAACAGCGTTGTCGCGCGGTCATTATTTTCGAAAGCGTGAATAAGCTTGCCATGCACCATGTATTGCTGGGGCTGATGGGACAGCTGGCGGTTCGAAAAATAGAGCTTCATGGTCACGCCTCAGGCAGAGATTTCATCGAGATGGCGGCCGGGAATGGCAGCAAGGAGTTGGCGGGTATAGGGATGTTGCGGATCAGCAAAGATGGCGGCTGTTTCGCCATATTCGACGATCTGGCCGCGATGCATCACCGCGACGCGATGGCATAATTGGGCAGCAACGCGCAGATCATGCGTGATGAAGACAAGCGCTAAATTCATCCTACGCTGAAGCTCATTCAGCAAGTCCAGCACCTGGGCTTGCACAGACACGTCAAGAGCGGACACAGGTTCGTCGGCAACAATCACTTCGGGGTCCAGCATTAACGCGCGTGCGATCCCGATGCGTTGGCGTTGGCCTCCCGAAAATTCATGCGGGAAACGATCAAGCGCAGCCTCGCCTAAGCCGACATAGCGCATCAGATCTGCTGCGCGGGCCTCTGCTGTGGCGCGATCCATGCCGTGCGCCAAGGGGCCATCAGTGAGAATGGTGCGAATACGCTTGCGCGGATTCAGGCTTGAGAGTGGATCTTGAAAGATCATCTGCAATGCTTTGCGCTTCGCGCGGAAGGTCTCGCGCGGCAATTGCATCATGTCTTGACCGTGAAACAGGATTTCTCCCTGATCGGGCTCAACCAAGCGCACAATAATCCGGCCGGTTGTCGATTTACCTGAGCCGGATTCGCCGATGATCCCGAGCGTCTCGCCGCGTCGGACTGTGAAATTCACATTGTCGACCGCTTTGACAGTGCGCGCTTTGCCAAACCAGCCCGATGAACCACCATAGGTTTTGGTGACATGTTGCAGCGATAGAACGATTTCCTCGCCAGGCGGCGGCAAGTGCGCTGGCTTGAGGCGTGGTACAGCGGCGATTAGTTTTTTCGTATAGGGCTCGCGCGGCGCGGTAAGCACCTGATCGACAGACCCTTCCTCAATCAATCGGCCTTTTTCCATCACCACCACGCGATCAGCCAGATCAGCAACGACGCCGAAATCATGGGTGACGAAGAGGATAGATGTGCCATGTTCGCGCCGGATCTTGCGCAACAGATCGAGCACCTGCGCTTGCGTTGTCACATCCAGCGCCGTTGTTGGTTCATCGGCGAGAATAAGTTTAGGCTCGAGGGCCAAGGCCATGGCAATGACGACGCGCTGACGCTGGCCGCCCGAAAGTTGAAACGGATAGGAATCGATCAGGCGCTCGGGATCAGGCAGGCCAACATAGTGAAAGAGTTCAAGGATGCGTCGGCGTCCCGCTTCGCCCGGATAGGCCTTGTGCGCCTCGAACAATTCGACGATCTGCGCGCCTATCCGCATCAAGGGGTTGAGGGCCGACAAGGGCTCTTGAAAAATCATCGCCACTTCGCGGCCGCGCAAAGCCCGCAGGCGTTCCGGCGTCATGGTGGCGACATTCTCACCCGCAACGCAGGCCTCACCCGATGCGATTTTCAAACCGCGCGGGAGAAGCCCCATCAACGTGCTGGCAGCAACCGATTTTCCGGAGCCTGATTCACCCACGACGCAGAGAATTTCGCCACGCGCGATCGTCATCGATACATTTTCGATTGCGTAAGGACGATCGCCCCCCTTCGGCAAGGCCACTGAGAGATTTTGGATTGAAACGATCGGTGTGTCGTTCATTGACCGCGCTCGCGCAGGCGTGGATTGAGCGCATCGTTGAGGGCTTCACCTGCCAAATTGATTGCCAGCACCGTGATGAGAATCGCCATGCCGGGAAAAACGGTGAGGAGTGGCGCTTCACGCAGCATGGTGCGCGCGGCCCCGATCATGAAGCCCCATGACATGAAATTCTTGTCGCCGAGGCCGAGGAAGGACAGAGCCGCTTCCGTGAGAATAGCTGTCGCGACCATAAGCGACGCGGTGACGATCACTGGCGGCATAGCGTTGGGTAGGATTTCGTCGAGCAAGATTTTGTGGGTCGGCCTGCCAAGAACGATGGCCGCTTCAACGAATTCACGCTCCCGCAAGGATAACACTTCAGCGCGGACGAGACGGGCGACGGGTGGCCAAGACACGAGCGCGATGGCCAATACGATGGAAGGCAGTGAGGGCGTGAAGATCGCAACAAGCACGATCGCCATAGCTAATTGCGGAATGGTTTGAAAAAATTCGGTGACGCGCATCAACGCGTCATCAATCCAGCCGCCAAAATAACCAGCGCATGCACCGACACCAATGCCAAGCAGAACAGCAAAGGCGGTTGATACAACGCCGACAAAAAGAGAAACGCGGGTGCCATAGGCAAGCCCGGCTGCGATATCGCGCCCTAACATGTCGGTGCCGAGCGGGAAGCCCGGCTCTTCAAACGGATAAAGCAGCGGCGCGCCTTGCATCTGCCAAGGCGAAACGGGAAAGAGGATCGACGCGAAGAGCGCAATCACGACAATCGATCCCAGAATGCCAAGGCCGATCAGGCCGCCCACATTGCGCGCATAGCGTTGCCAGAAACTCTTCATTTCGCACCTCCGCCGACGCGAATGCGCGGATCGACGAAGCGATAGGCAATGTCAGTGATGATATTGAAAAAGATCACTGTCGCTGATGTGACAAGAAAGACGCCGAGCAGAAGCTGGTAATCGCGTTGCAGCAGCGCGTCGAACATCAGGCGGCCAATGCCGGGCCAAGCGAAGACGGTTTCAATCAGCACCGCACCACCAGCGATCTGGCCGAGTTGTAATCCCGCGAACGTAACGATTGGCAATAGGGCATTGCGCAGAACATGGCGGCGCAGCACACGCCATGGCGTCACGCCTTTGGCAAAGGCGGTCCGCACATGATCCTGCAGCATGGTTTCCATCATGGTGGCGCGGGTGAGCCGCACATAGACCGACATGAAGAAGAAACTGAGAGCCAGTGTTGGCAGAATGAGATGCTCACCAATATCGCGTACGCGGTCCCAGCCGGTGTAGCGCGCGCTGATGTTTTCCATGCCGAAGGCGGGGAGCCAATCAAGTTGGACGGAAAAAACGATCACCATCATCAGGGCGAGCCAGAATAAAGGCGTCGCATAGAAAATCAGCGCCACCGTCATAATCAGCGGGTCAAGCCAGCGGGCGCGGTTGAAGAAGCTGACGCCCGCGGCGAGGGCGCCGAATAAAACGCCCAGCGAAAGTGAAACGATGAAACTCGATACCATTAAGAGCAGGGTTGCGGGCAAGCGTTCGGCAATCAATTGAAGCACGGGCACGTGATTGCGGTAGGAATAGCCGAAATCGAGATGCAGCACTTTCCAGAGATAAAGGCCAAGTTGCTTCCACAGCGGATCATCAAGGCCGAATTGTTTGCGCAATTCGAGAACGAAATTGGGATCTGTGGCTCCGGCTTCGCCAGCGAGAACGGATGCGGGATCACCGGGAGCAAGACGAATCAAGACGAAATTCAGCGCCGCAATTGCGAGGATGACACAGAGGGCCTTGAAGAGGCGACTGGCAATGAAGCCTGCAAAGGGCACGGCGAAGGTCCTAGAAAAAAATCGGACGGGCAGCGTCAGCCGCCCGTCCGTGGATACGCTTACTTCTCAACCCAGACGTTATCGAAGGTCTCGTTGAGTCCGATGCCGGTTGTCACGAGGTTCTTCACATTGCTGCGCCACAGCGTGGCAAATTGCAGTTCGACGAGATAGCCATTGGCCACTTCTTCAACAGCAATGGATTGGAAGTCTTTGTAGAGCTTGGCGCGATCAGCCGGGTTCACGGCGGAGGCGGCCTTGTTCAAAAGATCATCCGCTTTCGGGTTGTTGTAACCCTGATTGTTCGCGAAGGGCGAACCCTTCACGATATTCGTCGAGAGATAATGGCGGGCAACGCCCAAGGCCGGATCGCCATATTGATAGGTGAAGTTGTAGGACAGGTCGAATTCCCAATCCGACACACGCTTTGCCCAGCTGCCAGCGTCAGCCGGTTCGATCGAGACGACGAAGCCCACCTGCTCAAGCGCTTGCTTGGTGTATTCCGCCAGACGATCCCATTGAGCGCCATAGGGGAAGGACAGAATTTTGATCGGTGTCTTCGTCAGATCGACACCGCTTTCCTTGATCAGCGCTTTCGCCTTGGCCGGATCGGCCGGATAAGGCTTCAGCGTTGAATCGAAAAATTGCGTGGTCGAGGCAATCGGTCCAACAGCTGTTTTCGCCAGACCGAAGAAGATCGTCTTTTCGATCACGGTCTTGTCGAGCGCATACATGGCGGCCTGACGCACCTTCACATTGTCGAACGGCGCTTTGCGCTGGTTCATCATGATGAAGGCGAGGGGGCCATACATTTCCCAACCATCGGTGGAATAGTCGACGCCCTTCAGAGCACGAAGACGACGGATGTCGACATTGTCGACATCACCGCCGCGCAGATATTGCACCTCGTTCTTTTCAAAGGCGACGGCGCGCGAGGCTGAATCCGGGATGACGCGGAAATAGAGTTCATCCAGATAGGGCATGCCCTTTTTCCAATAATCGTCATTGCGGACGAGATGGATGTAGCTGCCGCGCTTCCATTCCTTGAATTTGAACGGGCCTGTGCCGATTGGTGTTTGGTTGGCGGGGTTCGTTTTAAAGTCCGTGCCGTCATAAATGTGCTTAGGCACCATCGGCAGCGTTGAAACTTCAAACAGCGACAGGAATGGCCCGAAGGGTTCCTTCAATTTGAACTCGACCTTGGTCGGCGAGAGTGCTGTCGCCTTGTCGAGATAGCGCTTGATGGCCACAGCGGCGCGCGGATGGGTTTCGCGCAGGAATTTATCGACAGTGAAAACGACGTCATCGGCGGTGAAGGGTTTACCATCATGCCATTTCACATTGTCTTGCAGATCAAATGTGTAGGTGAGGCCGTCTGCGCTCATCGTCCAGCTTTTGGCGAGCTCTGGCTGCGGCTTCAGATCCTTCGTGTAAGTCATCAGGCTTTGATAAATCTTGCCTGCCACGAAAATCGTTGGCGCCTGTTGGTTCAGGCCGAGCATCAGTGTCGGCGGTTCAGGTTGCACGATGCCAGTCAGCGTGCCGCCCTTCGTTTGCGCGATGGCCGCGCCGCTCATTGCTGAAGCACTGGCAATCACCGCCGACATGACGATGCCTTTGATGGTCCAATTCATACTGGTCTCCCCCGCGTAGTCATTTCCCGAGGAAATTTGAGCAGTCTGTCGCGAGCGTGTCAATTAATGGTATTGCGTGTCACTGGATGATCCGCTCTATTGGTGTCCATTGTGGATAAGTCAGCTGTGAACACTGATCTGGAAAAGCCGGGCGTGCCCGAAGTGCGCGCTGTTCTGCGTGCGGTCACCATTTTGCGCGCGTTTGGCGGCAGCAAGCCGGCATGGTCTTTGGCCGAGCTCACGCTAGCGACGGGCCTTAACAAGGCGACGGTCCGGCGGCTCTTGCATACGCTCGAGATTGCCGGGCTCGTGGCTCATAATGATCAGGAGCAGACCTATTCGCTGACGCTCGATCTCGTCGCGCTTGCATCCAATGTGCATCAGGGTCGTGATCTCATCACGCTGGCGCGGCCTTTCCTGTCTGAGCTTGCCGATTTGTGTTCCGGCATCTCGTTTCTCTGGGTGTTCGATAAAGCGGGCGGTGTGTGCCTTGATCGGGTGGTGGCCTCGTCATCATTCATTACGGCTTTTATTGCGCCGGGTAACCGCAGCGAACTCAATTGCGGCGCGGGTCCACGTGTTGTGCTGGCCTATGTCAGTGAGGCGGAGCGTGCGCAGGTTTTGCGCCGTCCGCAGGTGCAGCGAACGCCTTTTTCGCTCATTGATGCGGCCGCGCTTGAGGCGCGGAGCAGTGTCATCCGGCACCAAGGATATGAATTTGTGGCGGATGATTTCATCACGGGCCTTGCAGCCTTAGGGGTCCCGATTTTCACGCGGGATGGCCGGTTTGCTGGGGCTTTGAGTATTACCAACCTGACTGATCGGTTTGAGCTGGACCCGAAAGGGGTGCCGGTTTGGCTTGCGCCCATGCAAATGGCCGCCGTGCGTATGGGAAGCCGGATTACTTGAGTTCGGTCGGAAAAAGTCGAACTTTTTGCGCTGCATCAATTGTGGGCCGCCTTCGGGGCGCTATAGCCCCGCCCAGACAGGTGGTCTGATCCGCTTCGGTTCGGCTCACCCTTGGCTCGAACATCAGGGGTTTGGTGGCATGACGCGCAATATGGGCGGGCTTGATCGCCTTCTTCGGTTTTATCTTGGCTTGGTGATGATCGGTTGCGCGCTGCCTTATTGGGCGCCGCAGACGGGTTGGAATTGGATCGGCTGGCTCGGTGTTATTCCGCTTGTGAGCTCGCTCATGGGCCGTTGCGGCGTCTATCGCCTTGTTGGCTTGTCAACCTGCGCGCGCTGAGCCGTCAATCGCGCGAGCAATAAATCTCGTAAAGTGTCGCAATCACCCGCGCTGCGTTATCGCTCGCCAAAGTGTAATAAATGACCTGCGCGTCACGTCGCGTGCTCACGAGATTTTCCTCGCGCAGGCGAGCCAGATGTTGAGAGACCGCAGATTGCGAAAGCCCGACGGCCTGTTGAAGTGCAGTGACGGATTTCTCGCCCTTGTGCAATTCGCATAACAGCATCAGACGGTATCGATTAGCGAGCGCCTTGAGTAAGGCTTCCGCCGCACCGGCATTTTTATTGAGCGTGGACAAATCCATAGCCTGAAAGCTAATGCCCGACCCATGGCTGTCAAGCTGATCTTATGTGCGCTGAGACCATCATGAGCGTGTGGGCGGGCATGAACATCGTCACCGCCAATGATGGTCCTTTGTGTGGAGGCGATGCAGCTTGCCTCGGCGCGTATTGAGACGACTGCCTCTGCGTTTCGTTACGCCATGCTAGCCCCTTTGGCTCTGCCTAAGGGCACAGGCCGCACGGGGGCATCGACCGTCGTGGATGACGGGAGATGTCGCGTTGACTCTTGACGAATCAACCTAACAGCCGCGAAGATTCACAACATAACGCGGAGGCGGGAAATGGGGCCTGCAGGCGAACAGTCGGAAACGTCGCGCTGTGCCGAAGCCTATGAACTCGCGTTAGTGATGTTCAACACGTTTCGTCTTGACATCGAAAAGCGCAATTTGGCGCTGATTGATCTTTCTGAACAATTGTTCGAACTGGCTTTTAAACTTCAGGCTGTTTCGACGGAAGACGCAGCAGAGCGGCTGCAACGCATGATCACGCTGGCCCGTCAGGCCGCGTCGCTCGATAAGGCGGCCTAATTCGCCGCTTCTCAATCTAAATCCGTGTGTTAGGCCTGCGGCAGTGGGTCAGTGTTTGAGGTGGTGGCAGCAGCCATCATAGACCGCATCGCGATGACGTCCTGCACGCTGACTTTGCCGTCTCCGTCTTGGTCCCATGCTGCCAGAATTTCTGCTGCAGAAGCCTGACCATCCATTGTGCCATTTGTATCAATCACGCGCTGCAAATCGGCCTGATCAAAATAGCCTTTTCCGGCTATATCGTAGGATGCGACGATGGCCTGAGCATCTTTTACAGCGTTATATCCCGCTTGGAGTTCATCCACGCTGATCCCTTGGCTGTCGTCCCTGTCCCAAGCGGTGAATGTTGCATTCATCGTTGCAGGATCAAGAGCAAGATCGGTCATGGTGCTGGCGAATTCTCGGCTATCGATCATGCCGTCCTGATTGGCATCAAGCCTAGCAAAGATTTTTGCGAAGGCTTGCTGTTCGGCATCTTTTGCGCTTTGCAAGCGGAGCAATTTTAACCCATCGATCAATTCATTGCGTGAGACGGTGCCGCTCTTATCAGTGTCCCACGCATTGATCTGCTCGGTGGTCAAATCGAGTGCGCTCAATTGAGCCGAGTCAAGTTTGGAGAGATCGAGGCTCGCTGTCGCCGTTCCACCAAAGACTGTGAGAACAGTGTCGGCAGCATCCATGATCTCATAGGCGGCGATGATATCAGCGCGCGAGACTTGGCCATTGCCATCGGTATCCCATGCTTCGATGGCGTTGCCTGCATTGGCAATGTCACCGAGGCTCGGATCAGCCAGCCATTTGCTGACAATATCGTCGATGGTGATGTAGCCCTTACTTGTGATGTCGTAGGCCGCAAGCAAAGCGTCAGCGCGTTCGGCCGGTGTCGGGGCCGCCTCAACAGGATCAGGCGTGGGCGCAGGATCGACGGGTGTCGTTGGATCGGTCGCTGGCGTTTCTGTTGGATCGGTCGTCTCTGGCGAGGGGTCTATGACCGGGTCTGCCGAGAATTCATCCAGCGTCACATTGGAATCGCCGTCCTGATCAAAACGGTCGAGCATCGCCATCGCTTGATAGGCGCTTGCGGCATAGGCGTTCGACCAGGATGGGTAAAGCGTGCATTCGAACAGCGTCGGGCGGCACCCTGACGCCACGAAGGATGTGGTTGATCCACCCGTTAGCTCATCCGTGCGGCGCAGGGCTGCAAAGACATGCTGGAATTCGGTGGCACTGACGGAGCCATCGGCATTCCGATCAAACTCATTGACGCATTGGCGTGCGAAAGCCGCCCGGTCCTTGGTGCTGGCCGAGGTCACGTGAGAGATGATGCGGGCCGCAAAGTCGGTCATGAGCATCCTGTTTCAGCGCTCTTGCAGCAATTCACGTGCCATGGAACGGTTCGCGCCACCAAAAGCGGGAGGGGCCAACATGGCGGAATTGAAGCATTGGGTGGCGGCATGGGCTGCCTCGCCGCACGGGCCTTATCCGGCGGGTAATCCAAGCGCTCAGCCCGATTTGTCGTCTGTGCTGCCGAATCCAGCGCTGGGCGCGGCTAATCAGAGTTTCCGCATGATCGTGCGCCCCTCGCTCTGGGGCGGTGCCCTTCGGGTTCGTTTCTGCAATGCGTTTGGTCAGAGGCCTTTGGTCATCACGGCTGCGCATGTTGCTGTTGATGCCGGGGGTGGTGGCATCATGCCCGGAACGGCGGCTGTGCTCACCTTCGGCGGGGCTGTTTCATGCTCTATTCCGCAGGGCGAAAGCCTGTGGAGTGACCCTGTGGCCCCGGCTTTTCTGGCGGGGGCGCCGGATAACCGGACGCTCGCCATCAGCTTTCATATCGGAGCGGCAACCGGGCCGATGACATGGCACGCAAAGGCGTTGCAGACTTCTTACATCGCGTCTGCAGGCGCGGTGGTCATCGCCGATGAAACCGGGCTGGCCTTTCCCTTCAGCACGACGTCGTGGTTTTTCATCGATGCGGTCGACATGGATGTGCCGGGCGGTCGAGCGATTGTCGCGTTTGGCGATTCTCTCACTGACGGAACATTCTCGACGCTGAATGGCTATGATCGCTGGCCGGACTTTTTGCGGCGGCGGTTGATTGCGGCTGGGTATCCGAATGTGGCCGTCGTCAATGCGGGGATCGGCGGCAATCAGGTGGTGGGCCCGGCGCGGTTTGATCTGGCTGCACCGGTGCCCGGTGGCCCGTCTGCTGTCAGCCGGCTCGCGCGCGACGTGATTGGGCTTTCAGGGCTCACGACAGTGATCTGGCTTGAGGGCGCTAATGATTGCAGCGCCAATGGCTGTCAGGACCCGCAGGCGGTAATTGACGGATTCCGCGCGGGTGTGGCCGCGTTGCGGGCGGCGCGTCCGTCTGTGCGGGTCATTGGCGCAACGATCCCAGGCGCAAATGGCAGCACGGCAGCGGGCCATGGGAGTGTTCGGCAGGATGAATGTCGCCGAGCGCTTAATCGATTTATCCGCGAGGCTGGCCTTTTTGATGCCGTGATCGATTTTGAAGCGGCAACAACGGACGCAGTGACAGGCCGCCTTAACCGCGCCTTCGTGCCGGACAGCACGATTGGCTCACCGGGCGACGGACTGCATCCCAACCGCGCTGGCTATGCCGCGATGGCAGCCGCGATCGACCTCAGCGTGCTGGGTCTCTGAGGCTTATTCCGCAGCCGTGAGGAGCGGAGCGCGTTCCTGTTGATTGCGCAGGAAGCCTTCGCTGAGCGCCAAGGTATGGCCTGTCGGGGAATAGACCGGCCGTTCCGTGCTGCGGATGACAAAACCGCCTTCAACCAGGGTCTCGAGCATCCGCACCACGGTGGCGGAGCTGAGGCCAGTCATTCGAGCGATGCGGCTGACATTGGCGCCTTCGAGGCTGTTCACAGCTTTGAGGACGTCTAGAACGCGCAAGGCGGCATTGACGGGGCGGTAGGAACGCATGGGGGCCTCCCTCGGCCTGGTTAGTAAAATGAATGTCATTTAAGCGGAGCTTGAACTGAGTTTCAAGTTTGAAACTTCACTTCATCAGAGTAATTCTTGATCAAACAGCCTCGCTTATGGTCAGACTGCATCAATCAGGGGAGGGACTCAGCGTGGCTCGAGCATTTTTGGCCGGAATTATTGCGATCGCCGTTCTGTTGTTTTTTGCCCTTGGCAGCCAGCAGCGCGCCCAAGGTGGGCCGTTGGCCCCGCCTGATGCGTCGTCGCCCGCCGCGGCTTTGAAGACTTTCCGCATCCATTCGCAGGCCGCCGAAGATATTTCATGGCGCGCCGCAAACGAGATCCGCAATTCCCAAAGGCTGACTTGGGCGCCGCAGATTTATGATGAGGCCCGCAAGGCCGACAATGAAATGGAGCGCGCGGCACGGACTCTTGATCTGGCGGGTATTCTGCCAGCGGTTTACGAGCGCAAGAAAATTGAATCCGTCCTGCTTCTCAATGAAGTCCTTGACCGGATCGAATTGCCTCCGGCGGATAAAATTCCAAGCGATGCGTCGCTCGCATCATGGACAATTCCCGGAACCGAAATTCGGCTCGTCAAAATTACCGAAGGGCCGCGTTCAGGCGATTATGTCTTTTCGACCGATACGGTCGCGCGTCTTCCAGAATTCTACGCAAAAGTGCGCGGCTTGCCGTCGCTCTCAAACAGTGATCTCGACTATTATCAATATTATTCGCACAGCCCAGGCGGCCTCATTCCACCTGCGTGGTTCCATCAAATCCAGAAATGGGTGCCGATTTTCGGGCATATTGAAGTTGGCAATCAGGCCGGATGGCAATGGCTTGCCATCATGCTTTCAGCCGCAGTCCTGACAGCGCTCGTGGTGTTTGCATCGCGCCTTGCGCGCATCGTCAATGGCATTGAAACACCTTTTGCTTCGATCATCGCAGCACTGATCCTGCCCGGAGCAATTTGGGCGGCATGTCGGGCCTATGTGCGTGCCATCTTCGAGATCAATATTACCGGCACGTTGTTCGAAACACTCGATCTTGTTGCGACGTCGCTTTCCTATGTTGCGGGCGCGTGGATGGTTATGGCTGCGTCGATGCGCTTAGCTGAATTCGCGCATCTTTGGATGAAAGGGCAGAGCCGCTTTTCGATTGATGCCTCTCTGGTGCGCACGCTTATCC
>VERN01000267.1 GCA_018882635.1 Beijerinckiaceae bacterium | reverse complement strand
GGGTTGTAGTGGAGGATTGTGGCCTTGGCGAGGGCTGGACTTCACCCGTGCTGGGCTTAGTCTCGCCCCATGCAGAACTCGATCCTTGATGTGGCGGGCCTTTCAGTTGGATCCGCCGATGATGCTGAAGCCGCAACAGGCGTTACCGTTGTCATATTCGATGAACCGGCCATTGCCGCCGTCTCGACCCTCGGCGGCGCGCCCGGCACCCGCGACACCACCCTCCTCGACCTTGAGATGACGGTCGCCCATGTCGATGCGCTGGTGCTCTCTGGCGGCTCGGCCTTCGGCCTTGATGCGGCGGGCGGGGTGCAAGCCGTTCTACGCGAGAAAGGCCGCGGCTTTCGCATTGGGGCGATAACGGTACCGATCGTGCCGCAAGTGATCCTGTTTGACCTCCTGAATGGCGGGAACAAGGAATGGGGTCGCACCCCGCCCTTTTTCAGGCTCGGCATGGAAGCGGCAGACCGCGCTGGCTCACCGCTCCGCCTCGGCACGGCGGGCGCGGGCTATGGGGCAACGGTAGCGGGCTTGAAGGGCGGGCTCGGCTCGGCTTCAGCCAGAACGGCTTGCGGCCATACGGTGGCAGCGCTGGTCGCCGTCAATGCGGTAGGTTCTCCGCTGATCGGCGACGGGCCACATTTCTGGGCCGCACCCTATGAACGAGATGGTGAATTCGGCAGCCTTGGCTGGCCTGCAACGATTGCATCGGCCGATCTAGCACCGCGCATGAAAGGCACCGCTTCCCCCGCCGCAAACACCACCATCGGCATGATCGTGACCGATGCTGTGTTGGATCCCCAGCAAGCCAAGCGCGTCGCGCTGGCGGCCCATGATGGCTATGCCCGTGCGCTCCGCCCGGCACACACCCCGCTTGATGGCGATACGATCTTCTGCGCCGCGACTGCCAAGAAGGCGGGCGCTGTTGACGTCGTAGCGTTGACCGACATCGCACTCACCGCGGCCGATGTGATGGCGCGCGCCGTGGCGCGCGGCGTCTATGAAGCGACGGCCTTGCCGTTTCCCGGCGCATTGCCCGCTTGGCGGGATCGCTTCCGCGCAAGATGAGAAAGCGACGCCGCGCTTAAAACCGCGTCACCGCATAAGGCGTCGGATCAGCGAAGGGCGTTTCACCAACGATCATCTCGGCGATCAGCCGTCCGCAAGCCGCCGCATGGGTGAGACCATGATGCGCGTGGCCAAAGTCGAACCACAATCCCTTATGGCGCGGCGCCGGCCCAACAATCGGCAGCATGTCGGGCGTACACGGGCGCGAACCCATCCACGGTTTTTCATCAAGCCGCTCACCAAGCGGGAAGAGTTTTTTCGCATAAGGTTCTGTGCGTGACAGCGGAACATCGGTCGGCGGCGCATCGCGTAACGCGAACTCCGCGCCTGTCGTCAGCCGCACGCCCTTATCCATCGGCGCGAGCACATAACCATTGTCCGTATCAAGGATCGTGTGATGCAGAACCGCATGCCCCTGCGGCTTATAATGCATGTGATAGCCGCGCTTCACTGCCATCGGGAGTTTGTATCCGAAGGCTTCCGCAAGATCCTGCCCCCACGGCCCCAGCGCCACGACGACATCGCGCGCTGTCACTGGCCCTTTTTCCGTCTGCACTGTCCAGCCTTCTGGGCCTTGGCTCAATGTGCGTGCATCACCGTGTAAAAACACACCGCCCTTGCGCTCAAACAAGGCAGCATAAGCCAGCGACAATGCGCCCGGATCAGAAATATTCGCCGGATCCTTGTAGTGAATAGCGCCCGCTACGCGTTCTTTCAGATCAGGCTCGCGCGCCGCTAATTGATCAGGGCTGAGAATGTCGAAACTCAACCCATAGGTTTTCAACTCTTCGACATCATTGATGGCTTCGCGGAATTTCTCATCATTGCGAAAGAGTTTGATCCAACCCATGCGCTTTAGAAGATTATGCGCACCGGCTTCCTTGACCAGCTTCTCATGTTCGCTGAGCGAATTCTGAATGAGCGGCAAGGCGCCATCGCGCGCAATCTGGTGACGTGAGGGGGCTGAATGCCACCAATAGCGCACGAGGAAATTGGCGACGCGGGGAAGCGCGTTCACGTGGTAATAGGCTTCCGGCGTACCATTGAGCGCATAGCGGAACAGTTCACCCGCCGCACGCGGAAACGCATAAGGATAAATCGAGGCGCGTTCGATAATTCCGGCATTGCCGAAACTGGTCTCGCGCCCGGGTTCGCCCCGGTCGATCAGCGTCACCGAACGCCCTTTGGACTGGATATTGAGGGCGGCACCAAGGCCGATTACGCCGGCGCCCAATACGATTACATCGGTCTTCATGCTTATTCCCACGTCACGAGCTGAGTTTAGAGCCTCACCTCGGCTCTGGCGAGAGGCCGAAAACGCGGGGGACGGCCGCCCAGCTTCAATTGTCTCCCCTGCCCGCCTGTGCTACCCGCGCGGCAGGGAGTCCCCGCCATGTCCAAAAAGCCTGTCCTGATCGCCCCCTCGATCCTTGCCTCCGATTTTGCGCGCCTTGGCGAGGAGGTCGCAGCGATCGACAAGGCCGGTGCCGACTGGATCCATCTCGACGTGATGGACGGCCATTTCGTGCCCAACATCTCGTTTGGCCCGGACGTCATCAAGGCCATGCGGCCGCACACAAAGAAGATCTTTGACGTCCATCTGATGATTGCCCCGGTAGACCCCTATATCGAGGCCTTCGCAAAGGCCGGGGCCGATATCATCACCGTCCATGCCGAAGCAGGCCCTCATCTCCACCGCTCGCTGCAAGCGATCCGCGCGCTGGGCAAGAAGGCGGGCGTGGTGATCAATCCCGGCACGCCAGAGCATGTGCTGGAGCCGGTTCTCGACCGGATTGATCTGATCTTGCTCATGAGCGTCAATCCCGGCTTTGGCGGCCAGGCCTTCATTCCTGAGGTGCTGCCCAAGCTCACCCGCGTGGCCGCAATGATCGGCAACCGCCCTATCGATCTTGAGATCGACGGTGGTGTGACAGCCGACAACGCCCAAGCCATCGTCAAGGCGGGCGCCAATGTGCTTGTTGCGGGATCGGCCGCCTTCAAAGGCGGGCCCACCCATTACGCCCAGAACATCGCCGCCATCCGCGCGGCCGCTGCCAAAGCCTGAACGGAGTTGAACCATGATCCCGCGTTATAGCCGTCCCGAAATGGTGGCCATCTGGTCACCCGAAACGCGCTTCCGCATCTGGTTCGAAATCGAGGCCCATGCCTGCGATGCGCTCGCCGCAATCGGCGTCATCCCGAAGGGATCCGCCAAGACCATTTGGGAGAAAGGCGGCAAGGCCGAATTCAACGTCGCGCGTATCGACGAGATCGAGCGCGAAGTGAAGCACGACGTCATCGCCTTCTTGACCCATCTCGCCGAATTCATCGGTGATGATGCGCGCTTCGTCCATCAAGGCATGACATCCTCGGACGTGCTCGACACCTGCCTCAATGTGCAATTGACGCGTGCCGCCGACCTGTTGCTGAAAGACATGGATGCGCTTCTCGCCGCCATCAAGCGCCGCGCGTTCGAACATAAAATGACGCCGACGATTGGTCGCTCGCATGGCATTCATGCTGAAC
>VERN01000266.1 GCA_018882635.1 Beijerinckiaceae bacterium | reverse complement strand
ACCCTCGAACAGGATGGCGGTGCCACGATTGTTGCGGATCTGCTTATTGGTCCGCTTGATCATGCCGTGACGCTTGCCAGCATGGGCGTAGACCACCTTGCCGCTTCCCGTCACTTTGAACCGCTTTTTCGCGGCTGACTTTGTCTTCATCTTGGGCATTTGGCTCTCCTTCAAGACGGCGAACCGTCCGAAACATTCTCTTCAGCCTCCTAAAAGGCTGTTTCGTCTCCGAATGAGCGAAAAACAGACCGCCACGGCAGCCCTTTTGAGCCGGGCCGTCTGAATGACGGGGTCTATAGGGGAAAAACAGGGGCTTTGCAACGGAAAGACTCGATGCCTCCCCCTACGTTATATCTGATCCGATTGCCCGGCCCGCCCGTCTCGGCTAGCGAAGAGCGGTGAGGGGGAGGCGACCCATGCAGGACGGCGGCACTTTTGATTACATCGTGGCGGGTGCGGGGTCTGCTGGCTGTGTGCTGGCCAACCGCCTCTCAGCCGACCCCAAGAACCGGGTTCTGGTGCTTGAAGCCGGTGGCGATGACAATTGGATCTGGTTCCACATCCCGGTCGGCTACCTTTTTGCCATCGGCAACCCCCGCGCCGACTGGATGTTCAAGACCGAAGCGGAGCCGGGCCTCGGCGGCCGCGCCATCGCCTACCCAAGGGGCAAGGTGATCGGCGGCTGCTCCGCCATCAACGCCATGATCTATATGCGCGGCCAGGCCGCCGATTATGATGGCTGGCGCCAGCTCGGCCTAAGCGGCTGGGGCTGGGACGATGTGCTGCCCTATTTCCTCAGGCAGGAGGGGCACGCCGCCCCACCCAATGATTTGCACAATGACAAGGGCGAATGGCGGGTCGATTACCCTCGCATGCGCTGGGACATCCTTGATCGCTTTCAGGATGCGGCTGAACAGGTGGGCATTAAGAAGGTCGATGATTTCAACACGGGCACCAATGAAGGCTCGTCCTATTTTCAGGTGAATCAGAAGAATGGCCGCCGCTGGAGCGCTGCGCGCGGCTTTCTCAAGCCGGTTTTGAACCGCCCCAACCTCAAGCTCGAAACGGGTGCCCATATTGAACGCGTGATTATCGAGAATGGCCGCGCCACCGGGCTTGTCTATTCAAAAGATGGCACGCAGTTCCTCGCCAAGGCCAATTCTGAAATCGTGCTTGCTGCAGGTGCAGTCACGACGCCGCAGATTCTCCAATTGTCTGGCATCGGCGCAGGTGCGCTATTGCAAGCGCATGGTGTGCCAGTGCTCAATGATTTGCCCGGCGTCGGCGAAAATCTGCAGGATCATTTGCAGATCCGCCCGGTCTATAAAGTGAAGAATGTCCGCACGCTCAACAAAGATTATCAATCCTATGTGAAGCGCGCTTTGATGGCGGCAGAATATGCATTGTTTCGGCGCGGGCCGCTTACCATGGCGCCCTCGCAATTGGGGGCTTTCACACGCTCCTCGCCCGATTACGCGACGCCCAATTTGCAATTCCATGTGCAACCGCTTTCGCTCGATAAATTTGGCGATCCGCTGCATCCATTCCCCGCCTTCACCACAAGCGTCTGCAATCTTCGCCCCGCCTCGCGCGGGCACATCCGTATTCGCTCGAATAATGCGAAGGATGCGCCGCTGATCGCGCCGCATTATCTGACGGCCGAAGAAGACCGCCGCGTCGCTGCTGACGCGCTGAAGCTGGTCAGAAAGATCGTAGCGCAACCGGCGCTGCAACCTTATGAGCCAGAAGAATATAAGCCCGGTGCGCATTTCCAATCAGAAGAAGACTTGGCCATCGCAGCTGGCCAGATTGCTTCCACGATCTTCCATCCCGTCGGTACGGCGAAAATGGGTACTGATGATGATAAAATGGCCGTCCTTGATGGCCGTCTGCGCGTGCGTGGCGTTCAAGGCTTGCGTGTCGCCGATGCCTCCGTCATGCCGCGCATCACATCGGGCAACACTAACGCGCCGACCATGATGATCGCGGAAAAGGGCGCAGCCATGATCTTGGAGGATGCCAGAGCGTGAAGCTGCACGAGAGCGAGGCTGAATTCATTGCCGATGGCCGGCAGTCGGAAACGGCGTTGCTGGTTGCCCGCGGTGTGCGCCGGTTTCTCGCAGGGCTTGGCTATTCGAGCGTGGCGGAATTGCCTTTGGCATCGGGCCGTCGCGCCGATCTCGTCGCGCTGGGCGACAATGGCGATATTCTGATCGTGGAAATCAAATCGAGTATCGAGGATTTTCGCGTCGATAAGAAATGGCCGGATTACCGGCTCCATTGCGACCGTCTGTTTTTCGCTATTCCTGACCATGTTCCTGCCGAAATCATGCCCGAGGATGCCGGGCTGATCGTGGCCGATGCCTATGGAGCCTGCCTCTTGCGCGAAGCGCCGGAACATCGCCTCGCCGCGGCCACACGCAAAGCCATGACTTTGCGCTATGCGCGTGCGGCTGCTGAGCGGTTGCATCGCCTCTTTGATCCCGATGGTCTATCGGGTGTGTGAAGGAGAATTGAGTGCTTATTCAAGCCATCATGCGTTCATTGACGCAGATTACCTCACCCCCTTTTCGCGCCATTGTGTGGAAATCTTTGGCGCTCACGCTGGCTTTGCTTGCGCTCGTCTGGCTCGCGCTGACGAAGATTTTGAATTGGTGGCTGTCGCAAGGCGCCGTCGTCACCGATCATCCGATGATTGCCACCATCGCGGGCTTTCTCGCGGGTGCGGGACTTTTCATCGGGCTGGCCTTTCTCATTCCCCCCGTCTCGATCCTCGTCGCATCATTCTTTGTCGATGATATCGCCGCGCGCATTGAGCAAGAGGATTATCCCCATGATCCGCCGGGTAAAGCTTTGCCGGTGGGACGCGCAATTTTTGACGCGCTCAAACTCGCGCTCCTCGCTTTAGGCGTGAACATCCTCGCGCTTTTCATGCTGCTGATCCCCGGCATCAATGTCGTCGCGTTTTTGCTCGCCAACACATTTCTGCTGGGGCGTGAATATTTCGCTATTGCTGCGGGGCGTTTTCTCCCGCCCGATGATGTCACACGGCTCCGCGACGCCAATCGCCTTGTCGTTTATGCAGCAGGCTTTGTGATGGCGCTTCTGCTCAGCATCCCGATTATCAATTTATTCGTGCCTGTCTTTGGAACCGCTGTGTTTGTCCACGTCTATAAGGGGCTATCGCAGCGGGCACTTCCCCTGCGCGCGTGAAACAAAAAAAGCGGGCCGAAGCCCGCTTTTTTAATTCAAAATAATTTTACTTAGGCGCGGGCCGTATCAAATTGCCCGGTCTTGCGGAAACGATAGAGATAGGTAGGCACAATTGTCTCATACGTATCCGCTTCGATGCCCATGCCTTCGAGCGTGCGGCCTTCGGCCTTCGCCGCCTCGGAGACGACATTGTTCTTTTCAAGCAACGTCACTTGATCGCGTGTCAGCAAGAATTCTTCCGGCAACAAGCCGAACGTCGCATATTTGAGCGCTTCCATAACGCCCGCTTGCACGCGCGCCACGCCGAAGGGCAGGGGCACGAGGGCGCGCTTGCGACCGGTGGTTTCACAGACGAACGCGAGCAATTGGCGGAAGGTCGCCA
>VERN01000265.1 GCA_018882635.1 Beijerinckiaceae bacterium | reverse complement strand
CTCCACTACTGGACCCCGAAGATCCGTCAGGGCATCTTCGGTTCGTACGGCCAGATCAACTACGGTTCGGCTGCTTCGACCGCTTTCGGTGGCACAGCAATGAATGCGGCTGGCAACGCCAACCCGTTCCGCAACTGGGCTTACTGGACGATCGGTTCGAACGTGATCTACTCGCCGGTTAAGGGCTTGGATCTCGGCCTCGAAGTCGATTACCAGGGTTCGGTCATCGACGGTGGCAAGCTCAACAGCGGCCTCGTTGGCCCGGCTTCGGTCGGCGCCATGGTGTCGTCGGCTGGTGCTTGGACGACCCGTATCCGCGTTCAGCGCGACTTCTAATCAGCGCGTCTGATTTGAATAAGAACCCCGGGGCGCAAGCTCCGGGGTTTTTTTATTGGGTAAACCTTTGACATCTCAATCGATTGAACCAAGAAGCGACATCACGCGCGATGGGCCTCATCTGCAATTGCCGCATCCCCGTTTTGCCGAACGCGCGTTTGTGATTGTGCCCTTACATGAATTGGCTCCCAATCTGACGATTGAGGGACAGAGCGTTCAGACGCTTTTTGATACGTTTGATCGCAGCGGTGTTGAAAGAAACGCATAAGAAACCCTACCGGCGTTTTGCCGATGGGGCTTAAAAATTGGTGATGCGTTATTTAGATTTGGCGTGCGCTCGCATCCAGATAAAGCTGAGCGCCCTTGTTGAGAAACTCCTGCGATTTAGCGCGCATACCTTCCAATTGCGCGCGTTTTTCATCACTCATCGCTGCAACTTCTGTGCGCAGATCCTGCGTGATTTTCATTGAGCAGAATTTAGGTCCGCACATCGAGCAGAAATGCGCCACCTTGTGTGCCTCTTTCGGCAGGGTCTCGTCGTGATAGGCACGTGCGGTATCCGGATCGAGTGAGAGATTGAATTGATCCTCCCACCGAAAATCGAAGCGCGCACGTGACAAGGCATCATCGCGCAACTGCGCTGCTGGATGCCCTTTGGCGAGATCAGCCGCGTGCGCAGCAATTTTATAAGTAATCACGCCGGTCTTCACGTCCTCACGGTTGGGAAGACCCAAATGTTCCTTCGGTGTCACATAGCACAGCATCGCAGTGCCAAACCAACCGATCATCGCCGCACCAATGCCCGATGTGATGTGGTCATAGCCGGGAGCAATATCGGTTGTGAGGGGGCCTAAAGTGTAGAAGGGCGCCTCGCCACATTCCCGCAATTGCTTATCCATATTCACTTTGATTTTGTGCATGGGAACGTGGCCCGGGCCTTCGATCATCACCTGACAGCCGCGTTTCCACGCATGCTGCGTGAGCTCGCCCAAGGTTTCGAGTTCCGCAAATTGAGCAGCATCATTGGCATCTGCAATCGAGCCGGGGCGTAAACCATCACCGAGTGAGAATGACACATCGTAAGCACGCATAATGTCGCAGATTTCATCAAAGCGCTCATAGAGGAAATTCTCTTTGTGATGCGCAAGGCACCAACGCGCCATGATGGAGCCGCCGCGTGAAACGATGCCGGTCACGCGTTTTTCCGTCAGCGGGACATAATGCAAGCGCACACCGGCATGGATCGTGAAATAATCAACACCCTGTTCAGCCTGCTCGATCAGCGTATCTTTGAAGACGTCCCAATCGAGCTTGACCGGATCGCCGCCCACTTTTTCGAGCGCTTGATAGATGGGAACCGTGCCAATCGGCACAGGCGAATTCCGTAAAATCCATGAGCGAATATTATGGATGTTGCGGCCTGTTGATAGATCCATAACAGTATCCGCACCCCAACGGATCGCCCAAATCAACTTTTCAACTTCTTCTGCTGCTGTCGAGACAACAGCTGAATTGCCGATATTCGCGTTGATCTTAACAAGGAAATTGCGACCGATAATCATCGGCTCGAGTTCCGGGTGATTAATATTGGCGGGAATGATCGCCCGTCCGCGTGCAATCTCGTCGCGGACAAATTCCGGCGTGATGAAAGCCGGGATGGCAGCCCCGAAATTTTCACCATCGGCGAGCGCGGTTTCCGCCTGTGCCAAGGGTGCAGCACGGCCAAGATTTTCGCGATGGGCAACGTAAATCATTTCCTCCGTGATGAGGCCTGCCTTTGCATATTCATATTGTGTGACCATCTGGCCAGTTTTGGCGCGGAACACAGGGCGTTGTGCCGGGCAGGGCGCAACAAGTCGATCACCCGATGCAAAGCCATTGTCCTCGGGCTTCACAGCCCGCGCTTCAACCGATTCAAAAGCGCGCTGATCAATCCACGCCCGGCGGATATCCGGCAGACCCTTGTTCAAATCAATCTGAGCATTGTCGTCCGTATAAGAGCCGGATGGATCGTAAACGGGGAGGGATGCTTCGTTCGGATCTGTAAGGCGGATCTCGCGCAACGGGACCTTGATGTCAGGCCGCCCGGCGGGGCTCGCATAGATTTTGCGTGATCCGTCAATCGGGCCTGTTGTGACAGAGCCCGTCAATTGCTTCGTATTTTTAATGGGGGCGTTCATGGATCTCTCCTTACATTTAACAAGGGAGATCCGGGGAATTCGTGCCGAGGGAGATCGGTCGTAAGTTCCTGTCCCTCCGCCGGTATGACCCGGATCAGGTTCAAGGGTCGCGGACGAACCGCCTCTCAGCTTCGAAAAGCTCCCCTCGGAACAGCGCGACACTGCACCTCACCTGTTTGGCTGTCAAATCTTGCCAAGCGCGCAGCGACGACCTACAAACGCGTCATCTCCTTGGGGTGCCATTCGGCTGAGAGACCTTCGGGTCAACCCATCGAACCTGATCCGGTTCATACCGGCGGAGGGATTGAGAGATGATGAGCGAAGACCCCTTACCCGAACAAGACTATGTTGCGCGTGCTGCGGCGCTTCTTGTGCGCTTGCGTGAGAACGCGCCGCGGGTGCATTGCATCACCAATGCAGCGGCACAGGTGTTCACCGCCAATCTTTTGCTGGCCGCGGGCGCCTTGCGCCTGTCGCTGGCCTGGGGCTTCTGGCCCAACCGTGACCTGGATCGCGCCAGCGACTCCGTGCGTGAGGTGATGAAGCTCGTGCGCGATGAGTACGTGGATCCCCAGCGCGCCGGCTACCCGCGGCTCGCCCGCGAGGCCATGCATGGGATGGTCGAGACGCTGGATCCGCATTCGGAGTTTCTCGAGCAATCCGACCTCGCCCGCTTTGAGGAGGAACTCGACGGCGAGTTCGGTGGCGTCGGCATCCAGGTCGAGGCGCGCGACGACCGCATCATCGTCATCGCCCCCATGGCCGGCACGCCGGCCGAGCGGGCCGGGATCCTGCGTGGCGATGAGATCACGGCCGTTGACGGCGAGGCCCTGCGCGCCAGCCAGGGGATGGAGGCCGTGGTGGACCGCCTCCGCGGCAAGCCCGGATCGGCCGTGCGTCTCGGGATCTTCCGTCCCGGCAACCAGACCAAGCACGAATTCACCCTCGTGCGGGAATTGATCAAGCAGCAGAGCGTCCGCGAGGCCAGCGTCCTCGAGGGCCGCATCGGCTACATCCAGCTGGCCGATTTCTCCGCCCAGACTGGCGAGGAATTTCGCGCTGCCCTGGACCGTCTGCTGCGCGAGGG
>VERN01000044.1 GCA_018882635.1 Beijerinckiaceae bacterium | reverse complement strand
AGAAGTTTCCGCTCGCGCCCTTGCGCAGGTCGATGCACTCAATCAGCAGATCGCGGCACTGCGGCGACAATTGGCTGCGTTGGAAGAGGCGCTGGATGCGTCCGAAAAGCGCGACCGTGAAAGTCAGGCACGGATCGCCGATCTTGGTTCGCGGTTGAATGTCGCTCTAGCGCAAAAGGTGCAAGAGCTCGCCCGCTACCGTTCCGATTTCTTTGGTCGGTTGCGACAAGTGCTTGGCAATCGCAATGATATTCGCATTGTTGGTGACCGTTTCGTCTTCCAGTCAGAAGTGTTTTTTGATCCCGGACAATCGGTCCTCACCGATCAGGGCAAGACGGAAATCGACAAGATCGCGACAGCTCTCGTGGATCTGTCACGCGAAATTCCACCTGATATCCCTTGGGTTTTGCGCGTCGATGGCCATACGGATAAACGTCCTCTCTCCGGTGCAGGGCAGTTCAAAAATAATTGGGAACTTTCAACCTCACGCGCGATTGCGGTGGTTCAATATTTGATCACCAAGGGGATCCCGCCCCAGAAATTGCTCGCCGCCGGGTTTGCAGAGTTTCAGCCGCTTGAGCTTGGTGACAGCGATGATGCGTTGAAGCGCAATCGTCGTATCGAATTGAAGCTCACAGAGCGATGAGTCTTTCGTTTCGTTCGATGCGCGTTGATGAGATCGAGCCCTGTGCTGATCTCTGGGTCGAGACGTGGGCTGATACCTATCCCGCTATCGATTTCACAGCACGGCGCGGCTGGTTCGTGGAACGGTTTCGCTCTTATGTCGCCGGGCGCGTGCATGCTGAAATTGCGCTTAATGGCGAAGGAATTATTCAGGGCCTTGTGAGTATCGATCCGGTCACAGGCCATATCGACCAATTTGCGGTCAAGCGTGCAGCGCGCGGGCAAGGCGTCGCGCATCATTTAATGGATCATGCCAAGACTTTGGCGCCCGGCTTTCTGCATCTTGATGTGAATGTCGACAATCATCGTGCGATTGCCTTTTATGAACGCGAAGGGTTCAAGCGAATCCGCGAAGGGTTCAGCGCGTCAGGCAAGCCATCCTATTTTTACGAATGGGTCTCAGGTCGCGATTAAACCCTTGCCTCAGGCGGCGTTACTCAGCCGCCATCTCATGGCCAAATTGCAAGCGCGCCAAGCGGGCATAAAGGCCGTTCTTGGCAACCAATGTCGCGTGATCGCCTTCTTCGACGATGCGTCCGCCATCAATCACAAGAATGCGGTCCGCTTTCAAAATCGTCGCAAGGCGATGCGCGATCACGAGAGTCGTTCGCCCTTCCATCAGACGATCAAGCGCAGCCTGCACCAGGCGCTCATTCTCAGCATCAAGCGCGCTTGTGGCCTCATCGAGAAGCAGGATCGGGGCGTCGCGTAGAATGGCGCGTGCAATCGCAATGCGCTGGCGTTGGCCCCCTGACAATGTCACGCCGCGTTCGCCAACCAGCGTGTCATAGCCTTCCGGTAATTTTTCGATAAATTCGGATGCCGCCGCTAAATCCGCTGCATGCTTGATCGCTTCGCGGGAGGCGTGCTTCTGGCCGTAAGCGATGTTCTCCGCAATCGTGGTGCCAAAAATAACGGCTTCCTGCGGCACAAAGGCGATACGGTCACGCAACGCTTCGGGGTCGGCCTCGGTCAGGATGACGTCATCCACGCGGACATGGCCTTTTTGCGGATCATAAAAGCGTAGGATCAATTGTGCGATCGTGCTCTTGCCCGCGCCGGACGGTCCGACGAGCGCGATGCGTTCGCCTTTTTTCATCGCAAAAGAAAGGCCCTTCAGCACATCGACATCGGTGCGTGTGGGGTAAGCAAAGGTGACATCGTCAAACCGCACTGTGCCCTCCGGTGGCACAGGAAATGGTTTTGGATGTTTGGGCGCTGTGATTGCAGGCTTGATCTCAAGCAATTCGGCGAGGCGGCTTGCCGCGCCCGATGCGGCGCTAATTTCGCCCCACACTTGTGAGAGTTCACCGAGCGCGCCAGCACCGAACACGGCGTAAAGAACGAATTGCGAAAGTTCGCCGCCGGTCATCTTGCCGGACAACACATCCTGTGCGCCCCACCATAAAACGCCCACCACTGAAGCGAAGATCAGAAAAATCGCTACGGCTGTGAGTATGGACCGTGCGCCGGTGGCTTCGCGCGCGGTGATGTAGGCGTTTTCAGATGCTTCTGCGAAATGGCGGCTTGTGTCGCGTTGCGCGTTGAACGCCTGCATGACGCGTGTCGCGCCAATTGCTTCGGTGGCATAGGCCGATGCATCAGCCAAGCGATCTTGCGCCAGTCGCGTGCGGCGGCGCACGGAGCGTCCCGATGCAACCAGCGGCAGAACGATGAAAGGAATGGTGACGAGAACGAGGCCCGACAGATGCGGGCTTGTGTAGATCATCAAAGCGAGCGCGCCGACAAACAGCACGAAGTTTCGCAGCGCAATTGATGCGGAGGCACCAAATGCCGATTTGATGAGTGTTGTATCAGACGACATGCGCGAGACGAGTTCACCGGCGCGGACATTGTCGTAAAAACCGGCATCGAGCCGCAGCAAATGGCTGAAGAGTGCGGAGCGCACATCGGCGACGACGCGTTCGCCAATCGTCATCACGAGGTAATAGCGGGTGGCGCTCGCTGCAGCGAGCACGCCGACAACCACGATCATCATCCCGAAATAGCGATCGATCAGGCCCGCGCCCTCGGCGGTGAAGCCGTAATCGATCATCCGGCGCACAGCCATGGGGATGACGAGTGTTGCGCCTGAGGCGACGACAAGCGCGACGAGCGCTGCGGCGAGGCGGGCCTTGTAGCGGGTGGCGAAGGGGAGAAGGGGCTTCAGCGCGGTCAGAGACACGCGATCCTTGCTCTTCACATCAGAGGCCTTGGCTTCAGAAGCGTCGGCTTTGTTCGGGGTCGGCGGGGCAGGGTCGGGGGTCATTCGTATCGGCCGCAGGGTGAGGTCCTGATCTTATGGCCGGATTTCCGCTTTCTTGTCTATTCGGCGTCTTGCGCATGCTTGTCACCCCCCACCTTCTCCGGTATAGGGGCGCATCCCATTCAGCGGAGTGCCAACGAGGCGCCGGGTCCGGCGGCCTTGAAGGGGTGTTCCGGAGACCCGAGGACTGGACCATGAAGGCCGAGATTCATCCCGATTACCACACGATCAAGGTCGTCATGACCGATGGCACCGAGTTCAAGACCCGCTCCACCTGGGGCAAGGACGGCGACACGATGCAGCTCGACATCGACCCGAACACGCACCCGGCTTGGACCGGTGGCACCCAGCAGCTGCTCGATCGCGGCGGCCGTCTGTCCCGCTTCAACAACAAGTTCGCCGGTCTCGGCCTCAAGAAGTAATCTTTCGCGGCTCAGGCCGTTTGAGAGATTTCTGACGAAAAAAAAGCCCCGCTCGCGCGGGGCTTTTCTCGTTGCAGGAGGTTCGCCGCCTTGTGGCGGTCTTCTGAAAGAGGTTAGCGGGCCGCGAAAGCGTCCGAGAGCATCGACCATTGCGCCGCCACCGCGTTGGTGGGCGTCGCGATCGTCTCGGCCGGGCGGGCCGGTTTGGCGTTCAGGAGCGCGTCGATATGCATGATGCGCTGTTGCAGGCGCAATGAGCGGCCACAGAGATCGTGCAGGCGCTCAGGCAAGGTTTCGAGGGCGGCCGGGTCAAAGCTGCGGTCCTTCTCGCCGAGCTTCACCTTGGCAAATTGTTGGGTGGCCTGAGACGGCGTCATTTCGCCTTCGATCACCGCACGTTGGATCAGGAGCCAAGAGGCCAGCTGCATCAGGCGGGTGGTCAGGCGCATGCTCTCATTGGCATAGGCCAGCGCCGGCATGCGGGTGAGGGCTTTGGCTTCTTCGCGGCCCGGACCATCAAGATAGGCGGCTGCTTCTTCAACCAGCGCAATCCCTTCCGCAAACAGCGCCTTGAACCCTTCGGACGAGGCGAAGCTCTGGCCGAAACGAACCGGCTCATTCCGCGGAATGGCGCGGCGCTCAATGGGCATCCGCTTTTGGCGGGCCGTTTCTGGGGTAGGGCGGGCGTCAAATTCGATCATGGGCGGGCCTGAAACTCACAACCCGATCACCATAGGCGCTCGCGAGACGGCGCGCCTCTTTCACCTGATGTTAAGATTAACGCGCACGTCCTCCGGTTGCGCAGGCCTCAGCGCGCAAAAAAGAGCCGCCATTCGCGGCGGCTCCAAGTTCATCGAACAGGGAGGATTCCACGAGCGGGGGAGAACCGCTCTTCCAGCGCTATGCGCCGGATTGAAACAGTTTGCGCTTAAACCATTAAGGGGGCGTTAAGCTGGACGTTTGAACACGCTTTCTGCAGATTGGCGCGAGGCTTCCTTGGCCGTACGGGCGGCGTCCAGCCGGGCTATCTCGGCCTTGAGGAGGCCAATCCGCTCATCAAGCTCGTGGACCGAAAGGGTCGACAGATCCTGCCCGATTTCGTGCGTGGTGGGCTTTTTGACCGGTTTTTCTTCGCCGAACGGGTCGATCATGGGCCATTTTCCTTACAGGGCGAAGGGCGCTCAACCCATTTCGCCATTGGACAGAGGGGGCCAATCGTCCTATATTCTTATCAACCCCGTCAATTTGGCCTGCCGGGGCTCCGGCCGGAAGGTTCGGTCGGAGCTTGAGAGCCTTTGGGCTTTTTCTGGCGGCAGGCGCTTCAGGAGAACGAGAATGAGCACCGGTCCGCTGATGCCGAAAGCCACCGCCGTCTGGCTCGTGGACAACACCGCGCTGACCTTCGATCAGATTGCTGATTTCTGCAAACTGCACCCGCTCGAAGTGAAGGGCATTGCCGATGGCGAAGTCGCTGCAGGCATTAAGGGTCAGGATCCGGTGTCGGCTGGCCAGCTGACGCGCGATGAAATCGCGAAGGCCGAAGGTGACACGCAATATCGCATGAAGCTGTCGACCTCATCAGTCTCGCTGCCGGAAGCGAAGCGCAAAAAAGGCCCGCGCTACACGCCCCTGTCGCGTCGCCATGATCGTCCGAACGCCATTCTCTGGTTGTTGCGCAGCCATCCTGAGCTGAAGGACGCACAAATTATGCGTCTCGTCGGCACAACCAAGACAACCATCCAACAAATTCGCGACCGCACCCATTGGAACACGGCGGCGCTCAGCCCGCTTGATCCGGTGACGTTGGGTTTGTGCACGCAAATTGATCTCGATTTCGAAGTCGCGCGTGCGGCCAAGGAAAAGCCCGTCGTCCGTGATGACGCTGGCCAGACGCTGCTGCCCGCTGAAGTTACAACGGCTAAGGAAGAAGTCGGCGTGCCTTTCTCCGGCCTCACCCAGCCGAAGGAAGAGGAAGAGAAGATCGACGTCGATTCGGTCTTCGCCAAGCTCAAGCCGCTTAAGCAAGGCGAATAAGCGCTTTTCTGGATGCCGGCTTCAACCTTCGATTAACCTTAGGGCGTTAAGCAGGCGTTCAGTAAAGAGTCAGATCGTAGGATTAGGACCATGACCCTCGCCACGACCCGCGCCGGCCGCATTTCGAAATTTGCCCTTGCCGCCGTCTTTGCCATGACGTTGGCCGCTTGCTCGACGAATAAGACTGATGAACTCGGCGGCAATCCGTCGGGTGCGGGTGGTTTCGGCGCTGGCGGTGGCGTTGCAACGCCCGGCAGTGCTCAGGATTTCGTGGTCAATGTCGGCGATCGCGTGTTTTTCGAAAGTGACTCGTCGGATCTGACGTCAACAGCGACGGCGACGCTCGACAAGCAGGCGCAGTGGCTCAATCAATACGCCAAATATCCGATCACAGTCGAAGGCCATGCCGACGAACGTGGCACACGCGAATATAACTTCGCGTTGGGTGCGCGCCGTGCCCAAGCCGCGCGTGATTACCTTGTGTCGCGTGGCGTCAACGCGTCGCGCATCAAGACGATCTCCTACGGCAAGGAACGTCCGGTTGCGGTCTGCGACGACATCTCCTGCTGGGCGCAGAACCGCCGCGCGGTGACCGTGCTCGGTGGTCAGGCGGGTATGTAATATGTAATCTGAGGCCTATCCGCCGCCATATTTTGGCCGGGGACGCGACTATGCTAAGCGGCGGATCGGAAGACCGATCCGTCCGCGAAAGAACCCGTCAATGCGCCGCTTGCTCCTGACCGCCAGTTTTGCTGTCATTTTCGCCGCGCCTGCCTTTGCTCAGGACGTGTCGGATCTGCTCGTCCGCCTCAATCGGCTGGAATCGCAGGTGCGACAACTCTCCGGCCAAAACGAGCAATTGCAGTTCGAGAATAAGCGTCTCACCGAGCAGCTGGCGAAGTTTCAAAAAGACGTCGAATTCCGGTTTCAGGATATGCAGGGCAGCAAGCCTGCCGCCGCTGCTCCGGCTGGCCGTCCCGCGCAACCACCCGCGCCGCCTCCGCCGGGGCAAAAGCGGTCCGATGCGTTTGATCCCGCTGCGCAACCTGCTGCGGCCGGTGCACCGCAATCGCTTGGCGTGACCGACATCATTGAGAAAGACACGCAGACGCCGGGTTCGGCACCGCTCAACCTGTCGTCCATGTCGCGGCCGGGTGCGTCAGCGCCGCAAACGACAGCATCCATCATTCCGCCCACTTCATTGCCTGCGCAGGTGCAAGGCATGAACCCGGCTGCGCCAAAGCCTGCATCCGTTCAGCCTGCTACCAATGCTTACGACAACGGCATGGCGCTGATGAATGCCAAGCAATATGACCAGGCAGAGATGGCGTTTCGCCAATTCCTGACAGCTAATCCGCGTTCGCCTAACGTGTCGAACGCGCATTATTGGCTCGGCGAATCCTATCTCAAGCGCAATCGCTATACTGATGCGGCAGAACAATATCTGACGATTTATCAAACTTATCCGAAGGCTTCGATTGCACCTGACGCGCTGGTGAAGCTGGCCGTTTCGCTGCGCGGTATGGGACAGAAGGCGCAGGCCTGCGCGACACTCGGCGAAGTCGCGCGCAAATATCCAAACGCATCAAGCGAAGTGCGCGCCGCGGTGGGTCGCGAACAAAAGCGTGCCGCCTGTTGAGATGACGGGTGCCGCTCCTCTCACTGCGGCTGAGAGTGCGGCCTTGCTAGCGCCGCTGTCTGCTTACAATCACATTTTACTCGCAGTATCCGGCGGGCCTGACTCGATGGCGCTGATGGCTTTGTGCGCGCGATGGGCTGATGCTCATGGCGGCGCACCGCGTTTCAGTGTTGCAAGTGTCGATCACGGTTTTCGTCCCGAGGCGCGAAGCGAAGCTGAATTCGTGTGTCGTGAAGCGGCTCAGCTCGGTCTCGACGCACGCATTCTCACGCGCACGGGCGCTGTGCCGCAGACGGGATTGCAAGAAGCGGCGCGCGAGGCGCGCTACGATCTTCTCTATGCGCATGCGCGTGCGATCGGAGCGCAAGCTTTGGTAACAGCGCATCATGCTGATGATCAGGCTGAAACGGTCCTGATGCGCTTGTGTCGCGGCTCGGGACCCGGTGGTCTCGCCGGGATGCGCACCGACACGCCGCGCGGGGCCGTCGTGCTACTCCGGCCCTTCTTAAACATGCCGCGCGCGCGCATCGCCGCCACCTTGGCCGGATTGGGACGCGCCAGCATTGCTGATCCGTCCAACAGCGATCGGCGTTTTGAGCGGGTGCGGTTGCGGCAATTGGCTGAAACCCTCGCCGATCTCGGGCTGAGCCGTGATCGGCTCCTGCTTCTGGGCCAAAGAGCGGCTCGTGCGGACGCAGCGCTTGACCGGGCTGCGGAAATGGCTTGGGCACGGCACAGGATGCCGGGAGAACAGGCCCTGTCCTTTTCGCCGGGCCTGTTTGGTGAGGCGCAGGAAATTCTCCTTCGCGTTCTGGCCAAGGCTTTGGCGCGGACGGTCCCTGATCGGGTGGTTCGGTTAGAACGGCTTGAGGATCTGGGGCAGGCGTTAAGCGCAGCGAGGGCACAGAATGAGCCCTTGGCCCGGACGCTTGGCGGCGTGCTCATCCGCCTTGATGGGGCCGGACGTCTCCGTTTGACGCCGGAAGGGCCGCGGCGGGCTTGAAATCGGCCTTTTGGGCCGTTTGGCGCGGCGTGTTTACGCAGCCAGAGCTTTTCCAACGCCGTTCCCTTGGCAATTGGGGCGGTCGCACTTAAATCTAGGGCTCCATTCCTCTCCCTCGCTGAGCGGGGGACGACCACGGTTGACCGGTCTCATGAACCCCAATGTCAGGAATTTCGCGCTCTGGGTCATCATCATTCTTTTGGTGCTGGCGCTTGTGACGCTTTTCCAGAACCCTAGCCACCGTAACGCCTCGCAGGATTTGAGCTACAGCCAGTTCTTGCAAGATGTCGATGCGGGCCGTGTCACCAATGTGCAGATCGCGGGTCCCGAGATTCACGGAACCCTGTCGGACGGCCGCACGTTCCAGACCTATGCGCCGAATGATCCAACGCTTGTGCAAAAGCTGTCGCAAAAGGGCGTGAATTTCTCGGCCAAGCCGCAGAATGAATCGATGCCTTGGTTCCTCGCTTTGCTCGTCAATTGGCTGCCGATGATCGTGCTGCTCGCAGCATGGATTTTCTTGTCGCGCCAAATGCAGGGCGGTGCAGGCAAGGCGATGGGCTTTGGTAAGTCGAAAGCCAAATTGCTGAATGAAGCGCATGGCCGCGTGACGTTTGATGACGTCGCGGGCGTCGACGAAGCGAAAGAAGATTTGCAAGAGATCGTCGAGTTCCTGCGCGATCCGCAAAAATTCCAGCGTCTCGGTGGGCGTATTCCGCGCGGCGTGCTGCTCGTCGGCCCGCCCGGCACGGGTAAAACACTCATCGCGCGCGCTGTTGCAGGCGAAGCGAATGTGCCGTTCTTCACGATTTCGGGATCTGACTTCGTGGAAATGTTCGTCGGCGTTGGCGCAAGCCGCGTGCGCGACATGTTCGATCAAGCAAAGAAGAACGCCCCTTGCATCATTTTCATCGACGAAATCGACGCGGTCGGTCGCCATCGTGGCGCGGGCCTTGGCGGCGGCAATGATGAGCGCGAACAGACGCTCAACCAATTGCTCGTTGAAATGGATGGTTTCGAAGCCAATGAAGGCATCATTATCATTGCCGCGACGAACCGTCCGGACGTGCTTGATCCTGCATTGCTGCGTCCTGGCCGTTTCGACCGTCAGATCGTTGTGCCCAATCCGGATGTGACGGGTCGCGAAAAGATCTTGAAGGTCCATGTGCGCAAGGTTCCGCTCGCGCCGGATGTCGATCTCAAAGTGATCGCGCGCGGCACGCCCGGGTTCTCGGGCGCTGATCTCATGAACCTCGTGAACGAAGCGGCGCTTCTCGCGGCGCGGCGCGGTAAGCGCATTGTCACGCGTGCGGAATTTGAAGACGCCAAAGACAAGGTCATGATGGGTGCGGAGCGCCGTAGTCTCGTGATGAGCGAAGACGAAAAGCGTCTCACGGCCTATCACGAAGCGGGTCACGCCATCGTTGCGCTCAATGTTCCGGCCACCGATCCGGTGCATAAGGCGACGATCATTCCGCGCGGTCGCGCGCTTGGCATGGTCATGCAATTGCCTGAACGCGACAAGCTCTCAATGAGCTTTGAGCAGATGACATCGCGCCTCGCGATAATGATGGGCGGCCGCATTGCTGAAGAAATGACTTTCGGTAAGGACAAGGTCACCTCCGGTGCGCAAAGCGACATTGAGCAGGCGACGCGTCTTGCCCGCATGATGGTGACGCGCTGGGGCTTCTCGCCCGAGCTTGGCACTGTGGCTTATGGCGAAAACCAGGAAGAAGTGTTCCTTGGCATGTCAGTGGCGCGCCAGCAGAACATTTCTGAATCGACAGCGCAGAAGATCGACGCCGAAATCCGTCGTCTGGTCGAGGCCGGGCACGAAGAAGCGCGTCGTATCTTGACCGAGAAGAAGGACGCACTTGAGGCGCTCGCCAAGGGGCTTCTCGAATATGAGACCCTATCGGGTGATGAAATCATCGACCTGATCAATGGAAAGCCGCCGGTGCGCGACACGGATGAAGAGCCGCCGCGCGCTTCGCCTGCGGTGCCGACGGCGGGCAAAGGTCGCCCACGGGGCGCACCGGATGCGGGGGGCGGGCTCGAGCCGCAACCCTCGTAACGATTTGAAGCGCCCGGCCCCAAGCCGGGCGTTTTCGTTAAGAGGCTCGTTACCATCCGTCATATTTGTTGATGGGATGGCAGCCTGCGGGCGGCCGCCCGCTTTGTTATACAGGCGCCATGGTCGCTTAGGGGTTTTCTTGATGAGCCGCAGCTATTTCGGAACCGACGGTATTCGCGGACAGGCCAATAAGGTCATCACGCCCGAGTTGGCGTTGAAGGTGGGGCAGGCGGCTGGCCTCGTGTTTCAACGCGGCGAACACCGCCATCGCGTTGTGATCGGCAAGGATACGCGGCTCTCCGGCTACATGATCGAAAATGCGCTCGTGGCCGGCTTTACCTCTGTCGGGATGGATCCGCTGCTGCTCGGCCCGATGCCGACGCCTGCGGTCGCGATGCTGACCACATCGATGCGTGCCGATTTGGGCGTGATGATTTCAGCTTCGCACAACACATTCGAAGATAACGGGATCAAATTGTTTGGCCCGGACGGCTATAAGCTCTCGGATGCGACAGAACGCGAGATCGAGGAATTGCTCGATTCTGATTTGTCGTCACGCTTGGCCGATCCCATGAAACTCGGACGCGCCAAACGCGTTGAGGCGGTGCATGCGCGTTATATCGAATTCGCCAAGCGCACCATCATGGGGAGTGTTGATCTCTCCGGTCTGCGGATTGTTGTCGATTGCGCTAATGGTGCCGCCTATCGCGTGGCGCCTGAAGCGTTGTGGGAATTGGGTGCTGAAGTCTTCGCGATTGGCGAAAAACCCGATGGCTTCAACATTAATCGCGATGTGGGCTCGACGGCGCCGCAGACGCTTGCAAATAAAGTCCGCGAAATGCGCGCTGATATTGGCATTGCGCTCGATGGCGATGCCGATCGCGTTATTATTGTCGATGAAAAAGGCCATGTCGTTGATGGCGACCAGTTGATGGCCGTGATCGCAACGAGCTGGAATGAAGAGCATCGTCTGTCAAAGCCGGGGATTGTGGCCACCATCATGTCCAATCTCGGGCTTGAACGGTATCTTGCTGGGCAGGGTTTATCGCTCGTGCGTTCAGCTGTCGGCGACCGTTATGTACTCGAGGAAATGCGCGCGCATGGCTACAATGTGGGCGGCGAGCAATCTGGCCACATCATCTTGAGTGATTTTGGTACGACTGGCGATGGTCTCGTTTCTGCGTTGCAAGTGCTCGCTGTGCTGAAACGGAAAGATCGGCCCGTCAGCGAATTGTGCCATTGCTTTGAGCCGGTGCCGCAGCTTTTGAAAAATGTTCGCTTCAAATCTGGCCAACCGCTTGAGGCGGAGCCTGTGAAGAAAGCCATCGCATTGTCGCGCGAGAAGCTCGGCAAGGCGGGCCGCCTCGTTATCCGGCCGTCGGGCACTGAGCCTGTCATCCGCGTGATGGCAGAGGCCGATGATGCGGAACTTGTTGAAACAATCGTCGATGAAGTGTGTGCGGCGGTCGCTAAAGCGGCTGCTTGAAACCGTCGCATGGGGCAGGCAAAGGGCGGCCTAGGGCCGCCTTTTGGTTTTGCACGCTAGCCAAAGGTTGACCTTGTGCCCGCCTGCGGGCGGCCGGTTTCCCTTTGACACGGGGTCCCCCTTGCTCTACCCACGGCGGCGGGACACTCCCCCCCAACGGGGAGCGCCCATCTGTAAGGATGGAGATCAACAGATGACTATGACCCCGCCCGGCACAAAGCCGGCTTGCGCTAATTTTTCGTCCGGCCCCTGCGCGAAGCGCCCTGGCTGGTCCCTCGACGCTCTCAAAGATGCACCGCTCGGTCGCTCTCACCGTGCCAAAGTTGGCAAGGCGAAGCTGAAGCTTGCCATCGATCTGACCCGTGAAATTTTGCAGGTTCCCGCCGATTATCGCATCGGGATTGTGCCTGCGTCTGACACCGGCGCTGTTGAAATGGCGATGTGGACCCTTTTGGGTGCGCGCCCTGTCGACATGCTGGCTTGGGAAAGCTTCGGCGAAGGCTGGGTGACGGATGCCGTCAAGCAGCTCAAGCTGAAAGATGCCCGCGTTCTCAAAGCCGGTTATGGCGAGATCGTCGATCTTGCGACCGTTAATTTCGATCATGACGTCGTCTTCACATGGAATGGCACAACGTCAGGCGTGCGGGTGCCGAATGGCGATTGGATCCCAGCGGATCGCAAGGGTTTGACGATTTGTGACGCCACATCGGCTGCCTTTGCGCAGCGCCTCGATTGGCCGAAGCTCGATGTCGTGACGTTCCCTTGGCAGAAGGTGCTGGGTGGTGAAGCCGCGCATGGGGTGATCATTCTGTCGCCGCGTGCTGCTGAGCGCCTGACAAGCTATACGCCAGCCTGGCCATTGCCGAAGATTTTCCGCCTGACCTCAGGCGGCAAGATTTCGGAAGGTATCTTCCAAGGCGAAACGATCAATACGCCATCGATGCTGTGCGTCGAAGATTACATCGATGCGTTGGAATGGGCGAAAAAGATCGGTGGTTTGGATGCGCTCGTTGCGCGCGCTGATGCCAATACCAAGGTCATCGCCGATTTTGTTGCGCAGAATGATTGGATCGATTTCCTCGCGAAGGATCCAAAGACGCGCTCGAATACGTCGGTCTGCCTCGTCTTCTCCGATCCGGCGCTGAAGGCGCTTGATGATGCAGCGCAGGCTGATTTTGCTAAGAATGTCGCCGCTCTCCTTGAGAAGGAAAAGGTTGGCTATGATCTCGGTGCGTATCGCGATGCGCCCGCAGGCCTGCGCATTTGGTGCGGCGCGACAGTCGAAACAGCTGACGTCAAGGCGCTGATGGAATGGCTTGCCTATGCCTTCCATACAACCAAGGCCGCTCTGAAAGCCGCCTAATCATTCTCCCGGCCGCTGTGTTGGTTTAACGACGCGTCGGCGGCCGGGCCTCATCTCCTTTTCCGTTTCATCTGACGCGTGTCGCACGCGTCTTCACGAAGGATAGCTGCCATGGCTCCCCGCGTTCTCATTTCTGATGCTTTGTCTCCTGCCGCGGTTGCGATTTTCAAAGATCGCGGCGTCGAAGTCGATTTCCAGCCTGATCTCGGCAAGGACAAGGATAAGCTCGCAGCCATCATTGGTAATTATGATGGTCTTGCGATTCGCTCGGCGACAAAGGTTACCGACAAAATCATCGCCGAAGCCAAAAATCTGAAGGTCGTCGGTCGCGCTGGCATCGGTGTCGACAATGTCGATATTCCGGCCGCAACGGGCAAGGGCATCATCGTGATGAATACGCCGTTCGGCAATTCGATCACGACGGCCGAACACGCCATTGCCATGATGTTTGCGATTGCGCGCGAAATCCCAGCCGCTGATGCATCGACGCAGGCTGGCAAATGGGAAAAGAACCGTTTCATGGGTGTCGAAATCACCGGCAAGGTGCTCGGCCTCATTGGGTGCGGCAATATCGGTTCGATTGTGGCTGATCGCGCGCTTGGTCTCAAAATGCGCGTGCTGGCTTATGATCCCTTCCTCTCACCAGAGCGCGCGATTGATCTGGGTGTGGAGAAGGTTGAGTTGGACGATTTGCTCGCCAAAGCCGATTTCATCACCTTGCACGTGCCAATGACGGCGCAGACAAAGAATATTCTGTCGGCTGAAAACATCGCCAAGACGAAGAAGGGCGTGCGCATTATCAATTGCGCGCGTGGTGGCCTCGTTGATGAAGCAGCGCTGCGTGCGGCGCTCGATAGCGGCCATGTCGCGGGTGCGGCGTTCGATGTGTTCCTCGAAGAACCGGCCAAGACCAATCCGCTGTTTGGCCATCCCAATGTCATCTGCACGCCGCATCTTGGCGCTTCCACCAACGAAGCACAGGAGAATGTGGCGCTGCAGGTTGCGGAACAAATGTCTGATTATTTGATCCGCGGCGCGATCAGCAATGCGGTGAATTTCCCGTCGATCACGGCGGAAGAAGCGCCGAAGCTGAAGCCTTTCATCGCATTGGCTGAAAAGCTTGGTGCTTTTGCCGGACAGTTGACGACGAGCGACATCAAGGAAATCCGCATCACTTATGAAGGCACAGTCGCAGGCCTCAAGCTCAAGGCGCTGACAGCGGCGGCTATTGCCGGACTTCTGCGCCCGGCGCTTGCGGATGTGAACGTTGTCTCTGCACCGATCGTTGCGAAAGAACGCGGCATTGCTGTGTCGGAAACGGCGCGTGTGGCGGAAGGCGATTATGAATCGCTGATCACGCTCACAGTAGTGACGGCTGAGCAAGAGCGTTCGATTGCCGGAACCGTCTTCCATGATGGCAAGCCGCGCATCATCGCGATCAAGGGCCTCAAGGTGGATGCTGAGTTTGCGCCGTCCATGATTTATGTGACGAATGAAGACAAGCCGGGCTTCATCGGTCGCTTTGCATCTGCGCTTGGCGAGGCTGGTGTCAATATCGCGACATTTGCACTGGGCCGTGATGCCAAGGGCGGATCTGCGATTGCGCTTGTCGAAGTCGATGGTGAAGTGCCAGCGCCTGCCTTGAAGATCATCGAAACGCTGCCGGGTGTGAAGCAGGTGAAGACGTTGAAATTCTGATCCTGCGCCCTTTCGCGCCAATCAAAAGCCTCCGTCTTCGGACGGAGGCTTTTTGTTTCAGCGTCGCCCCAATGTTTCGGCAATCAGGATGCCGCCCAGCACCAACACCATCGCAAGGGCATGATAAAGGTGAAATGGCTCACCGAGAAAAATGACAGCGAAGAGGGCACCGAACACCGGCACAAGATTGGTGAAAATGCCAGCGCGGCTCGGCCCTACAATTGCGACACCGCGCATAAAAAAGAGTTGTGACACAAGGCTTGGAAAAATCCCTGCATAAATCAGGACGGCATAACCTCTCGCGTCCGGCCAAACAAAAGCGCCATGCGCGATTTCGATCACATAGAGGGGCACTGATGTCACGCAGGCCGCGATGGCCAACAGCGTGAAGAAGCTGAGGGGTGAGACTTGCGGACGGTTTCGCAAGGCGAGCGTATAGCCTGCATAAAAAACGCAGGCGATGATGAGAAACACATCGCCTATGTTAAAGCTGAGGTGACGAAGGGTCTCGAGGCTGCCTTGGGCGGCGATGGTAGCCACACCTGCAAGCGTGACCAGAACGCCAAATAATTGGATGGCGCTCGCACGCACGCGATGAACGAGAAGTGCACCCAGCATCACGAAGACCGGGATCGCGCCTTGCAAAATCGTCATGTTCACCGCGCTCGTATAATGCGCGGAGAGATAGAACAAGGCGTTGAAGCCGGTGAAGCCCAGCGTGCCCATGAGAAAAATAGCGAAGAGATGTGGGCGCATCAAAGACCAGTCACGCTTCACATCGGTGCGCGCGATCAGGGCTAAAATAGAACAGGCTATAACCCAGCGCCAAAACACCAGCGCCATTGGCCCGATCGCGCCCACGGCTAGTTTGCCTGCAACCCCATTGCCCGCCCACATCATGGTGGTCAGGGTGAGGAGCAGGGTGGGTTGGCGGTAAAGCCAGTCGCGTGCGGTGCGGTATAGAGAGC
>VERN01000043.1 GCA_018882635.1 Beijerinckiaceae bacterium | reverse complement strand
GCTGTTGAAAGAATTCGGCGTGCCGGTCTCCAATGGCCGCGCCGTGCTCGAAAAGGGCCAGGCTGAAGCCGCAGCCAAGGAACTCGGCGGTCCGCTCTGGGTCGTTAAATCGCAAATCCATGCCGGCGGACGCGGCAAGGGTAAGTTCAAGGAAGCGGCCGCGGGCGAAAAGGGCGGCGTGCGCCTCGCCAAGTCGATTGATGAAGTGAAGCAGTTCGTCGATCAGATGCTCGGCAACACGCTCGTGACCATTCAAACGGGTCCCGCAGGCAAGCAGGTCAATCGTCTCTATATCGAAGACGGTTCCGACATCGAAAAAGAATTCTACCTCTCGATGCTGGTCGATCGTTCGACGTCGCGGATCGCTTTTGTCGTGTCGACCGAAGGCGGCATGGACATTGAAGAAGTCGCGCATAAGACACCTGAAAAGATCATCACCTTCTCCGTTGATCCCGCGACCGGCGTGATGGGCCATCATGGCCGCCGCGTAGCGCAGGCGCTGCATCTAACCGGTGATCTCGCCAAGCAGGCTGAGAAGTTGACCGCGCAGCTCTATACCGCGTTCGTCGCCAAGGACATGGCGATGCTCGAAATCAATCCGCTGATCATCACCAAGCAAGGTCAGCTGAAATGCCTCGACGCGAAAGTCTCGTTCGATGGCAACGCGATCTATCGCCATCCGGACGTTGCCGCATTGCGCGACGAGACCGAAGAAGATGCGAAAGAAATCGAAGCATCGAAATATGACCTCAACTATATCGCGCTTGATGGCACGATCGGTTGCATGGTCAATGGTGCCGGTCTCGCTATGGCCACGATGGACATCATCAAGCTTTATGGCGAATTCCCCGCCAACTTCCTTGATGTCGGCGGTGGCGCGACGAAGGAGAAGGTGACGGCCGCGTTCAAGATCATCACCGCTGATCCAAACGTCAAAGGCATTCTCGTCAATATTTTCGGTGGCATCATGAAATGCGACATCATCGCCGAAGGCGTGATTGCCGCGGTGAAAGATGTCGGCCTGCAAGTGCCGCTCGTCGTGCGCCTCGAAGGCACGAATGTCGAACTCGGCAAGAAGATCATCCGCGAATCCGGTCTCAACGTGATCCCGGCCGATGATCTCGACGACGCCGCACAGAAAATCGTCAAGGCCGTCAAGGAGGCCCGCTAATGTCCGTCCTGATCGACGCCAATACAAAAGTCATCTGCCAAGGTTTCACTGGCAAGAACGGCACCTTCCATTCCGAACAGGCCATTGCCTATGGCACAAAAATGGTCGGCGGCACGTCGCCCGGTAAGGGTGGCTCCACGCATCTCGGCCTGCCGGTGTTCGACACTGTGTCCGAAGCGCGTGCGAAAACGGGTGCTGATGCGTCCGTGATCTATGTTCCGCCGCCCGGCGCAGCCGACGCTATCTGCGAAGCGATCGATGCGGAAATTCCGCTCATCGTTTGCATCACGGAAGGGATTCCGGTGCTCGACATGGTGCGCGTGAAGCGTTCGCTGATCGGTTCGAAGTCGCGTCTCATCGGGCCGAACTGCCCGGGCGTGATCACGCCGGGCGAATGCAAGATCGGCATTATGCCCGGCAACATCTTCAAGCGCGGCAATGTCGGCATCGTGTCGCGCTCCGGCACCTTGACCTATGAAGCCGTGTTCCAGACCACGCAGGAAGGCCTTGGCCAGACGACGGCGGTTGGCATCGGCGGTGATCCGGTGAAGGGCACGGAATTTATCGATGTGCTTGAGATGTTCCTCGCCGATCCGAAGACGGAATCGATCATCATGATCGGTGAAATCGGCGGCTCAGCGGAAGAAGATGCCGCGCAGTTCATCAAGGACGAAGCCAAGCGCGGCCGCAAAAAGCCGATGGTGGGCTTCATTGCGGGCCGCACGGCTCCTCCCGGTCGCCGCATGGGCCATGCCGGTGCGATCATCTCCGGCGGCAAGGGCGGCGCGGAAGACAAGATTGCAGCGATGGAAGCGGCGGGCATTCGCGTGTCGCCGTCGCCCGCACGCCTCGGCAAGACGCTTGTCGACGTGCTGAAGGGCTGACGCAAAAACGACACGGCCGGCTCGCATGAAGAGCCGGCCGTCTTTCTCTGACGGCCGCCGGATCAACCGGCGCATTTTCGGGTGGATCTTCTTCAAGGGTGGTGGCTATGGCACGCCAAGATCAGAACGACGCTTTTCTCGCGACTTCGTTTCTCTACGGTGGCAACGCCACCTATATCGAAGATCTCTATGCACGCTATCAGAAGGATCCGTCATCGGTTGATGCCGAATGGCGCGAATTCTTCGCCGCGCTTGGCGATGATCCTGCTTCCATTGAAAAAAGCGCGAAGGGCGCTTCGTGGAAGCGGCCAAATTGGCCCATCCCGGCCAATGGCGAACTCGTGTCCGCGCTTGATGGCAATTGGGCGCAAGTCGATAAGATTGTCACCGACAAGCTGAAGCAAAAAGCGGATGCCAAGGGCGGTGTTTCGCCCGCTGAATTGATGCAGGCGACGCGCGATTCCGTGCGCGCATTGATGATGATCCGCGCCTATCGTATGCGCGGCCATCTTCATGCCGATCTCGACCCGCTTCACATGGAAAAGCGCAAGGATCATGAAGAGCTTGATCCATCGAGCTATGGCTTCACCGAAGCGGATTGGGATCGCAAGATCTTCATCGATCACGTGCTTGGGCTTGAATATGCCACGCTGCGTGAAATGCTCGCGATCCTCAAGCGGACCTATTGCTCGACGATCGGTTGGGAGTTCATGCACATTTCTAATCCGGCCGAGAAGGCCTGGATTCAAGAACGCATTGAAGGTCCAGATAAGGAAATTGCGTTCACGCGTGAAGGCAAGCGCGCCATTCTGAACAAGCTGATCGAGACCGAAGGCTTCGAGAAGTTCATCGACGTTAAATATACCGGCACCAAACGGTTTGGTCTTGATGGCGGTGAATCTTTGGTTCCCGCGCTGGAACAGATCATCAAGCGTGGTGGCAATCTCGGCGTGAAGGAAATCGTGTTCGGCATGGCTCATCGCGGCCGTCTGAACGTTCTGACACAAGTGATGGCCAAGCCGCACCGCGCGCTCTTCCATGAATTCAAAGGCGGTTCATATGCGCCGGATGATGTCGAAGGTTCGGGCGATGTGAAATATCATCTGGGTGCTTCATCGGACCGCATCTTTGATGGCAACACTGTCCATCTCTCGCTCACCGCCAATCCTTCGCATCTCGAAATCGTCGACCCTGTTGTGCTTGGCAAGGTGCGCGCAAAACAGGATCAGCATGGCGATAAGGATACGCGCTCAAGCGTGATGCCGCTGTTGATCCATGGCGACGCGGCGTTTGCTGGCCAAGGCGTGGTCGCGGAATGTTTGGGCCTTTCGGGTCTGAAAGGGCATCGCACCGGCGGTTCGGTGCATTTCATCATCAACAACCAGATCGGTTTTACGACCTATCCGCGCTTCTCGCGCTCCTCGCCCTATCCGTCCGATGTGGCGAAGATGATCGAAGCGCCGATCTTCCATGTGAATGGGGATGATCCGGAAGCCGTGGTGTTTGCGGCGAAAGTGGCGACGGAATTCCGTCAACAATTCCACAAGCCTGTTGTTGTGGACATGTTCTGCTATCGCCGCTTTGGCCACAATGAAGGTGATGAGCCGGCGTTCACGCAGCCCTTGATGTATAAGCAGATCCGCTCGCAGAAGACGACGTTGGAACTTTATGCAGAAAAGCTGATCGCTGAAGGCGTTGTCACGCAGGGCGAAGTCGACAAGATGAAGGCCGATTGGCGTAACCGCCTGGAAGCCGAATATGAAGCTGGCCAAGCCTATAAGCCAAACAAGGCGGATTGGCTTGATGGGCGTTGGGCGGGCCTCAAAGTCGTCTCGTCGGAAACGCAGGATGATCCGCGCCGCGGCCAAACGGGCGTGCCGCTCGCCGAATTGCGCGAGATTGGCGAGCGCATCACGGCGGTGCCGGAAGGCTTCAACATCCATAAGACCATTCAACGTTTCATGGATAATCGCCGCAAGGCCATTGAAACGGGCGAAGGCATTGATTGGGCAACGGCGGAAGCGCTGGCATTCGGTACAATTCTGAAGACGGGTGCGCGCGTGCGCTTGTCTGGTCAGGATTGCGAACGCGGCACGTTCTCGCAACGCCATTCTGTCTTGATCGATCAGGTCACTGAGAAGCGTTATAAGCCGCTGAGCAATATCGGCCCCGGCCAAGGCAAATATGAAGTCATCAATTCGATGCTCTCGGAAGAAGCGGTGCTCGGGTTCGAGTATGGCTATTCGCTGGCAGAGCCGAATGCGCTGACGATGTGGGAAGCGCAGTTTGGCGATTTCGCCAATGGCGCGCAGGTCGTGTTTGACCAGTTCATCTCGTCGGGCGAACGCAAATGGCTGCGTATGTCGGGCCTCGTCTGCCTGTTGCCGCATGGCTATGAAGGGCAGGGGCCGGAGCATTCATCCGCGCGTCTTGAGCGCTATCTGCAAATGTGCGCTGAAGATAATATGCAGGTCGCCAATTGCACGACGCCTGCGAATTATTTCCACATTCTGCGCCGTCAGCTGAAGCGCGATTTCCGCAAGCCTTTGATCCTGATGACGCCGAAATCGCTTCTGCGGCACAAGCGGGCTGTCTCCCGTCTTGATGAGATGGGCGAAGGCACCTCATTCCATCGCATTTTGTGGGATGATGCGCAGGTCTTGAAGGGCGAGAAGATCAAGCTCGTGAAGGATAACAAAATCCGTCGCGTGATCTTGTGCTCGGGTAAGGTCTATTACGATCTCTATGAAGAACGCGAAAAGCGCGGCATTGATGATGTCTACATCATGCGTGTTGAGCAGCTTTATCCGTTCCCGGTGAAAGCGCTGGCTGCCGAATTGTCACGCTTCAAGAATGCGGATGTGGTGTGGTGCCAAGAAGAGCCGAAAAATATGGGCTCTTGGTTCTTCGTCGATCCCTATCTCGAATGGGTTCTCCAGCATGCGGGCTGCAAGGTGAAACGCGCCCGTTATGCCGGTCGTCCGGCTTCGGCCGCGACCGCGACGGGCCTGATGTCGAAACATCTCGCGCAGCTGCAAGCCTTCCTCGACGAAGCCTTCTCTGCCTGATTCAGATTCAACGATTGGAAGAAACGACCATGGCAACAGAAATCCGCGTTCCGACCCTCGGTGAGTCGGTGTCCGAGGCCACGATCGGCCGCTGGTTCAAGAAGCCCGGCGAAGCTGTGAAAGCAGACGAGCCTTTGCTCGAACTGGAAACGGACAAGGTTACGCTCGAAGTGAATGCGCCTGCCGCGGGCGTGCTGGCTGAAATCGTCGCCAATGAAGGCGATACGGTTGGCGTTGGCGCGCTGCTTGGCAATATTGGGGCGGGTTCGGGCGCGGCTGCGGCTGCACCGGCTGCGGCTCCGAAAGCAGAAGCGCCGAAGGCTGCACCGGCTCCGGCGCTAGCGGCCGCAAAGTCGAGCGATAACGGCCCGGCTGTCGCGCGCATGGCGGCTGAAAGCGGAGTCAATCCGGCTTCTGTCGCGGGCTCTGGTAAGGATGGCCGCGTGACGAAGGGCGACATGCTCGCTGCGATGTCTGCACCTGCTGCGGCGCCTGTTGCCGTGCGCGCGCCGTCAGTGCCTGTTGATGCAGCGCGCGAAGAACGCGTGCGCATGACGAAACTGCGCCAGACCATCGCGCGCCGCCTGAAGGAAGCGCAATCGACCGCCGCCATGCTGACGACCTTCAACGAAGTCGACATGACGGAAGTGATGGCTCTGCGCAATCGCTATAAGGATCTGTTCGAGAAGAAGCACGGCGTGAAGCTCGGCTTCATGGGCTTCTTTGTGAAGGCCTGCGTCGAAGCGTTGAAGGAAATCCCGGCCGTCAACGCTGAGATCGACGGCACCGACATCATCTTCAAGAATTATTACAATATCGGCGTTGCTGTCGGCACCGAGAAGGGTCTCGTCGTTCCGGTTGTGCGCGATGCGCAGGACATGTCGATTGCGACGGTTGAAAAGACGATCGCTGATTTCGGTCGTCGCGCGCGCGATGGCCAGCTCAAGATCGAGGAAATGCAGGGCGGCACGTTCACCATCTCGAATGGTGGCGTTTATGGCTCCTTGATGTCGACGCCGATCCTGAATGCGCCGCAATCTGGCATTCTCGGCATGCACAAGATCCAAGAACGCCCGATGGTGGTCGGCGGCAAGATCGAGATCCGTCCGATGATGTATCTCGCGCTCTCCTATGATCACCGCATCGTCGATGGCAAGGAAGCGGTCACCTTCCTCGTGCGGGTCAAGGATGCGCTCGAAGATCCGTCCCGCCTCGTGCTTGACCTCTGATCGGGAGCTTTTGATGTCTTACGATCTGATCATTATTGGCGCAGGTCCGGGCGGTTATGTCTGCGCCATTCGCGCGGCGCAGCTTGGTTTGAAGACGGCGATTGTTGAAAAGCGCGCTACGCTTGGCGGCACTTGCCTCAACATTGGCTGCATTCCATCGAAGGCGCTGCTGCACGCGTCTGACATGTTCGAGGAAGCGGGGCATGATTTCGCTGCGCTCGGTATCAGCGTTGGCAAGCCAAAGCTCGATCTTGCTGCGATGATGAAGCACAAGGACGAAACGGTGGGCGCGAATGTCCAAGGCGTTGCGTTTTTGATGAAGAAGAACAAGGTCGATGTGTTGTCGGGTGCCGGGAAAATTCTCGGTGCTGGCAAGGTCGAAGTGACCGATGCCAAAGGCAATGCGACGGTGCATGAGACCAAATCCATCGTCATCGCCACCGGCTCCGATGTCGCGCCGCTGCCGGGTGTCACGATTGATGAGAAAACAATCGTCTCGTCGACCGGTGCGCTCACGCTCGATAAGGTGCCGGGCAAACTCGTCGTTGTCGGCGCAGGTGTGATTGGGCTTGAGCTTGGTTCGGTGTGGCGCCGTCTCGGTGCTGAAGTGATCGTGGTTGAATATCTCGATCGCATCCTGCCCGGTATGGATCTCGAAGTCTCAAAGCAATTCCAGCGCATGCTGGAGAAGCAGGGTTTTACGTTCCATCTCGGCCATAAGGTCACGGGCGTTGAAACCGGCAAGAAGGGCGCGAAGGTTTCGGTTGAACCGGCTGCGGGTGGCGACGCAAAATCGATTGATGCCGATGTGGTGTTGGTGGCGATTGGCCGCCGTCCCTACACGGAAGGCCTCGGGCTTGAAGCAGCCGGTGTCGCGATGGATCGCGGTCGCGTTGTGATTGATCATCATTTCCAATCAAGCGTTCCGGGCATTTATGCCATTGGTGACGTGGTGCGTGGACCTATGCTCGCGCACAAGGCGGAAGATGAGGGCGTTGCGGTCGCTGAAATTCTCGCCGGTAAGGCCGGGCATGTGAATTATGATGTCATTCCCGGCGTCGTTTACACGGCACCGGAAGTGGCCTCGGTCGGCAAGACCGAAGAGGAGCTGAAAGAAGCGGGCGTTGCTTACAAGGTTGGTAAGTTCCCGTTCACGGCGAATGGCCGCGCGCGTGCAATGCGCAAGAATGATGGCTTCGTGAAAGTGTTGGCCGATGCCACCACCGATCGTGTGCTGGGTGCCCATATCGTTGGCTTTGGCGCAGGCGATATGATCCATGAAGTTGCCGTGCTGATGGAATTCGGCGGTTCGTCTGAAGATCTGGCGCGCACCTGCCATGCCCATCCGACGATGAGTGAAGCCGTGAAAGAAGCGGCCCTCGCTGTTGAAAAGCGCGCGCTTCATACGTAATCGCAGCGCGTCTCTGCACTTTTTCTAAACGCGGGCGGTGACGCCCGCGTTTTTGTTTCAGCTTCGACAGCTTGTCTCGTGTGCTATCCTTAAATTTGCCGTGATGCTTAGGTTGAAGATCGTATGCGCCGCCTTCTCCGCCCGCTCTGGTTTGTGCTTGCGCTCGCCTTCATGCTCGAGGCGTGGCTGTGGGACCATTTGGGTCCTGTCGTGCGGGCTGTCATCGATGCCCTGCCGCTCAAGCGGCTGAAAGATCTCGCCGCGCGTGGCATTGCACGGTTGCATCCCTATGCCACGCTGCTCCTCTTTTTCTTGCCAGGGCTCATTCTGCTACCGTTCAAATTGGCAGGCCTGTGGCTGATTGCGCGCGGCCATTTCATTGCAGGCGCCTTTGTCTTCTTCTTGGCAAAGTCCGTGGGTCTCGCGGTCGCAGCGTTCCTCTATGAACTCTGCCACGACAAGCTGATGACCATTCCGTTGTTCCGGCGCTTATATCATTGGACACAAAGGGCGCGGGCATGGTCGCAGAAACAGATCGCACCTGCGCGTCAGGCCATTGCATCCTTCCGGCAAAAATTCATACGCCGTAAAAACAAGCTCGTGCCGCTCATTCTGCGTTGGCGGCGGAAGTATTTCCGGCGCGCTTAATCATCCGCGCGGATGGGCGCTTTCCACCACGCGTAAGAGATGATCGCGGTCGATGGCGGTGTAAATCTGCGTCGTTGAGAGTGATGCGTGGCCGAGCAATTCTTGGATCGCGCGCAGATCCCCGCCTTTTGCCAAGAGATGCGTCGCAAAGGAATGGCGCAGTGCATGCGGCGTTGCCGTATCGGGCAATCCTAATGCGCCGCGCATACGCTGCATGGTCGCTTGCACGATCCGTGGCGAGAGTGGACCGCCCTTGGCACCGCGAAAGATCAGATCATCATCGTTGAGTGCATAGGGGCACTGGGCGAGATAATCCTCTATGGCGCGACGCACGGGCACGATCACCGGCACCATGCGCGTCTTGCTGCCCTTGCCAAGCACGGTGACGCTGTCGCGATGGCCGATCGGCGCATTGCGTTTGGTGATGCCAAGCGCTTCGGAAATGCGCAGGCCCGCGCCATAACACAGGGCGAGGACGGCGGCATCGCGGGCGAAAATCCACGGCTCGCGTTCTTCTCCCGCACGGGTGGCGGGATCGATCAGCGCTTTGGCCGCCGATGTGGCGACAGGTTTCGGCAGGCCTTTGGCGATTTTCGGTCCGCGAATGAGCGAGAGGGCAGAGGCATCCGCCTCACCCTCGCGTTCAAGAAAACGCAGAAAGGCGCGAATGGCTGCGAGTTGGCGCATCAAGGTGCGGCTGCCGACGCCTTCCTCGCGCCGTGCTCCCATGAAAGCGCGAATGTCAGCCGCCTGCAATTTGGAGAGCTTGGCGCCTGCGCGCTGGGAGAGGAAACCGAGGAATTGGGCAATGTCCCGGCCATAGGCCTCAACCGTTTTGGGCGAGGCCCGCCGTTCCGCCGCAAGATGGCGGAGAAAACGCTCAAGGGGGCGGGACGCAGCGACCATGATGGTATCAGGGGCATAAAGAGTTAAGCACCGGTCAACGGCGCACGAATCGGTGCTAAACGAAGGCATGGCGCGGAACGGGTCCACCATCGATACCCTTTTTGAGGCCCCGGCGACGATGGTGGCCGAGGTCTTGATCCCACTCGCGCTCGACCAGACCTATTCCTACCGTTTGCCCAAGGGGCTCGAGGTCGCGCCGGGCGACAGTGTAGCGGTGCCGCTTGGGCCGCGCGATGTCGTTGGTGTGGTGTGGGAAACGACCACCAGCGCGTCAGGCGGCAATCTCAAAGCGGTGATTGGTCGAATCGATGCGCCGCCCTTGTCGCAAGCCTTGCGCGATTTCGTCGATTGGGTCGCGCGCTACACTTTGGCACCGCGCGGCATGGTTCTCAAAATGGCGCTGCGCCTGCCGGATGAAGAGCGCAGCGAGCGCATCACCATTGGTGTGCGCTTAACGGACAAGCGTCCCGAACGGATGACGCCTGCGCGCATCAAAGTGATCGCGGCAGCAGAAGGTGGTTTGCTCCATACGAAACGAGAACTCGCTGAGCTGGCGGGCGTGAGTGTCGCCGTCATTGATGGCTTGATCGACGAAGAGGTGTTGCTCACCGAAGCGATTGCCGCAAAACCGGTCGCGCTGCCACCTGACCCCGATCACCATCAACCGATTTTATCGGCTGAGCAAAAAGCGGTTGCCGACGTCCTCGTCGCTCAAGTGCGCGCGCATGAATTCAAAACGTCTCTGCTTGAAGGTGTGACAGGTTCGGGCAAGACGGAAGTTTATTTTGAAGCGATTGCTGAAGCGATCCGGCAAGGGCGGCAGGCTTTGGTGATGGTGCCTGAAATTGCACTCACCGCGCAATTTCTTGATCGGTTTACCAAGCGTTTTGGTGTGCGCCCTGTCGAATGGCATTCTGGAATTACGGGCCGTAAACGGGAACGCACGCTGGCTGCGATTGCATCAGGAGACGCAAAAGTTGTTGCAGGGGCACGCTCAGCGCTCTTTCTGCCCTATGCCAATCTTGGTCTCATCGTGCTCGATGAAGAGCATGAGGCGGCGTATAAGCAAGAAGATGGCGTGCATTACCATGCGCGCGATATGGCGGTTGTGCGTGGCCGATTTGAGTCGTGTCCGGTTATTCTCGCATCGGCAACGCCATCACTTGAAAGTCGCGTCAATGCCGAGCAGGGGCGCTATGCGCATTTGCGTTTGCCGGAACGTTTCGGCGGCCGCGCCCTGCCCGATCTGGCGGCGATCGATATGCGTGTCGATGCGCCGGTGCGCGGCAAATTCCTGTCACCCAAATTAGTCACCGAAATGCGCGCGACGATTGAGCGCGGTGAGCAAGTTCTTCTCTATCTCAATCGGCGTGGTTATGCGCCACTGACCTTGTGTCGTGATTGCGGCCATCGTTTTCAATGCCCCGATTGCACAGCGTGGCTGGTGGAGCATCGCTTCCGGCGTGCATTGATGTGCCATCATTGTGGACATCTCGAACGCAAGCCCGATGCGTGCCCCGCCTGCGGTGCTGAAGACAGTCTCACAGCGTGCGGGCCGGGCGTGGAACGGATCGCCGAAGAAGTGGCGGAGATTTTTCCCGATGCGCGCCGCATCGTGCTCTCCTCCGATATGCCGGGTGGGACGGAACGTTTGCGGCGCGAACTCGATGCTGTCGCGCAGGGCGAATTTCAAATCATCATCGGCACGCAATTGGTGGCGAAGGGGCATCATTTCCCCTCGCTCGCTTTGGTGGGGGTGATTGATGCCGATCTCGGCCTGTCGTCGGCCGACCCGCGCGCGGCTGAGCGCACGTTCCAGCTCCTACAGCAGGTGACGGGTCGTGCTGGCCGTGCCGAGACGGCAGGACGGGGGCTGATGCAGACCTTCCAGCCCGATCATCCGGTGATGAAAGCCATTTTGTCTGGCGATTCAGAGCGGTTTTACGCTGAGGAGATCGCGCTGCGGCGGGCGGCTGGGCTGCCACCCTTTGGCCGGCTGGCGGCTTTGGTTGTGTCGGGCACAGATCGGGCCGAGGCCGAGGCGTATGGGCGGGCTTTGGCACGGGCCGCCGAAGCGCCACCGGACATTCAGGTTTTGGGCCCGGCCGAAGCGCCCATCGCCATGATCCGGGGACGGCACCGCTTCCGCCTTCTGGTCAAAACGCCGCGGGCCTTCGATATGCAAGCCTATATCCGCGCGTGGATCGCACGGGCGCCCAAACCGCGCGGTAGCGTAAAAGTCGGGATCGATATCGATCCGCAGAGCTTTTTGTGAGATATTACAGTTATTTAATAAACTTGCTCGACTGGGTTTAAGGCTGTGTCGTGTAAACGCTCGGTGCTCTGAACGGCCCGCGTCTAAACGCCTCGTCTGGCTCCCCGAAAGTCGCCCCCAGAAAAGGTTCCAGTCGGGTTGCGCACCCCCTACCGCTATGCTAGTTCACGCTCGCTTTTCGGGGGCCTTCAGGCCTTCCCGATCCCCAATTTCTGCGGCCTGCCGTGCAACGCATCGGGTTCCTTTTCGGGATCCCTGCGAATCGCCGGGTTCGCGGAGCAAACGAGAGACGGCCGGTGGCTCAAGACAACACGATCGTTTCCGGTGTCGCCGGTCGCTATGCGGCGGCACTGTTCGAATTGGCGCAGGAAGCCAAGGCGGTTGACGCCGTGGCGGCCGATCTCGCCAAGTTCGAAGCTCTCATCGCCTCCAATCCCGATATGGCCCGCTTCGTGAAGAGCCCCGTCTTCACGTCGGATGAGCAGGTGAAGGCGTTGTCGCCGATCCTCGAGAAGGCCGGGATCGGTGGTCTCGCAGCCAAATTTTTGAAACTCGTCGCCGCCAAGCGTCGGCTTTTCGCTGTTCACGACATGGTGCGCGCCTATGGCGCGCTAGTCGATCGCGAAAAGGGCGTTGTGCGTGCGCAAGTGACGGTCGCTGACATGCCGTCCGAGAAAGTGCTCTCGGATATCAAGTCAGCGCTGAAGGACGTGGCCGGTGATAAGGTTGAAGTCGATGTGAAAGTCGACCCGGCCATCATCGGTGGCATTGTGGTGAAGCTCGGCTCTCGCATGGTCGATGCTTCGCTTCGTACTAAACTCAACGGCATTCGTACCGCGATGAAAGAGGTCGGCTGATGGACATCCGCGCCGCAGAAATCTCCGCGATCCTCAAAGAGCAGATCAAGAATTTCGGCTCTGAGGCAGAGGTCACCGAAGTGGGACAGGTTCTGTCCGTAGGCGACGGCATTGCCCGCGCCTATGGCCTCGACAATGTCCAGGCCGGTGAAATGGTCGAGTTCGAGAACGGCGTGCGTGGCATGGCGTTGAACCTCGAAACCGATAACGTGGGTATCGTTATTTTCGGTTCCGACCGCGACATTAAGGAAGGCCAAACGGTGAAGCGCACAGGCGCCATCGTGGACGCTCCTGTCGGCAAAGGCCTTCTTGGCCGTGTCGTCGACGCGCTCGGCAATCCGATCGATGGCAAGGGCCCGATCAAGGCGGAAGCGCGCAAGCGCGTGGACGTCAAGGCGCCCGGCATCATTCCGCGTCAATCGGTGCATGAGCCGATGGCAACGGGCCTCAAGGCCGTTGACGCGCTGATCCCGATCGGCCGTGGCCAGCGCGAATTGATCATCGGTGACCGCCAGACCGGCAAGACCGCGATCGCGCTCGACACGATCCTGAACCAGAAGCCGCTCAATCAGGGCAATGACGAAAGCCAGAAGCTTTACTGCGTGTATGTCGCGGTGGGCCAGAAGCGTTCGACGGTTGCTCAGTTCGTGAAGGTTCTCGAAGAGCAAGGCGCGCTCGAATATTCGATCGTCGTCGCTGCGACCGCTTCGGATCCGGCGCCGATGCAGTTCCTTGCACCGTTCACCGGCTGCACGATGGGCGAATATTTCCGTGATAACGGCATGCATGCCGTGATCATCTATGACGATCTGTCGAAGCAGGCCGTCGCTTATCGCCAGATGTCGCTCCTGCTGCGCCGCCCGCCGGGCCGCGAAGCGTATCCGGGCGACGTGTTCTATTTGCATTCACGTCTTCTCGAACGCGCCGCCAAGCTGAACAAGGATTTCGGCTCGGGCTCGCTGACCGCTCTCCCGGTCATCGAAACGCAGGCGAACGACGTGTCGGCCTATATTCCGACCAACGTGATCTCCATCACCGACGGTCAGATCTTCTTGGAAACCGATCTGTTCTACCAGGGCATCCGCCCGGCGGTGAACGTCGGTCTCTCGGTGTCGCGCGTCGGTTCGGCTGCGCAGACCAAGGCGATGAAAAAGGTCGCTGGCAAGATCAAGGGCGAGCTCGCGCAGTACCGCGAAATGGCGGCCTTCGCGCAGTTCGGTGGTGACCTCGACGCCACCACGCAGCGTCTTCTCAATCGCGGCGCGCGTCTGACAGAATTGCTCAAGCAATCGCAGTTCGCACCGATGAAGATGGAAGAACAGGTCTGCGTGATTTACGCCGGCGTGAACGGCTATCTTGATCCGCTGCCGGTCAACCGCGTGCGTCCGTTCCAAGATGGTCTTCTCGACCTTCTGCGCGGCAAGCATGCCGACATTCTCGAAGCGATCCGCTCGTCGAAGGATTTGTCCGACGACAGCGCGGCGAAGCTGAAGGGTGTGGTCGACGCTTACGCCAAGACCTTCTCGTAATCGAGCGGACAGGGAAGAAGACGCGCCATGGCGTCATTAAAAGATCTCCGCAACCGCATCGCTTCGGTGAAGGCGACGCAGAAGATCACCAAGGCCATGCAGATGGTCGCGGCGGCTAAGCTCCGTCGCGCCCAGACCGCGGCCGAGGCGGCGCGTCCCTATGCTGATCGCATGAACAAGGTTCTGTCGAACCTTGCCGCAGGCGTGAAGGGCAATCCGGGCGCACCGGCACTCCTTGCTGGTAATGGCAAGGATCAGACGCATCTTCTCGTCGTGTGCACCGCCGAGCGCGGTCTGTGCGGCGCGTTCAATTCCTCGATCGCGCGTCTTGCGCGCGACAAGGCGCAGGCTCTGATGGCTGAAGGCAAGACGGTGAAGATCGTCTGCGTCGGCAAGAAGGGCTATGATTTGCTGCGTCGGCAGTTCGCCAAGCAGATCGTTGAATTCATCGAGTTCCGCTCGGTGCGCGCGATCGGTTTCGAACAGGCCGATCAGGTTGGTCAGCTCGTGCTGAAGATGTTTGCGGATGGCGAATTCGACGTCTGCACCCTGTTCTTCTCGCGCTTCCGCTCGGTGATCGCACAGATCCCGACGGCGTTGCAGCTGATCCCTGCGCAGGTTGAAGAATCGACCACCAAGGACGCTTCGCTCGCTGCTTATGATTATGAGCCGAGCGATACGGCGATCCTCGAAACGCTGCTGCCACGCAATGTTTCGATGCAGGTTTTCAGCGCGCTTCTCGAAAACGCCGCGTCCGAACAGGGCGCCCGTATGAGCGCGATGGACAGTGCGACCCGCAATGCGGGCGAGATGATCAAAAAGCAGACGATGCTCTACAACCGCACGCGTCAGGCAATGATCACTAAGGAACTGATTGAAATCATCTCCGGCGCCGAGGCGCTCTGAGGCTAGACCGAGGGTAAAACGATGGCCAACACCACAGGCAAAATCGGACGGGTGACGCAGGTGATCGGCGCCGTTGTCGACGTGCAGTTCGACGGCGGGCACCTCCCTGAAATTCTCAACGCGCTTGAGACGACCAATAATGGTCAGCGTCTCGTGCTCGAAGTGGCGCAGCATCTCGGCGAATCATCGGTTCGCACGATCTCGATGGACGTGACCGAAGGTCTCGTGCGCGGTCAGGAAGTGGTCGACACCGGCCAGCCGATCGCCATCCCGGTCGGTCTGTCGACGCTCGGTCGCATCATCAACGTCATCGGCGAGCCGGTGGACGAAGCCGGTCCGGTGAAGGGCGAAGCCATGCGCGCCATCCATCAGGCCGCGCCGTCCTACGCTGAACAGTCAACTGAAGCGCAGATTCTCGAAACGGGCATTAAGGTCGTTGACCTTCTCGCACCTTACGCCAAGGGCGGTAAGATCGGCCTGTTCGGCGGCGCGGGCGTCGGCAAGACCGTGCTCATCATGGAACTGATCAACAACGTCGCGAAGGCGCATGGTGGCTTCTCGGTGTTCGCCGGCGTCGGTGAGCGCACACGTGAAGGCAATGACCTTTACCACGAAATGATCGAATCAGGCGTGAACAAGAAGGGCGGCGGCGACGGTTCGAAGTGCGCTCTCGTGTACGGCCAGATGAACGAACCGCCGGGCGCACGCGCACGCGTCGCGCTGACGGGTCTCACGATCGCCGAACATTTCCGCGATCAAGGTCAGGACGTGCTCTTCTTCGTCGAAAACATCTTCCGCTTCACGCAGGCAGGCTGGGAAGTGTCGGCGCTGCTAGGCCGTATTCCTTCGGCGGTGGGTTATCAGCAGACGCTCGCGACCGATA
>VERN01000264.1 GCA_018882635.1 Beijerinckiaceae bacterium | reverse complement strand
CTTAGGCCCTGTTCAATATGCCGGTGGCGCTTTGGTGATCGCCGCGATTGTGCTGAATGTCGTGTTCGAAAATCGCCGCGCGACATCGATCGCCACCGTGATGCCAGAAGGCTGAGATGAGACAGGACAGCCGCACGCCTGTAGGGATCATCACCGGCTTTTTGGGCGCGGGCAAAACGACTTTGCTCAATCGCCTCTTGCACGATCCGGTGCTGAAAGGCGCCATCGTCATCGTCAATGAATTTGGTGAAGTCGGCCTCGATCATCTGTTTTTGGAATCGCGCGCTGATGGCGAGATGGTGCTGCTGTCCTCGGGCTGCCTGTGCTGCACGGTCCGCGGCGATCTTGTGGCCACGCTGGAAGATCTGTTTCGCGCCCGCGATGAAGGCTCCGGCCAATTGTTCAATCGCATCCTGATCGAGACCACAGGCCTCGCCGATCCCGTGCCGGTGATGCAAGCTGTCCTCGCTCATCCCTGGCTCTCGCGCATTTGCGATCTCGCTGGCATTGTCACTTTGGCCGACGCCACACAGATTGAAACGCTGGTCGAAGAGCAGGACGAAGCACTCAAGCAAATCGTTGTCGCCGACCGGATTGTGCTGACAAAGACCGATATGTGGCCCACTGCCGAACGCGACAATCGCCGCGCATCGGTTGAACGTTTTCTGCGCAGCCTGAACCCCGTTGCCCCCATCCTTGATGCCGCCTTATGCGATGCCTCGCTGATCGTCGAGGCGGGGGTGTTCGGCGAAACCGGCAAGCGTGATGAAGTGCGCCAATGGCTGGATGAAGAAGCCCTTGGCCTGACGCCCCACGATCATGCCCATGATCCAAGCCGTCATGGCAATGTGAACAGCTTCGCAATTATCCGCGAAGCGCCGCTTGATCCCGGCGCGCTTGATCTCTTTCTCGGCCTTTTGCGGCAGACGCAGGGCGACAAGCTCTTGCGCATGAAAGGCCTCGTGCGCCTCACAACCGAACCTGAACGCCCACTCCTGTTGCAAGGCGTGCAGCATGTGCTGCACCCGCCCCGCCTGCTGGAGGCTTGGCCCGATCAGGACCGCCGCACACGCCTTGTCTTTATCGGCCGAATGCTCGATGAAACCGCCATCCGCGCCCTTTTCGACGCATTGACCGGAACGCCACGCATCGACACGCCCGACCGCGCGGCCCTTGCGGATAATCCGCTTTCCTTGCGCCGCGGCTGAAGGCCTCATGGGCAGGGCTTGCTCCCGCCGGTCTTACTTCTATCATCAGACAAAACGACAAGACCGGACGGGGGAACACTATGGGCTTTCTGGATCGCCTGACGAGCGAAGTCGCCTATTTGCGCGGCGCCCTCCGGACATTGAACCGGACCAAACCCGTTGCGCTCAATCCCAACCATGTCCTATGCGACCTGATGGAAGAGGCCGCAGACCGCTTCGCTGATCGGCCTGCACTGATCGGCGACGATGATGTCTGGACGTTCCGCGACATGATCGGGCGCGTCAATCGCGTCGCGCGTTGGGCGCGCGCCAATGGCATCGGCAAAGGCGACACGGTCGCCCTCTTATTAAACAATTGTCGTGATTACCCGCTCATCTGGCTCGGCATTGCGCGCGCTGGCGGCGCAACCGCGCTCATCAACACCAATTTGACGGGACAGGGCCTTGCGCATTCTGTCAGCATTGTGAATGCGAAACGCATCATCGTGGGCATCCCGCTTCTCGGCACATGGCAAAGTGCAGCGACATTGCTGAGCGATGCACCGGAGATTTACACCTTTGGCGGTACAGCTGATGGCCTCAAGCGCTTTGAGAATGAGCGCGACAGCTTCGCGGCAGACCCTCTCACGCCGGAAGAAAAACCGCAGCTGACCATCGAAGACCGCTGCGTTTATATTTATACCTCTGGCACGACCGGCCTGCCAAAAGCTGCAAACATCAATCATTATCGCATTAAGGCGATGGCGCTCGGCTTCTCGGCGGTGATGGATGTGCAGCCCGATGACCGCATGTATGATTGCCTGCCGCTCTATCATTCCAATGGCGGCGTGCTCGCCACCTATGGCGTGCTATGTTGCGGCGGATCGGTTGTCATCCGCGAAAAATTCTCGGCCCGCGAATTCTGGAACGAGATTATCCGGTTCAAATGCACCCTGTTTTTCTACATCGGCGAACTCTGCCGCTATCTGGTGAATCAACCCGTTAGCCCCAATGATCGCAAACATGCGATCCGCCTCATCAGTGGCAATGGTTTGCGACCCGATATTTGGAACGAATTTGTTGAACGCTTCGGCATCCGCAACATCCGCGAATTCTATGCTGCGACCGAAGGCAATATCGCCCTGTTCAATTTCGATGCAAAACCCGGCTCTGTCGGCCGCATTCCGAAATGGGCCGAACGGCGGTTCGTGGTGAAGATTGTCCGCTACGATGTCGAGCGTGAAGAGCCAGTGCGTGGACCCGATGGCTTCTGCCAAGCCTGCGGACCAGACGAGATTGGCGAGATCATGGGCCAAATCCTCAATGATCCGATGAAACCCGCCAACCGGTTTGAAGGCTATGCCGATAAGGCCGCGACAGAGAAAAAGATTTTGCGCGACGTGTTTGAGAAAGGCGACGCGTGGTTCCGCTCCGGCGACCTTCTCAAGCGTGACGCGCAAGGCTATTTTTATTTCATCGACCGGATTGGTGACACCTATCGCTGGAAGGGCGAAAACGTCGCGACAAGCGAAGTTGCCGAAGCGATGGGCGTACTCCCCGGCGTCGCTGAAGTGAATGTCTATGGCGTCAACGTGCCCGGTTATGATGGCCGCGCCGGGATGGCTGCGATCGCACTCAACGAAACCGAACCATTTGATCTCAATGCCTTGCATGCGGAATTAAAAAAGCGCCTACCTGCTTATGCACGCCCGGTCTTTTTACGCATGCGCACGGAACTTGAACATACCGGCACATTCAAGATCAAAAAGGTCGACCTTGTGAAGGAAGGCTTTGATCCTTCAACCATCAGCGATCCGATCTGGTTTGATCACCCCGGCGAAGGCCGCTATGTGCCAATCGACCCCGCCCTCTACGCCGCGATTTTAGAAAAGCGGATCCGGCTTTAACAGGACGAACGCAACAGCCTGAGATGATAGTGCATTTTGGGATCATCACTTCGCGCGGCCTATCGTGAAAGCCGAAAGGCTTGAGCCTATTTTGGTTTAATGCACGCCATCATGCGTGGCGGCGTTACTAAAACTGACTCTGTAAAGTGAACGGTGTTAAAACGAAAAACAACCATAAATTGCGCTTTGAATTATTTACTATCCTAGATTTGTTGACTCCTCAAAAGCATTTTGTTGTTTTTCGCAAATCAAAATAAGATGAATAGCTGGGAACATTGATTATGTCTGATATTATCGCAGATTGGGGCGACGCCCGTTGCAATATACGGGATCGGCAAAAAAACTGATCCTTTAATCGACGATCTATCTCAAACTTCTCAGAAATGACTTTGCATCGGGTTTGTGCAAGACCGTCGATAACGCGCGGCATATGTTTTTGTCTGTGGTGTTCAGCGTTTGGAAAACACGCAATTTCATATCGCTATTTCAAACACTTTGGCATTGAGCCAAATAGCAGAAGGATGATTGATCATGGTCACGAAAAGTGGAAAATCAGGTCAAAAGACAATATCGGGAAC
>VERN01000042.1 GCA_018882635.1 Beijerinckiaceae bacterium | reverse complement strand
ACTGTGAACAGCAGCACAAGAATCATGACGGCCAAAACGACTGTCTGAAAGACAGACAACCATGTCTCAAGACTGCCTATAGGCGCTTTCTCAGGCACCATTGCGGCATCAATAGGCGCGGGCAGATCGGCAAAGCGCAGATTAGCAACTTCAATTTGATCACCGCGTTTAACATCATAGCCAACACCGGAGCGAACGAGCGCGGCAATACGATCAAGCTCTTCCTGCCGGCGCGGCTCATAAGTCAGCTCTCCATTGGCGCCTTTCTTATAAGCACCATCGACGAGAACAGCGACGGAGAGCCGTTTGATGCGGCCGCTTTCGACTGTTTCGACACGGACCGTTTTTGAAATCTCATAATTCGTCGTTTCCTCGACCTTATTGGATTGTTCGCGATTGCCATTGCCGCCCTGCGCCGCATTCGCATTCGGAATCTGCTGCGCTGCGCCAACGGCATTACTATCGCGTTCTTCATTAGAGCGTGTTTCATTCCGCGTTTGCGTGGACCGCACCACACGGCTTTCAGGATCGAAGGTTTCCTGTGTTTGCTGAATCTTATTATGATCAAGTTCGACATGGACTTGCACACGCGTGCGCCCCTGCCCGACGACACTGGCAACGATATCTTCAATGCGACCCTGCAAACGTTTTTCGTAACCCGCTTGCCGCTCATCGGCCGCCAATGTCACCTGCTCGCTTGGATCGCCCGCTGCGGCAAGCAACCGCCCACGCTCATCCACAATAGCGACGCGATCTGGCTTCAATCCTTCAACAGCGGCGGCCGTAAGGTGCCGAACGGCACGGATTTGGCTCGGATCAAGATCGCCCTTGAGCTTGAGAACAACAGAGGCATGCGGTGCGTCTTGATCACGACGGAATAATTTTTTCTCTGGGATCGCCAGATGCACGCGCGCGGCCGATACAGGTGCCAGCGAACGGATTGAGCGTGCAATCTCGCCTTCCATAGCGCGGATCTGATTGACATTTTGGACAAAGCTCGTTGCTGACCAACCATCACCGCGATCGAAAATTTCATAACCAACGCCGCTACCGGCCGGAATCCCGCGCGCGGCAAGATCGAGACGCAGTTTGGCCACCATATCGCGGGGCGCCATGATCGCGCCGATATCCTCCCGCCATTGATAGGAAACGCCGCGGGCTTCGAGGTCCTTCACAATGGCCCCGGCATCATCCGGGTTAACCTGCGCATAGAGCACAGCCATCGGCGTGCGGGTGAGGTTCTGCGCCATGAAGAAGACGCCCGCGACAATCGCAATCAGCGCGAGGCCCGCGGCAACAATCCTGTCACGTCCGGCAGTTTGAATGGCCTGCAAAAATCTCGACACTTGGCAATCTCGGTAAAAAAGGCTTCATGCAACACGGCAGAATTTGCCGGTTTATGGTTGATGAACGGTAAAGATCGCAGGAGGCATGGGGATCATGGCGGATATCGAATGGCAACATGGCCTCGCGCCCGGCTATTACCCGCTCGCTGATTCGCAAATTGCTGCCATCGTCACCTTTCTGGAGATGACAACACCGTCCGCACGCCGCGGCAGCGCCAAAGACCTATCCTTCGTGCCGTTTGGCAGCACAGATGCCGCTGCCTATCGCGCGCTCTATCGAGCCGTCGGAGAACAATGGGGTTGGTTTTCGCGTCTCGCCTGGAGCGATGAAGCGCTCGCAGCCCATTTCGCTCAAGAGGGTGTCACCGCTTTTCGCGTCAGCGATGCGCAAGGCATAATTGGCCTTGTGGAACTTGACGCGCGCGCACCGACAGAAACAGAGCTTGCGTTTTTTGGTGTCGTTCCAGAACGGATCGGCGCAGGCGTTGCAGCAAGCCTGATGGATTTTGCGATTGAAGCGGCGTTTGCGCGGCCGATCACGCGCTTCTTCGTGCATACTTGCACGCTCGATCATCCCGGCGCGTTACGCTTTTACGAGAAATCTGGCTTTCGGGCCTATCGGCGCGCGGTTGAAATCGCAACGGATCCACGCGTTGCCGGGTTATTACCCGGCAACGCTTTTCCGCATTTTCCGCGTCTTGAGCGGTAATCAGGCGCCAGCGAAACCGCCGCGCACGCGATACGCCATGCGATCAAGCTCGGCCTGTTCACGGGCCGTCTCGATCGCGCGCTCACGTGCCTGCTCGCGATCATCGATGATTTCGAACTTTTTGAGTTCTTCCACCGCTTCCTGCAATTCGTCACGCGCATCAACAAGCTGAGCGCGCAATTCATCGGCCGAGCGTTGTAGATTGTCTCGGCGTTGCAACGCGGCGCGCGCATAGGTGGGATAGGCAAAATGCGTCTTATCGGCGATCCCGGCCTTTTGCTCTTCCTGATCAACCTCACGCTCCAGATCACCCACCATGCGCTCAAATTCAGCGATCATGGTGTCAATCTGCGCGACACGGCGACGGCGTTCGTCCACTTGAAAGCGCTTGAGGCGCAGAAGCGTTTCACGCGACTTCATCGGCATACTCACTATACGGAGCCGGTCGGGAGACTCCGGAAACGGGGTCGATCATGGCTCAGCCCTCGGCCATGATCTCTGCGAGACGAAGGTAACCATCCCCCATTGAGGTTGATTCTTCCTTACCTTGGGCCAAAAATGAGTCGAGCTGCGGCATGAGCCGGATCGCCCGATCCACCTCGGCCGACGATCCCGTTCGGTAAGCGCCCAGCCGGATCAACTCTTCCATGTCTGAATAGGTCGCCATCACCGCGCGTGCGTCGCGGATCAGCGGTTGGAAGGCGTCAGGCGTCGCACGTGGCATGGTCCGCGATATGGATTTGAGCACATTCACCGCAGGGAAGCGGCCTCGCTCGGCAATCGTCCGCTCCATCACGAGATGCCCATCGAGAATGCCGCGCACGGCGTCGGCAACCGGCTCATTATGATCATCACCATCGACGAGGACGGTGAACAGCGCGGTAATCGAGCCTTCGCCATCCCGCCCCGGGCCAGCCCGCTCAAGCAGCTGCGGCAATTCCGCAAAGACGGACGGCGTATAGCCTTTGCTGGTGGGCGGCTCACCAATCGCAAGCCCGATCTCGCGCTGAGCCATCGCAAAGCGCGTCACACTATCCATCATGCACAGAACATGCGCGCCGCCATCACGGAAGAATTCGGCAAGCGTGAGCGTGAGGAGCGCAGCTTGCCGCCGCATCAAGGCCGTTTCATCCGATGTTGCGACCACAACAACAGAACGCGCGAGTCCTTCTTCACCGAGATCGTCTTCAATGAATTCTTTCACCTCGCGGCCGCGTTCACCAATTAATCCAATCACCGCGACAACGCTTGCGGCATGGCGCGCCAACATCGACAGGAGAACGGATTTTCCCACGCCAGAGCCAGCAAAAATACCCAGCCGTTGCCCCTCGCAGCATGTTGTGAAGCAATCAACAACGCGCACCCCCGTCTGCAACGGCGCACCTAAGCGGCGGCGCAAATGCGCGGGCGGCGGCGCACGGCGCAACGGTATGAGCTGATCACCCAGCGCGAGTGGGCCCTTCCCGTCGATCGGTTCTCCCAGCGCGTTGATCACGCGGCCTAGCCACGCAGCATGTGGCGCCACGCTCGCAGCAACCAGTTCAATGCGCGCGCGTTGGCCTGGTCGGACCGCGTCAAAAGGTTTGAGTGGCATCGCGCACGCCAAACCGTTTTGAAACCCGACGATCTCGCAGGGAATCGCATCGCGCTGCGTTTCGATGGTGAGCCGCCCACCCAACACCATGCGATCGATAGGGCCAGCCACAGAGGCGAAGGTTGGCGAAATCGCCGCGACCCGCCCCCACCGCTGCGCCGTGTCCAGATGCGACACGGCCTCCCGCAAATGGCTGAGACGCCGCGGAGAGATGGGTGGGAGGTTTGATTCGGTGGGGAAAGACCCGCTCATCGGCGCTCCGTTCGTAAACCCGGCGTTAACGCGAACAGGAATAGAAGAGACGCCACACGGACTGGCCCGGCCCGACGCGGCCAAGTGTTAAGGCCAGAGCGCCGAGTCGCACGAATCACTTACACCGAAATCCTAAGTTTTTGGTTTAAGAAATGCGATTGTCTTTTTCATCATAAAAACCATGGACTTAGCTTTTTTTGACAGGGGCGACGAAAAGCTCTTGCCGAAGCGAATCACGTTTTGTTAACCAATACGCCGTTAACTATGAATCGAGATGCTTCGCGATCCGCGCGGGGCTGATCGCGGCGGCCGGGTCTGGCGTTGAGCCATCGCGGAACGATTTCGAGCTTGAGGGACTGACATGCGCGTATTGCTCATCGAAGACGACAGCGCCACCGCGCAAAGCATCGAGTTGATGCTGAAATCCGAGAGTTTCAACGTTTACACGACCGATCTCGGCGAAGAAGGGATCGATCTCGGCAAGCTTTATGATTACGACATCATCTTGCTTGACCTGAATCTCCCCGACATGTCGGGCTATGAAGTGCTCCGTAGCTTGCGCGTCGCCAAGGTCAAAACACCGATCCTGATTCTCTCCGGCCTCGCCGGCATTGAAGACAAGGTGCGCGGCCTCGGCTTTGGTGCCGATGATTATCTGACCAAGCCTTTCCATCGTGATGAACTCGTCGCACGCATACACGCCATCGTGCGTCGTTCGAAGGGTCACGCGCAATCGGTCATCATTACTGGCGACCTGATCGTCAATCTCGATCAGAAGACAGTTGAAGTCGACGGGCAACGCGTGCATCTGACCGGCAAAGAATATCAGATGCTCGAATTATTGAGCCTGCGCAAAGGCACCACGCTCACCAAAGAGATGTTCCTGAACCATCTTTATGGCGGCATGGACGAGCCGGAATTGAAAATCATCGACGTGTTTATCTGCAAGCTGCGCAAAAAGCTTGCTAACGCATCGAATGGCCGGAACTACATTGAAACCGTCTGGGGCCGCGGCTATGTGCTGCGCGAAATGACGGAAGCTGAACAGCGCGCCAGCGCCTAACTAATCTACAATCAGCGTGTTTCAAAAATCCGGGCTTTGGCCCGGATTTTTTATTGTAAGCCGCCCAATAGCATCATCCAATTGGCGCGCGGTAAACGGCTTTTGCACCAATTCGCCCGCCCCCGCTGCCAAAGCGCGCGTCAAGAGCGAGCCGTCATTTTCAATGAAGGTGAAAAGGGTCGGCGGCAGGGGTTGAGTGGGATTTTCAGCCCGCAACAACCGCATCACCGCAATCCCATCAAGATCCGGCAACGATTCATCCAGACATAAAAGATGCGGCACGGACTGCTGGCACACATCAATGACTTCAGGTCCATCGCATGTCTCGACGACATCGAAGCCACGCCGTTCAACAACACGCCGGATGATATGCCGCACAATGCGCGATTCATTCGCAATGACACACCGAACCATGATCCATCTCCGCAATAGGGAGATGATAACCGGTCGCGGTTGCGAAAGTCTTGCTTAGCTTTGCGGCACGGCCTTGATTGTCGCGCGATCGCCTTCAAGCGACATCGACACGGTCATACCAACAGCCCGCGCCACCAATCCGGTATAGAACGGCTGGATGCCATGCGCATCGATCGTCCCGCCTTCCGATTGTCCGGCAAGAAGCGCTTCGACATGCACCGGAATGCGGGCGCTTGGCCCTTGGGTCGACAGCGTGAACGTGCCGTGATCATTGTCCACTGTGCCATGCACATGGATGGTGCCGCCACGCGGAATTGTGCCTGATGCGATCACCAAGAGATTGAGCAAGAGTTTCACTTGGTTTTTAGGCAGCAGAACCCGCGGCATATCCCAGCTTAATTGCGTCCGCTCATCGCCAATGAAGCCGCGCGCCACATTTTCCGCGTCCCCTGTATCAATTGCAGCCCCGGCCGAACCGGCCGCACCAAACGCGAGGCGCGCAAATTGCAGACGGGCCGATGCCTGTTTCGCGCTTTTTTTGATGAGGTCTTGCGCGAAACCGCGCATCGCCTCGTCTTTTTCATCATCAAGAACTTCGAGCCCGTTGACGATGGCGCCCACCGGGCTGATCACATCATGGCAAACACGGCTGCAAAGAAGGGCCGCAAGATCGAGCGCCTCGAGCTTGATCGCAACGGGTGACGTATCGTGCGATGCTGTTTCGGTCATGGACGGCAAACTCCTCAGGCGCGCAGGCGGATTGTTTGCGGCACGCTAACGCCTCACCATTGACGCTTCGTTAACGATAAATCGCCACTCTAGGCACCAAAGCGGCTCGGCCGCGCGTTGTGTGAGTCGGAGATTGTCATGGCCTATTTCAGGAAAGCGATGGCGGCAGCCGCGCTCGGAATTGCACTCGCTTTGAGTGCCGGCGCTTCGGCACAGACTGATCTACCCAGTCGCAATGCGCCCAAAGCAAAACAACCCGTCACCCCACAGCCTTACTCATCGCAAGAGCTGGTCGACAATGGGCACAAATTCTTTGGTGACGTATCACGCGGCCTCGCCACCGCCATCGAAGATGCCTTCCGCAAATATGGCCAGCCCAACGGCTACATTCTCGGCCAAGAAGGATCGGGTTCTTTCATTGGTGGCCTGCGCTACGGCGAAGGTCAGCTTTATACGCGCAACGCAGGCACGCACCCTGTCTATTGGCAGGGGCCGTCCTTTGGCTTTGACTGGGGCGCTGATGGTTCGCGTGTGATGATGCTCGTCTATCACATGCCGAATGTGCAATCGATTTATACGCGTTTCGGCGGCGCTGACGGCTCCGCCTATTTCCTTGGCGGCTTCAGCGTGTCCGCGATGATCGCTGACGATATGATCTTGGTGCCGATTGCGTCTGGCGTTGGCCTGCGCTTGGGCGCCAATGTCGGCTATCTCAAATTGACGCCGCAAGCGACATGGAATCCGTTCTGATCGCGCAAGGGCGCGATCAGCTCTTCGCTGTCAATTCCTTATCGATAGCCTTGCGCAGCGCTGTTGAATCCGGCGCTGTCATCGATGACCAGACATCGACAAGATTACCGTCATGGCCGACGAGGAATTTGTAAAAATTCCAGCGTGGCAAATCACGCGGCCTCTGCTGAGCAGCCCATTTGAAAAATGGATGCGCATCGGGGCCCGTCACTTTTGTTTTCGCGGCCATTGGAAAAGTGACGCCATGCTGCACGGCAACGGCGGCGATATCAGCAGCATTGGCAGCTTCCTGTCCGCCGAAATCACCCGATGGAACGCCAATCACGACCAATCCACGTGGTCCTAATTCCTTGTAGAGCGCCTGCAAACCATCCATCTGATTGACGAAGCCGCAGAAGGACGCGGTGTTGACAACCAGAATGGGCTTGCCCGCATAGTCCGCAAGCGGGATCGGTGGCCGCTCCAACCCATCAAATGTGAAACGATAGGCCGTGACCAGACTCATCTGCGCGCGCGCGGCACCAACGCTCCACGCCAGACCGCCGAGACTTAAGCCCAAAAGGGATCGCCGGTTCATCATGGGTCCACTCTCCGTTTGAAATGGATTGTAGCGCAACAGACGCTGCAGAAAAGACGGGAAGGACCAGAACCGCAACCGGATTGGTCGCACCCCATAGTCCATTCTAACGGATCTGCATGACACTGGCCCGCTTCATACCCCCAAGGCACGTATCGCTAGGAAGACACTGCGCGCTCTGAGATAGGCGCAAACGCGACCATCAGCTGCGGCTCTAGGAGCTAGGCAGTGGCATATTCTGCGCGGTGCGCCTCTCTGAGCCCCGATGGCCAGAGCGGCCTTCCACCGCGGCGTTTGAGACGTGACGGCCTTTCGCTGATCCTCTAATCATCTGCCGCTAGAGGATCACCATGAAGATTTTTTTCAATTGTGCGGTCGTCGCGCTTGTTCTCACAACGGTAGCCTGTGCGACGCCCCTTCCACCTGAAGTCTCGACACGCAATCGCCCCGATATCCTCACCGCGCTGAATGAGGCGCGGAGTAAGGCGGGTATCGCCGCTGTGAAGGCGGATAGCCGGCTAGACGCGGTCGCCCGTCAGCGCGCCCCAAAAGCCTGGCTCAATCGTGACAATCTGCGCGCCGCCCATTCCGGCTTTGGCGCGGCAGTGGAAGGCTCAGGCTTTCCTGGCCGCTGGACTGGCGAGGCCTATTGGGCTGGTCCGCCCTCCGATAGCCCTTCAGCGATTATTGCCTATCTTCTTGCAAGCCCGCCGCACCGCGCCATTTTGATGTCGCCGCGCGCCAATGTCTGCGCCGCCGCCTCATCAGCTGACCGACGCGATATGACAGTCGCCATTGCCTGCGGGCATCTGTAAACCTGTTCTATCGATTCGTTTTGGGCGCGGGAGCTTGCGATGTTCAGCACGCAGACACGGTTCATCGTCGGCAATATTTTACTCGCCATCGGAATTTTATGCGGTCTCGCAATTCCGTTTTTATCTCTGTTTCATATCCATCATGACAAGGCAGCCATCGTCAGCTTTTTGATGTTGACGCATCATGGCCTGACCTTCCTGTCGATTGCGGTGATGGGTCGGAAAAATTTTGACCGCATCATGGAGCCCTTCCATCGCATGGCCCGTGCGGCCGGCGAAAAGATCAAGCCAGACGGCAATGTGAGCCGTGATCGCTATCGCATCGGCCTCATCATGCTGGTCACGCCGCTGATCGTCGTGACAGCAATGCATGTGATTAACGAATTCGCATGGACACATGAAACGCGCGTGATCATCGCACTCGTCATGCAGACCATGTTCTTGGCCAGCTTCTTTGTTCTCGGCGGTGATTTTTGGGACAAGGCCCGCGCACTCTTCGTGTGGGACGCCCGCGCCGTCTTTCCCGAGCACCATAAGGAGCATGAAGCGGCGTAAGTCAGCGTCGCTGCAACCGGCACCGCTCGGAGCCAATCCACTGCGCCTCACGATGGGGCGCATATTGATCAACGCGCGCAAAGCCTGACACGGTGGACCCATCACGGCCGCGCGCCAATTGCGTTGTGTCAGGCACCGGCCCCGGCACGATCACCCCATTCACGCTGTTGCGAATGGTTTTTCCACCTGATTTCGGTGCAACGAGATTGGCATAATCCTGCGCCTGCCTTGCACAATCATCCGGTACCTGCGCCATAACAGGCGCACTGCAAACCAGCATAAGGCCAACAAGATAAGCCACGCGTCCCATCAGAAACTCACCGTCATACGCACACGCGCATCATTGGTGTGAAAATTGGTAAGGTCGAGCAGCGCAGACGGTCGTACAACATCGGATCCTGCCACCTGACGCATCCATACGGCCGAGAAAGTAAGATTGTCATTGACCTGCCACGCGATGGTGGGGCCGAGCGATAAGGATTGACCCGCAAGCGAACCCGGTCCCGCCTGTTGATATTGCCACGCCTGACGAATTTGCAAGCCGACATAAAGCGCATCAAAAAAGCGATAGGTGCCTGCAAGGGAGAGATATAATTGGCCAGCCGTTTGTGTGCCGCCAACCGGCGGTGCTGTTGCTTCTAAAGCGTAACCGGCATTGAACGTCGCATAAATGCGATTACCAAAATTGGCATCGAGAACGATCTTAGCATCAATGCCATAATCAAGCCCTCCGGGCTGCGGCCGATTGCGCTCACGGCCGATGAAGGGCTCGAACGTGATGCCAATACCAAAATCATTCACCTCACGCGCACGGATCTGCCATTTGCCCGGCAAGGAGACAGAAAACGCACGCGATGTGCTCACGTCTTCGCCGGTTGGACCGCTTCGCTCATTGGCCCCTGTCGCAGCAAGCCCCAATTGCAAACCGGGGAGAACGCCAGTGTTGATTTCAAGCCGCGCGCCGACATTGGTGCCGCGCATGCGGCCATTGTTCCAGCTCGGCAAAAAATCGAGCGTCGATTGAAACTTACCGACATCAGTGGCGCCGCTATCATCCGCAAAGCCGAAGGCCCCATCGGCCGCATCAATGGTCTTAGGCTCATCAGCCGCAAGAGCCGGAACCGCGTCTGCCATAACAAGCGCCAACCCCAGCGCAGCGATGAAATAACCGTGTTGCATCATCAATCATCCTTCTCAATGCCATTGGATGTGCCCGAAGCCCACGCCCAAGGCAAGGCTCGCGATAGAGCGCTGGGAGGCGCGCATAGGGTGATCACTTTGCGCCCGACCGGCATCCCGGCTAGAACCGCCGCAAAGAGGAGCGCGGCTTGCCCGAGACAATCACCGTAGACATTGCGCCGGAAGAGCGCGGCGAACGCTTGGACCGCGTGCTCGCGCAGCGCCTGCCAGATTTGTCCCGCTCGCGCCTGAAGGCCCTCATTCTGGATGGTCATGTCCGCCTTGATGGCGCACTGATCAATGATCCGGGCCTAAAACTGAAAAACGCAACCTCGGTGAGTGTCGATGTGCCTGATGCCATAGACCCGGAGCCGAAGGCTGAAAACATCCCCCTATCCATCATTTACGAGGACGAGGATCTCATCGTCATCGACAAGCCGGCCGGTCTTGTTGTCCATCCCGGCGCGGGCAATGAGACGGGCACCCTCGTCAACGCCTTGATTGCCCATTGCGGCGACACGCTATCGGGCATTGGCGGGGTCAAGAGACCCGGCATCGTCCACCGCCTCGACAAGGACACAAGCGGCCTCTTGGTCGTCGCCAAGAACGACGCGGCCCATCAGGGTCTCTCGGCCCAATTCGCCGACCATGGCCGGACAGGGCCGCTCGAGCGGGCTTATCGGGCTTTGGTGTGGGGCGTCCCTGACCGCGCTTCGGGAACCATTGACGCTAATCTCGACCGCTCGACCCATGCCCGCGATAAGATGGCCGTCGTCCGCGAAGGCAAGGGGCGCGAAGCGATCACCCACTGGCAGAGGGAAGAAAGCTTCGGTGACCCCAAGGCCCCCATCGCCAGCCTCCTAACCTGCCGCCTTGAAACCGGACGGACCCACCAGATCCGCGTCCACATGACCCATCTCGGCCATCCGCTGCTCGGCGATGCCACCTATGGCTCCGGCTACAAGACCAAGGAAAAGCACCTGCCGCCTGCGGCTCAGACCGCGCTGGCCGATCTCGGCCGCCAAGCCCTTCATGCGGCTGAACTTGGCTTCGTCCATCCGCGGACGGGCGAATTCATGCATTTTGAATCGGAATTGCCGCCAGATTTCGAGCATCTGTTAACGGCTCTTCGGGGTTAACCCCTTTCCGGGCGACCGCCCTCTTTCGGCCATGGTCCGACGGATGATAGGAAGGCCTTGGGCTTGCCGCGTAAAGGGAGCCCGCTTTGGTCCGCCCCGTTGGGGGACCGCAAAGGAGAATGAGAATGGCCTCCGCCCTGCCCGCCATTTCTGCCGAGGGTGGCTTAAACCGCTACTTGGAAGAAATCCGGCGCTTCCCGATGCTCGAGCCGCAGGAAGAGTTCATGCTCGCCAAGCGATGGCGCGAGCATGGCGACACCGAAGCGGCGCACAAACTCGTCACATCCCATCTCCGCCTCGTGGCGAAAATCGCCATGGGCTATCGCGGCTATGGCCTGCCAATTGGCGAGGTCATTTCCGAAGGCAATGTGGGTCTCATGCAGGCAGTGAAACGGTTTGAACCCGATAAGGGCTTCCGTCTCGCTACTTATGCGATGTGGTGGATCAAGGCTGCAATTCAAGAGTATATTTTGCGCTCTTGGTCGCTCGTGAAAATGGGCACCACAGCCAATCAGAAAAAACTCTTCTTCAATCTGCGCAAAGCCAAGAGCCAGATTGCCGCGCTCGACGAAGGTGATCTGCGCCCTGATCAAGTGAAGCAGATTGCGACGAAGCTCGGCGTGCATGAGCACGAAGTGGTCGAGATGAACCGTCGCTTAGGCGGTGACGCGTCGCTCAACTCACCCATCCGCACGGATGGTGAGGGCGATGGCGAATGGCAGGACTGGCTTGTCGATGATAGCGACACGCAGGAAAGCCGCCTTGTCGAAGAAGAAGAGACTAAAAATCGTCGTGACGCGTTGAAAGACGCACTCGCCGTGCTGAACGATCGTGAGCGCCGCATTTTCGAAGCGCGTCGCTTACAGGAAGACCCTGTTACGCTCGAAGAATTGTCGGAAGAATTCGGCGTCTCGCGCGAACGTGTCCGCCAGATTGAAGTGCGTGCCTTTGAAAAAGTGCAAAAGGCCGTGCGTGATTTAATCACCCAGCGTGAAGCACCACGCGCGTTGCCTGCGCCCGCTTAATCTCTGTCATAGAATAAACATGAAAAACGCAGCCGAAAGGCTGCGTTTTTTGTTGGCCTATTTCCACGCCATCTGCGCGTCAGCGAGCACACGGTCGCCAATAGGCCCTTTCTCAACAAGAAGAAGCGCGCGCTTGCCATCAGCAAAGCGCGTTTGAAAAGCGATCCAGCTCCGCTGTGTCAGCAATTCGAAATTGCGTGTGACATCGGTCGGCAAATTTGAAAGGCCAATCAAGAACAAATTATCACGCACAGGCACCGCAATGCCCGCCATCGGCGTGCCGATCTGTGTTTCATTCTGGCGTAATTCAGGAAGCCCCGTATCGCGTACCGGCCCCACCTGCGCCTTATCGCTATGGGTGAATTTCAACTCAAGCGTATGCGAAACCGGCAAGGCCTGATCGCGATTGCGGCGCAACACCATTTCAAGTGACAACCCGCTATCGCCGAAATCACTCGTGCCGCGCACGGCTGTATCAATCGGCTGCCCCGGGCCACCGCTTACAGAATCGAGTTTCCACACGGTCCGCCCTTGCGACACGACAGGTTGCTGTCGCGGATCTTCAGGCTCCTGCACCAAAATAGCGCGCGCGCCGAGCGGCGCAGGCGCAGGTTTCTGAGCGGTGTTCGCCGGTGCGGGCGATGCAGCAACAACAGCGGGCGTGTCTGCGACGGCACGCCCCCCAATCGCTGGCAGCCGGTCTTGGAATTTGCCCTGCTGTTCCCCTTCGCCCTCGACACTGACTTGAGTCCGTTCGAAATCAGCCGGCGTATCACGCAGCATAAACGCTGCAATAGCCGTTGCCGCCACCACAATGGCAACGGCGACACCCACCACTGCAACGCGCAACGCATCAAGACGGCGCGCTTTGGGCGCAGTGACCACCGGGCGCAGTTGATCAGCCGTAATCGGCAGGGATGGCGCAACACTGGTTGCCGCATCATCCGCTTCCGACACGGGAGGTGCCGTCACAACAGGCGGGTTGGTGAACTCTTCGATCCGCTCGTCGGAAACGCGTGTTTGTTCAAGCTCAACACGCTGGATCGTCTCTTCGAGCAAAATTTGCTCGCGCATGATTTCCGCTGGCGACAAAGGCGGATCGAGATTCTCAAGCTGCATGCGCAGCGCCGCCATCGCGCGCTCATAAATCGCACGGCGGTTTTCGGGCGTAGGCTCTTCGAGCCCCGCGACAGCGCGTTGAATGAGCGAATAATAATCCGCCATGCGGGCGCGCTCGCCTCCCTTGTTCGATTACGCCTCGAACGGATTCTGAACGAGGATTGTATCCTGACGCTCGGGGCTTGTGGACACAAGCGCAACAGGAGCGCCGATCAACTCTTCAATGCGGCGGACATATTTGATCGCCTGCGCCGGGAGATCCGCCCAGCTACGTGCACCAGCTGTTGTGCCATCCCATCCTGCGATGGTTTCATACACTGGCTCGACACGCGCCTGCGCGCTTTGGCTCGCGGGCAGATGATCGATTTCAACACCATCGAGACGATAGCGCACGCATACTTTGATTTCTTTGAAGCCATCGAGAATATCGAGCTTCGTCAGCGCAATGCCGTGAATGCCGGAGGTGCGCACCGTTTGGCGCACGAGCACGGCATCAAACCAACCGCACCGACGTTTACGCCCCGTCACAGTGCCGAATTCATGACCGCGCTGGCCGATGAGATCGCCGATCTCATTATCTTGTTCTGTTGGGAACGGGCCTTCGCCAACACGCGTGGTGTAAGCCTTGGCAATACCGAGCACATAGCCAACCTGTCCCGGACCCATGCCCGAACCGGTCGCAGCCTGCCCAGCCACCGTGTTCGACGATGTCACGAACGGATAGGTGCCGTGATCAATATCGAGAAGTGCGCCTTGTGCGCCTTCAAACAGAATACGCTTACCCGCACGGCGCTCTTCATCAAGCAATTTCCACACGACATCCATATAGGGCAGCACGCGATCAGCAATGCTGGCCAATTCATCGTGAACCGCTTGCGCCGAAAATTCCGGCAGATCCATGCCGCGACGCAGCGCATTGTGATGAGCGAGCAAACGCTCGACCTTATCCATCAACGCATCCGGTTCAGCGAGATCCATCAGACGGATCGCGCGGCGACCGACCTTGTCTTCATAGGCCGGGCCGATACCGCGTTTTGTCGTCCCGATCTTCGTGCCCGCAGCACCGCTTTCGCGCAGCGCATCGAGTTCACGATGGACAGAGAGAATGAGGGTCACATTGTCGGCGATGCGCAGATTATCGCGCGAAATCGCAACGCCCTGCCCTCTGAGCTTTTCGACTTCGGATACGAGCGCATAAGGATCCAGCACAACGCCATTGCCGATGACGGCGAGCTTGCCGGACCGCACCACACCCGATGGCAGCAGAGAGAGCTTGTAAACATTCTCGCCAATGACGAGCGTGTGACCGGCATTATGCCCGCCCTGGAAGCGGACGACCGTATCAGCCTGTTCGCTTAGCCAGTCGACCAGCTTGCCCTTCCCCTCGTCGCCCCATTGGGCGCCGACGACGACCACATTCGCCATGGACTTTCTCTCCGGACCGGATGGCACGCGGCGGGTTCACCCGCCCGAAACGCAAAAGCCCCGGCAAGGCCGGGGCTTGCGGCAGACCGTTACCCGATCAGGCGGCGGACGGCAAGAAAAGGCTCACGCTCGTCCACGGGCCGATTGGGTCGGCCGCACGCGATGGGTGATGAAATTCGTCAATTCCGTCCGCCGGACGATGGGGTCGAGAATGTCGGCCCCAATACCCATGCGCCAGGCCACATCAGCCCGGTGGGGATCCTCATGCAGCAGGTCCATATCATCGGCGTAGCGGTCCCGATCATGGGCATCCTTAAAGAAGCCCTCCCGGATCAGCCCGTCGCCATAGCGGCGCAGGATGATCGCCATCGTCCGGAGGTCGAATTCAGGATGGTATTGAACACCCCAAAACACACCGCCATCATGCCGGATCTCAGCCGCCTGCACGGCGGAGATGGAATTGCTGGCCAGAACGGTGACGTCGCCCGGCAGGCCCGTCACATGGTCGATATGCGAACACGGCGCGTCATAGGCGCGCGCGCGCCCTGCCAAGAGCGGATGGTTGAGCCCGGCCTCCGTGGGCGCGATGTTCCGTGCAATGTTGATCTCGCGGCCCCGCACGTTCTTGGTGACTTGCCCACCAGCAGCCACAGCGCCGATCTGGATGCCCCAGCAGGAGCCGAAGGCGGGGGTCTTCGATTTATAGACCGCCCGCATCAACTCAATCTGCCGCTCGATCGCAGGCCCACCATCATAGACATTGAGGCCTGACCCGGTGAGCACGACACCATCATAGCTCTCAAGCCCGGCCGGATCGGGCAGGTTCGCGCCCTCATCCGCGGGGAATGCGATATCGCAGATCGCATCGCGCGCCAGATGCTGCAGCACATCGGCATAGGATTCGGATGGCGTGCGGCCATAGGCAGCGCGAAACCCTTCACGGGATTCACGCACATTGCCTTCAACAACAAGGAAGCGAAGTGTCATGGGGGAAAACAGACGAATGGAAAACGACGGACATCTGTTAGCAGACAGATAGCGCGCAGCCAACGCATAGGCCCACTGCAGCAAACCCCTTGCCCACGCCAAGTTGAACATGCCAAGCCTGCATCAGGCACGCTGATGAGCTCTCTATACCGC
>VERN01000263.1 GCA_018882635.1 Beijerinckiaceae bacterium | reverse complement strand
CTCTTTGACTGCCTGATTTTCCGACAGGACATCGTCGAGCACTTTTCCACGAATGCGCGTCGCTGCATTGCCATCAAAGCGTACTGACAGAATGTTGCCAGTATAGTTGATCTGGCCGAGCAGATAGAGAGCGGCCTCCGCACCAATTTTATATTCGTTCGATTGAATATCGAACAGCGTATTGGCGCTACCGCCCGACATGATTGTGACAACGGGGATGCCCTTTTCCTTGGCGCTCTTGAATTGCGCTTCAGCCTCAATCGGCTTGCCCATCGCCACGATGATCGCATCGACTTTCTTGGCGATACACGCATCGAATTGTTCGGCATGCTTGGGTAGCGAGCCTTCCGAGTTCAAAAGCGTAACATTCCAGCCTTTGGCTTTCGCAGCGGCTGCAGCCGAATTGGCCGAACGCGCATGGGTCTCAGATGAAAATTGGAAGCCTATCACACAGACATCGAAAGCGTGTGCAGCTCCTGCGGACACGAGGATCGTGGCCCCCGCCAGCATGGCCTTCAAAAATCCTGACATCATTACCCCCCTCTGTTGATTGTTAAACTTTGAAGGCCGCCTTTTTGACAACACTTGCCGAAAACGCGACTGATCCGATGATAATCGCACCGAGCACGATGTCTTGCACATAATAAGATGCACCGAGCAGTATGAGCCCATTGCCGAGCACCTTGAGAACGACGGCGGCAAAGACGGTGCCGGGCACATTCGGCCGGCCTGGCTCGAACATCGTCATGCCAAGAAGCACCGCGGCGATGGCATAGAGGAAATAGTCTCCTGCCATGTTCGGCGCTGCCGATGACAGGCTTGAGGCCAGCAAGATCGCTGTCAGGCCAGCCAGTAATCCTGCCAGAAAGAGCCCTAAGCGCTTCATGCGTGCCGTCTGAATTCCTGACAAGCGGGCCGCCTCTTCGGCTTCACCAACAGCGATCATGTGTGAGCCTGTCCGTGTCCATTTGAGCAAGAACCATGTGCCAAGCGCTGCCCCCACCAACCAAAGAACCAGATTGGGGATCATGAATAACGTCCCACGCGCAAGGCCGGTAAACGATGTCGGCCAGCGGCCGACAAATGACACGCCCTGGGTGATGGCGAAGGCCAGCCCCTTCGCGATGGCGGCGGTCCCAAGCGTCACGATCAGCGACGGCACACGAAGGACAGTGACGCCAAAGCCGTTAAAAGCACCGCACGCCGCGCCCACGGCGAGCGCTGCTAACGTTGCCAGTGCCGGGTCCCACTTGGCGTGGATAAGCGCACCAGCGGTTACTGCGCAGAGGCTCGCCACTTCCGCAATCGACAGATCAAGTTCGGCAATCGTCAAGGCCAGCATGAACCCCAAAGCCAGAATGGCTAGAAAGCTGGTGTCCTTGAGAATGTTCAGAAGATTTGAAGGCGACGAGAAATTGGGTGCGAAGATCGCAAAAAAGATGATCAGCGCGAGCCCTGCCAGGGCTGTTCCATAGCGTTCAATCAGGCCAGACAGGGGCCGGGGCAAAGCATTGATCGACACATTGAGGATGGTAGTGCCTCTTGCGTCACGACGCCAGAGTAAGAAGAAGCGTCTTTGAAACGGTTGCGGCCCTTCAACCACCTTACAAATGCGCAAGCGCCTCAGACAGAGGAGCCAGCACGGCCTCCGCCTGCTCGAAGATCCGATATAACGGTTCTGCCGCCGCCATGCCCTCGGCCGTAGGCGCAAAACGGCGTGCGACGGTGACATAACGTTCCTGCGCTCGATCAAGATCAGGCGCAATGCCAAGCGCAACAAGCGCTGCAAGTCCACAGCCGGTGAGACCGGGCTCTGGTGATGCGGTCACGCAAACCTGGCGTCCTGTGATGTCGGCTTTGATCTGTGCCCAAGCAGCGCTGCCTGCCCCGCCGCCGCCAAAGCGGATCTCATCCGCCTGCACGCCCAAGGCTGCCTCAGCGCGCGTGAGCACAAGACGGTTGAGGAAAGCAACACCTTCCAAAGAGGCGCGCACCAAATCGCTGGGGCCGTGAGCGCGCGCAAGACCAAGAACAGCACCACGCAAATCAGGGTTCCAAAATGGAACCCGCTCCCCAGAGAGATGCGGCAAAACCAAGAGCCCACGGGGCCCACGCGGCGTCGCGAAGACTGCATCAAGCGCCTCCGCAACTGGCTGATGCGAGCGCCCAACGAAATTGAGGGCCCAATTTAGCGTATCACCACCAGCAAGACTGGGTCCGCCCAACTGAAATAGACCGCTCCCCCAATCGACGCGCAATAGTCCTTCAGCATCTGCGCCGCGATGAGAGACAATCCCAAAGACCTCTGTGGTACCAGAGAGATTATAGGCTCGCCCATCGCGCAATGCGCCTAATCCCAAGACGGCCGACCAACTGTCATGCGCCATTGTGAGAACAGGTTTTCGCACAAGTCGCGCGAGCACTCCCGGAAGGTCGGCGCGCACCCCATCAACGACGGAGGTTGGCGACAAGAGCGGCGGAACCAAGCATGCGGGTAATCCCACAAGTTCTATCAGGCTTGCCCCATCTCGTACCGGTTCTGCGGCCGCGGCGAGCCGGGCCGATGAGATTGCGTCGCTTGCAATCACCCCAGTGAGTTTAAAATTGATAAAATCCTTTGGATCAACGACATGGGCAATGTCGGCAAAAGTAGTTGGATTTTCTGCCCGCATTCGGATGAGCCGGGCGACCGGATGAAATGCATTCAAGGCTGATCGTTCGAGATACGTCGCAGGGATGCGCTGCGATAACGCCGCTGCGTGTTCGGCAGCACGAGCATCACGAAATGTCGATGCAGGAAAGAGGACGCCGCCTTTGCGGTCAAGAGCGACCATCGTCCGTGTCGCGCCTGTTATAGCAATCGCTGCAATTGATTCGAATGCCGCAGGAGCAAGCTGCGCAAGCGCCTCAGCACTCTGAAGGAAAGAGAACCACCAGCGGTCAGGGTCACTCTCATCGCCAGAACCCATGGGATTTGAAACAGGCGCGCTAGCGACAATCGACATATCAGCCGCAAGAAGCGCTAACCGGAAGCTTGATCCACCGAGATCACCGACAAGGATGTGAATGTTATCACGCAAGCTAAATTCGCCATTCCAAGTTTGTCACACTTACAGAGCCATCAGCTCTGCAGTCCCACAAGACCCTCGCACCGAAGTTATCGCAAGCCGACGAGAAGTCGACGGAAAAGCGTGTGACTTTGAAAGTCAATGGGCGAGGCAAGGGCCTCAAATAATCAAAGTCCATACAGGCATCCACAACAGCTCCGAATAAATGAACTTCTTCAGATCCGTTGGAGTAGTTAAATAATCAGCAGGCTCATTCAGAGCACGCGGCCAGACATCCTTTCAGAAAAAAGGGCGGACCTCATAAGACCGCCACATCACGGCTAGATAAAAAGGGGGCTGGACACCCTTACAAGCCTCTGCCCAGCGATAGCAGGGCATGCCCAATGACCGAGGAAGGGTCCAATTAGCTTCCAGCATGCCCTCTGGGCACATGGCCACTGGGCACCTTCGCGTTAGGCAACCTGCCCACTGGGCACGCCCCACTCACATGCACGACCTTGGCAGGCACTTCATGGTCGTCCTTGTCATGTCTTGGCCTTGCCTAAAGCTTCAAACTCTTCGTACCTCATCCGCCTGCGGTACTTTTCCTTTTGAGCCCTGATTTCTTCCAGCAAC
>VERN01000041.1 GCA_018882635.1 Beijerinckiaceae bacterium | reverse complement strand
AACTCACCTTGCGACAAAACAATCCGCGCATAGCCCGAATAGCCAGTGCTTTCGTCACCAAACCGGTGGCCGCCGCTATTGACGAGAATGCCACCTTTTTCGATGGTCGTCCAAGACAACAAACTGCCGTGCGGATAAGCCACGGCCGCGTAACCTTGATAAGCGGCCATATTGGCAAAATCAGCACCAACAGCCTCACCCCAACGAATTGCCTCTCCCGTTGAACCGCGTGCACCAAAATATTGAGCACCGGCGATTTCCGGGCAAAACCGTTTCACCAATTCCGGGTCACCCGCAAATCCATTGACGGCAAGAATGGTTTTACCCGCCCGCATCTCACTGATGCCCTCGGACGTACGGATCCGCGCGCCCTGCACTACACCGTTTTCAACGATTAATCCTTCGACCGCGTTACCAACCGCAAGCGGAATATCGCGGTCATCAACGAAACGAAGCAGATCATCGACCAAATCCTGCCCACGCCGAGACACCGGCGCATGCAAACGCGGCACTGAATGACCAATATGCTTATACGCCGTGATGAGCGTCATGCGCGCACCGAGTGTATCAATTAGCCATTCAATCGTTTCCGCAGAGACCTCAGCTAGTCTTTGTACCAGAGCGAGATCATCTGTTTCTTTGGCGATACCCATCAGATCGCGGACATAGGTTTGCGGATCATCAACAATACCCGCCTCGCGTTGAAACCGTGAATTGGCCGCTGGCACAGACCCTGTCGATAGGGATGAATTGCCGCCTGGCCGATCCATCTTTTCTACGATTGCGACGGACGCCCCCGCATCATGCGCGGCAATGGCGGCGGCGAGCCCACACGCGCCCGCACCAATCACAAGCACATCAACATCATGCGACATTATCGTTCCCCCGTCATGGACGCGACCGCATCTCGCCATGAACGTTTCATGATCTCTGCATCACCGGCCAAAATGGCGCGCAACACCCGCGGCATAGCCGGAAATATATGGGCGCAATTGTCTTCAAGTTTCGCGAGCAAGGTGGCTTCATCGAACGGTTGATCAGCTCCGCCGCGCGCATTGAGGCACTCAGCGCTATGGCGAGACCCATCCTTCAACACCCATGTCACGCGTCCAGGTCGATCATTCGGCCAAGGTGCCAAGGGGGTATAAGGCCGCAATTCCACTTTCCGCCGCAAATCTGCAATTGCAGGGTCTGCCAGCGTATCGTTTGTAAAAGCGTCCTTGCCGCCCGTTTTCTTGACAGCCACAGCGGCCAGCGCATGCGGCATTGAAAATTTTGCAGCGAGAACCGTCTCCGGTTCTACACCCGTCAAGGTAAGGCCGCGCGGATGCGTCTCAACAATAATCTGTTCAATGCCCGCTTCAATTTGAGAACCCAAGCGTTGATGGAGCTCTAACGACGCTTCAAGCGCCGAATGCGCATATTGGCAGCAAGCGAAAATCTTGTGATATCCGTCGGCAATAGCCCATTGTTCACCGAGCCCTTGCGTGAGTTCTTGTGGACGCGTATCCGTGCCAAAGCAGGTGACAAAAACATCATAGGCTGTCTCGGGAATTCCGCCGATGCCACCCCTTGCCCATTCGACACTGCGCAAACCAAGCCAAGCGCCCGCTGCACTCCATGCATTCCGGATCAGCGCGCCATCAATGGCATGCGCATAAGGCCCCGCCGGCGTCATACTGATGGCACCAGAAAGCGCACGCGTGAATGTGACGACATCAAGTTGGCGCGCGATGCCGATGCCCGCCGCAGCCCCCACGGTGGCAAAGGCAGCATGTGGATGAACCGTCATCGTGGCAAAGGGGAATGCGCGCGCAAAACGTCCGGTAATCTCATAGCCGCGCACAAGCACATCAAGCACATCAGCAACGCTGCTGCCTTGCGCTTCCATATCGGCGAGAAGTGCCGGGAGAATATACGCACCCGCATGACAAGGGGCGAGACGATATCCCTCATCAAGCTCCGCCCACGCGACCGCCATCCCATTGGCCGTTGCAGCGGCCTCAACCGATGTTCGCGGCGCGCCTGCCGCAAAGATGGTCGCGCTTTTCTCTGACGATGCTTCATGCAACGCAACCGCGCGAGACGCAGCCACTTGCGGCTCCGCAGAAGCCGCGACGATGGCGCCAAGATCATCGAGAAGCACAAGAGCCGCCCGCCGCCGAATTACATCAGGTAATGCGGATTGGCGCGACGTAACGGCCCAATTGCAGAGCTGTTGAAAGGCTTTCGCCGTTTCACCGCGTAACGCCGGATCAACCGCTACTGCTACCATTGCATTCACTCCGCACTGGTCAGAAGAAATCCCATAGATCCGGTTTCGCGCTTAATTCCTGTGCACTCACATCTTCAATTAAGCGCCCTGATTTGACGATCAAAGCACGATCAACGATCTTGAGTGTGGCGGGAACATTTTGCTCGACGATCAGGAGACCCGTTCCCAATCTCTCGTTGACTTGCTTCAGGCGTTCCATCACATTCCGAACGATAACGGGAGCCAATCCCGTCGACGGCTCGTCAAGCAACAACCATTTTGGTTGCGTCATCAACGCCATACCGAGCGCCAGCATCTGCTGCTCACCGCCTGACATTGACCCCGCGCGTTGCGTTTTGCGCTCTTCAAGCACCGGGAACAATTTATAGATCTCACTGAGAAATTTCATATCGAACAGAAGGCCCGAAATATGGAGGTTCTGCTCGACAGAGAGATTGGGAAAAACATTGTGGCCCTGCGGCACAAACGCAATCCCACGCCGTACATTGGCCGCCACAGACCCGGCCGCAATCGGCTCACCATTCCAGACAATCGTGCCAGCACTGGGGATATGTGCACCAACAATACAGCGCAGTAATGTCGTTTTACCGGCACCATTATGCCCGAAGATCCCTACCTTCGAGCCATCTTGAACCGCAACACTGATATCGCTTAACGCGGTAAGTGCGCCATAACCCGCCGAAACAGAAGTGACATTCAACATCGTCAGGTTCCGAAATAGAGTTCGGTTAAGCGCGGATCTGCGATCAATTCAGTCACACTACCGCGCGCAAGCACTTTGCCCGCAAACATGAATACGCCTTCGTCACAGAGGTCGCGCACAAAAGCGACATTGTGTTCGACGACACAGACGGCGACGCCACTCTCGGCAATGTCGCGCACAACGCGCTGGATCGCAGCATAGGCCTGCCCTTCAACGCCCGCCATCGGCTCATCCAATAACAAACAGCGCGCATCGTTCATCAACGCACGCGCCACACCCACGAGCTTTTGTTGTCCGTAGGGAATATCTTGAACACGTGAATGGGCGACAGCACCAAGGCCCGTGCGTTGCAATACCCGATGCGCTTTCTCGGTGTTTTCCGCTTGTCGTCGCGCAACGCCACGCGCATCGAAAATCAAGCTTTGGAGTTTTTCACCGGGGTAATCGCGCGGCCCCAACAACACATTGTCGAGAACCGAGAGGCTCGGAAACAAACGCAAATTCTGCCATGTCCGCGCAAGGCCGCGCCGCGCACGCTGATAGATTGGCAACGCATCGATCGCATCACCATTGAGCGTGATCGATCCAGAATCGGGCTTCACCACCCCCGTGACGAGATTAAACAGCGAGGTCTTACCGGCGCCGTTTGGCCCAATAAGGCCAAGCACCCTGCCCGCCCGGAGATCGAGATCGATATTGTTGGCGACAACAATACCGCCGAAGCTCTTATTGAGATCGCGGATTTTTAGCACGTCAGTCATGGCGCGCTCCTTCCTGTCGACCACGCCATAAATCCGACGCGGCAATCAGGCCCTGCGGCCGAAGGAACATGAACACCAACACGAGCCCGGTGAACATTATGCCCTGCAAAGGCCCCAGCACACTCGGCGGCAGACCAAAAAATGTGATCGCTTGTGGCAGTGTTTGCAAAACGATAGCGCCTAACACAGGGCCCCACGTCGTGCGCATGCCGCCAACGACAACCATCGTCAAAACGGCCGATGATGCTAAAAGGCCGAACTGATCAGGCTCGATAAACCGGAAATAATGAGCGTAAAGCGCACCCGCGAAACCAGCGATGCCAGAGCCAATCGCAAAGACCGAAACCTTGACCCAAATCGCATTGCGGCCAAGCATGGAAAAGGCGAGCTCGTCATCGCGAAGCGCACTCATCATACGGCCATATGGGCCGGTCGCCATCCAGCGGACAAACCAAACCGTCAATAAGGCGACGACGACAACGAGCAGAGCATAAGCCTCTCGCCCGACTTCACGGATCAAGAAGGGCGGAATATTCGTCAAACCACCGGCGCCGCCAATTTCGTGAAAATGCTTGGCGAGCTCAATCAAGCCCAATTGAAAACCGATAGATGCGATGAGGAGATAATCGCCTGACACACGTAGAGACGGTAGTGCCACAACAATGGAAGAGACAAGCGCTGCTAAAGCGCCAATCAGCATCGCAACGGGCACAGGGACGCCAGCCTCCTTGGCGAGCATCGCTGAGGTATAAGCGCCAATCGCGTAGAAGATTGGATGCGCGATCGAGATCAGGCCGCAATAGCCAATGATCAGATCAAAGCTCGCTGCAAGAATAATGAACAGCGAAACGAGAATGATGATGGTGAGAAAATAATCCATTGCTCAGCCTCCGCTCGCTTCTGAAGACGCAGGCAATGAATCGATCGTTTTTCGTTTGAGCTTTGATGCGCGCTCTGGCCAGTGGAAGCCACGCGGGAACAAGACAATCGCCAGAAAAAGAAACGCATAGAGGAGAAACCCCTGCCATGCCGATGGGATAAAGAGGATCGACGAGTTCTGCACCAGGCCAAGCACAACGGCGGCGATGGCTGCTCCCCAAAGATTGCCAATGCCACCAATGATCGTTGCCGCCACAGCAAACAACATCAACTCCGTTGCAGCTGAAGGCTGCACCTGGGCGCGCGTCCCATAGAGAAACATCCCCGCCGCACAGATCCCCCCGGCAATCGCCATTGAAACGATCATGACCCGGTTCTTTTGAATGCCGTAAAGTTCCGCCAAATCCGGATTATCGGAGACGGCAATCATGAATTGGCCCCAACGGGTAAACCGTAAAAAGCACCATAATGCGATCAATATCGCGAACATGGCTGAGAGCGCGGGAATATCCCATGCGCTCACCGCAATACCCCCGACGATTGAAACCGGCCAGAACATGGTCGGGAAGATTGTTGTTGGCCAAGTGCCAAAAATCAGCATCAACACATAGCTGACAAATTGCGAAACGATGATTGTGAAAATAAAGACGAACATGGGCGTTGCTTTGAGCGCCCGCAATTTTGCGAAACCAAATATTTCGATCAGTACGGCTGTTAAAACACCGCCGGCAAAACATGCCATTAGTCCAGCAAAACCGTTCAAACCCAAAACACGCACAGCCACATAGGCACTGTAAAACGCGACGCTCATAATCGCGGCTTGGGCGAAATTGAAAACCTTATTCACCTTGAGAACCAGCGCAAAAGCCAGTGCGAACAATACGAAGTAGCTCGACGTCGAAAACGACGTCCACAAGATCTGGCTGGCTATGGCGAGGTCTAACATAAGGGCATCCAATGAGAACAGGCCCGGCACAAGAGGCGCCGGGCCGTTTGCTTTAAGGCTTAATTACTTGCCGACGACCGCCTTCGTCGTCCATTTGCCGTTCTTCACCTCAACGAGATAAACCGGCTTATTCACAGTATGGTCTTCCGACATTTCGAGCTTGCCGGTGAGCGGCAGGTCAAACGTCTTGAGCGCCAACATTTCCTTGCGGAAATTTTCACCCGTGAGCGGGATGCCCTTCTTGTCCATCGAGGCGAAGATCGCAGCAATCATATACGGAGAATCGTAAAGATACTGCGTGTAGGGCAAGCCGTTCGGCGGACGGCCCACCTCCTTCTGCCAACGATCGACATAAGCCTTCACGGCCGGGGAGTCATCGGCGCCCGGTGCGAGCGATGTTGCAATCACACCTTCAGCCGCCGCGCCAAGCTGTTCGATCAGCTTCGGATTATAGATGCCAGAATAGGATGTGATCGGCACATTGATGCCAAGCTGGCGCGCCTGCGCGATGACTTGTGGGCTCTCACTCACAAGGCCTTGCAGATGGACGATCTCGGGATTGGCTGCGCGGATCTTCAACAGCGGACCGGTAAAGTCCGTCGCCTTTTGATCGTAGGATTCGCTGGCAACAATCGTGCCGCCTGCCTTCGCAACCGCATCACGATAGACAGCCGCAGCCGGGATCCCTGTTTCGTTATTGATGAACAGGACAGCGGCCTTTTTCTTGCCCATGTCCTTCACCGAATAATTGGCGACCGCTTTAATATCCACGTCAGCCAATGGGAAGGTCGTGTAGACGTAATCACCGAGCTTGGCGATATCGGGCGATGCGGCACCGACTGAAAGCTCAACAACCTTATTGTCATTGGCGATCGGCGCGACAGCCTTCACCACGCCAGACCATGCAGTCACGAAAGCTGGCACTTTTTCCACGCTGACGAGACGGTTTGTGGCTTGAATACCGATTTGCGGATCGGCCTGCGTGTCGAGCACGATCATCTCAAGCTTTTTGCCATTGATGCCGCCTTTGGCATTGATCTCATCAACGGCCCATTGCGCCGCTTTCACCTGATCATTGCCATACAATGCCTGGCCGCCGGTTAGCGGCATGGCGAGACCGAACTTAAATGTCGGCTGCTGCGCGGAAACGCCGCCAGACGCCAGCATCAACGCGCCGAGCGCAACGGCAGCCTTCAGGCCGGTGCGACGGGTAAAAGTAGAATGACTCATCTTGTTATTCTCCCCTCGTGGACTTCTCTTCAGGCTTTGGCTGCGAGCTGTGAGAGCGCGGCAACCGCTTCATCGGTCGGCATGACATCGGCATATTTTTCCGCCATGTCGAACAAATTTACTGCATGGGATATCTGGCTGCGGTCATAAACCGCATCCTGTGGCACCAGCACGCGGAAATTATAGGCAAAGGCATCAACAACAGAGCCACGCACGCACCCGCTGGTGGTGCAACCGGTCACGACAAGCTGATCGACACCCAGATTGATCAAATAACTGGCAAGCGGCGTCCCAAAAAATGCGCTCGGATGCTTCTTCGGCAGAAGAATATCGCCTTCCCGCGGCGCGACCTCTTCGACGAAATCATAGCCGCGTCCCGCGACACCCATGATAGCGGGAACCTTGTCGGACAAGCGGCCAAAATCGAAATTCTGTTTGGGAGCCACATGCGGATAAAGCACAGGCCAATTCTTTGCGCGGAACAGCGCAAGAAGCGTCGAAATTTTATCAACAGCCGACCAACCCACATCACCGCACGAGGTCGGAAACTCTTTGATCGCTTCCCAAAACGGCGCGCGCTCAGTCCCCACCGTCCGATATTGCACATCAATGATAAGAAGCGCTGGTTTTTGGCCGAGCCCTGTCGGACGGCCAAAGCCAGCCGCACGATAGGCGCGCTGTTCTTCTTCTGGAATAATTCCGTCCCAAGGCCGAGCCATCACAAACCTCACACCTTATAACGCGCTTCGAGAGCATCCCAATGCGGTTTTGCAACCGCGGCCTGCCGCTCTGCGAAACTCGCCAAACGATCAGCCACATGAGCCAAGGAACCGTCACGCTTCAACGCCGACAACACGTCATAGGAAGCGCGAAGGGCCGCCTGCAGTGCTGCATTGGCATAAAGCACACCGGCAAAGCCCATGCCTGCAAGAATGTTCCGGCCGGGATCAGGTGTCTTGCCACCAAAAACAATATTAGCGATTTGCGGAACTTTGATTTCGCGGCCGATGCGCGCCATTTCTTCAACAGTCACCGGCGCTTCAACGAAGGTCGCGTCAGCACCCGCCTCTACAAAAGCTTGCGCGCGTGCAATGGCGTCATCAAGCCCGTGCACGGCGCGCGCATCGGTGCGGGCGATAATTTGAAAATCCTGATCACCACGCGAATCGACAGCAGCTTTGATTTTGCTCACCATATCATCAAGCGGCACGACATCTTTTCCCTCGAAATGGCCGCATTTCTTCGGGAATACTTGATCTTCGATTTGGATGCCCGCTGCCCCGGCGCGCTCTAGCACTTTCACCGTGCGCACCATATTGACGGCATTTCCAAAACCCGTATCGGCATCAACGAGCAAGGGAAGCGCAACGGAATCAGAAATAGCCGAAACGGCATTGGCAACTTCTGTCAGTGTAGTGAGCCCAATATCAGGGGCGCCGAGATGCATATTGGCAATGCCAGCCCCTGTTACATAGCACACTTCAAAGCCAAGCTCTTCGATCACACGCGCAAACATCGCGTTCGCAGCACCGGGAAAAGGTAACGCCTCCCGCCGAGCTAAAATGGATTTCAATTTGGTCGTCGAACGCATGTCAGCTATTGCTCGTCACTGGGCCAATATTCAATTTCGATTGCTGGATATGATGGCGCATCGCAGCTTCCGCCTTATCCGGATTACGCTCCTTCAGCGCCGCCAAAATCGCCTGATGTTCGCTTAACGCCTGCCGCGCACGCCCAGACCGCGTACTCGAGCGGAACCGATAAATGCGCAGGAGATGATAAAGATCATCGCATAGATGGCGCTCAAGCCGGATGTTTCCACTCGCCCGCGCAATCCCGAAGTGAAAATCCTCATCGCCGCCGCGTTGAAAATAGGATTTTCCCGATACAAGGTCTGGTGTTGCCGAATGGCTTTCGAGTGCCGCCTCGAGATGCGCAAGCTCATGATGGGTAATGCGTTCTGCCGCAAGGCGACACGCCATCCCTTCCAGCGCTTCACGAATTTCAAAAAGCTCGACAAGATCCTCACGGCTGAATTCGATCACCCGTGCGCCGACATGCGGCGTGCGCGTGACCAAGCCCTTCTCACCAAGACGCAGCAGCGCTTCTCGAGCCGGCGCGCGGCTCACGCCAAAGCGTGTTGCAATCTCCGCTTCACTGATTGAACTGCCAGCCGGAAAATCGCCGCGCACAATGGCATCGACGGCCATGTCGAACACTTGCGATGCAAAGGTTTGGCGGTACACCGTCGAACTCATACGCGATACGGTATACAATCGACAAAGCATGTCAACGTGGCCCGCCGCTTCGTTGTGGAGCGAAATCCAAACACATCAAGGATCGTTCAAATGCTGCAATGCAGCATTTGAACGCCATGAAGTCCCGGATGGAAAGAATGATCCGCGCTTCAAGCGCGCTCAACGATTAAACTTCACCTCGCCCGCTTGGTCCGTTTTATAACCACCAAGCGCACGCGCATGATCTTGAAAAGCATCCGTGCGGAGAAAAGCAAAAAATTTCTGCGGCGCCGCTTCAAAAAAGCTTCGCCGCCGCATCACAAGATCAAATTGTTCCCACAGCAACGGGATAAACGCGAGCGAGGCCTGCTCCGCGACGGCGCGCGTCGCAAGACCACAGTCAATTTCAGCTGAAGCAATAGCAAAAGCGAGATCTTCGCCCGTGGAATACGCCAAGGCGCGATGCTTGATCGTAGCCAATTCACGCCCCTCTGCTGCAACCATTTTGTCCAACAATAATTGTGCGCCCGCCCCTTTCTGGCGAAAACCGAAAACCAAATTCTGCGACAACGCACTCTGCAGGCTGTCAACATTTTGGTCCTTCCGCATCATCAAACCTTGTTCGCGCTCCGCAAAACGGATCACGACCGCATCAGCAAGATCGGGTGATGCGCGCACGGCGGCGATGTTGGTATCATCCGCGGCATTGTTGAGCGCGTGGAGATGAATGGCAGCGATCGCGGCTTCATTCCTTTCAAGATGCCGCAAACCCGCCTCGGAGCCCTCGGCAAGAAGGGCAAGCCCCGATTGCGACCGTCGGGCCGCCCAATCGAGCAGCGGATCCTGACTTCCGGCAATGATCATCGGCGGAAGCTCCGGCGCATAGCCAGGCGGGATCACCAAGCCAGCCTCAAGCCAGCGGTCGAGTGCCGTCACAGGAAAGAGCCACTTGCCGGTGACCTTTGTGGCTGGGATGCGCCCTGCCCCGACAAGCTCATAGAGCTTCCGCTCTTTAATCTTGAGATAGGCAGCGGCCTGTTCCGACGTCAGATATCTGTCCTGCATTATCACGCGTATTCCTGCATAAATTCTGCTTCTTGATCATATCGCGAAATGACCTAATTGAAAGAGGCTATTTCGGGTAACCCAATGGATCTGTTAGCCGCCTTCTCCGAAGCCTTTGGCCTGATAACCCGGCTCGATCCCGGCTTCGTCGCGATTGTCGGCCTATCGCTGCGCGTGTCTCTGACGGCCGTTTTGCTCGCCGCTCTCATCGGTCTCCCGCTCGGGGCATGGCTCGCCTTGGCGCGCTTCCCCGGACGTTCGCTGCTTGTTGTCGCGATCAATGCGTTGATGGGATTACCGCCCGTAGTGGCGGGATTGATTGTTTTCCTCGTGTTGTCACGGTCTGGGCCATTGGGTTCGCTGGGCCTTCTTTTCACACCGTCGGCCATGATCATCGCGCAGACATTGTTGGTATTGCCCATCGTGATCTCGCTCACCCGCGCGACGGTGGAAGAATTGTGGAGCGAATATCGGGATCACCTCACAGCCCTCGGGCTGACCGGCTTTCGCGCTGTGCCCACCCTTTTGTGGGATGGCCGCTTCGCGCTTACCACGGGACTTCTCGCGGGTTTCGGTCGCGCGAGCGCTGAAGTCGGCGCAGTCCTCATGGTGGGTGGCAATATTGCGCATTATACGCGCACGATGACGACAACAATCGCCCTCGAAACGTCTAAGGGCGACCTCGCGCTGGCACTGGGTCTCAGCCTTATCCTGATGACATTGACGCTGATGATTAACGGCGCCGCTTACGCGGCCAGCCGTATCGGCGCACGATTTGCGGGATCATGATGCGCGCCTCCCCGTCCATTCTTCCGATGATCGTCGACGCCATTAGTTTACAGCGTGAAGGAGCAACTCTGCTTGATCAGGTCAGCTTCACTCTTCCCCAAGGCGGAATCACCGCAATCATCGGGCCGAATGGTGCGGGAAAGACGCTTACACTGCGCCTTTGCCAAGGGTTGATCACGCCTAACTCAGGGCGCGTCGTTTGGACGCACAATGCACCCATGCGCCGCGCGATGGTATTTCAACATCCGGTGATGCTGCGCCGATCGGTTCGCGCCAATATTGAACATACGGTTCGTGCGATCGGTGGCGATACAAAGCGAATAGATGCAGCGCTCTCCCGCTTCGCGCTCACAACCCTTGCCAATCGCCCGGCAAGGCTTCTCTCGGGCGGTGAACAACAACGCCTCGCGATTGCGCGCGCTTGGGCACAGGCTCCAGAACTATTATTGCTCGATGAGCCGAGCTCTCAACTTGATCCCGGCCAAACCCGCGACATTGAGATGCTGATTCAACAATTAGCGGCTGACGGCATTACCATTTTGATGACCACGCATGATCTTGGTCAGGCCCGCCGCCTCGCCAAACGCATCCTCTTTTTCAATCGAGGCCGCCTCATTGAGGATAACACAGCCGGCAGCTTCTTCACCGCGCCAGCAACGCAGGAAGCGCAAACCTTCCTGACCGGTGAACTTCTCACCTGAAGAAAGGACAGGCCTGATGTTTACCCGCCGCATATTTCTCGGTTTGACGATGGCAACCCTCTTTTCTGCATCCGCCATCGCGCAGAACAATGAGCGTTTTATTGTTGTTTCGTCGACAACATCGACGACCGATAGCGGCCTCTTCAATCATATTCTACCGCTCTTCAAGGCAAAGACGGGCATTGACGTGCGCGTTATATCGCAAGGCACCGGTCAAGCGCTTGATACTGGTAAACGCGGTGATGCCGATGTTGTGATCGTCCATGCAAAATCGCAGGAGGAGAAATTTGTCGCCGAAGGATTTGGCGTCGAGCGAAAACCTGTGATGTATAATGATTTTGTGCTGATTGGTCCTAAAGCAGATCCTGCCGCTGTTAAAAACACGAAGGACATTGTCGCAGCGTTAAAGGCCATTCAGTCAAGAAGTGCGCTCTTCGTTTCGCGCGGCGATAAATCAGGCACGCACGCTGCCGAGCTGACGCTTTGGAAAACCGCTGGTATCGACATCGATCAAGCGAAAGGGCCATGGTATCGCGACATCGGCCAAGGCATGGGCGCAGCGCTGAATACCGCCTCTGCGATGAATGCTTACGTTCTTGCCGACCGTGCAACCTGGCTCAATTTCAAAAACCGCGGTGATCTCGCCATTATGGTCGAGGGCGACACGCGCTTGTTTAATCAATACGGCGTTATTCTCGTTGACCCGAAGAAGCATCCTCATGTGAAAGCCAAAGACGGTCAGGCTTTCATCGATTGGCTCATCAGTGCGGAAGGGCAAAGGGCGATTGGTGATTACAAAATTAACGGAGAAATTTTGTTCTTCCCTAACGCAAGCCAACCGGGAGCGTGAGATTGATGGGACCGAGTTTGAGAGCAGAACGGCCACAATACGCTTGCAATGCTGCTGCACGTTTCAACACGCGAAGCAAAAATCAGCGCGCCGACTCTCAAACGCATTCGCGCGACGACCAAAAATAGGCCTATGCACAGACAAGCGCTGCCTGCGGCAAAACAATCCTCGCGCTCTCGCTGACCAAAACGAAGGCATATGCTTAGTTTCTATCCAGTTGAAAAATGGGGCGAACTCTCGATTTTGGATAAATTTATTGCACTGCATCAAACTAGGTTTTGTCTGGAATTGGGGCCTCTTGTTTGAAATGCCCCGTCGACAAACGGATTTAGTGCAATAGTCTAAGGGATGTTGGCGCCGCAGAGCGCTGCGTCTCGACCGGTCTGAGGGGACCAAACAAAAGGCGGAGACGTGGCACATGCTTTGCGTTTGGCAACGCTGCGTGCGGGCTGGCGCCTTTCGTTAGCCTGCAAACGTTCTCAGAGGGAGAAAATTATGGATCGCAGGACATTTCTGAAATCGGCAGGGACCGCAGCGCTCGTCGCCTCGACGGGTAGCTTGAGCGCTCCGGCTTTGGCACAGGGCGCGAATGCAAAGGTTTTGCGCTTCGTACCGCAGGCCAACCTTGCCAATTTCGACCCGATTTGGGGCACGCAATATGTCGTGCGCAACGCCGCGGCCCTTGTCTGGGATACGCTCTACGGCGTTGACGAAAACCTCGTGCCCCAGCGCCAGATGGTGGAAAGCGAAGAAGTCTCGCCAGACGGTCTGACATGGACATTCAAGCTTCGCCCAGGCCTGAAATTCCACGATGGCGAACCGGTGCTGGCGAAGGACGTCGTCCAATCGCTGAAGCGCTGGGCCGCGCGCGATCCGATGGGCATCATGATCGTTGCCCAGCAGCAAGAATTGACTGCGGTTGATGATCGCACGTGGAAATGGGTTTTGAAGAAGCCTTTCCCGAAGATGATTCTGGCGCTCGCAAAGAACAACGCGCCTTGCTCTTTCATCATGCCCGAGCGCATCGCGCAGACCGATCCGTTCAAGCAGATCACCGAATATATCGGCTCAGGCCCGATGAAGTTCAACAAGGGCGAATGGGTCCCCGGCGCCAAGGCTGTCTTCGAAAAGTTCGACGCCTATGTGCCGCGCGCCGAAAAAGCCTCATGGCTTGCTGGCGGCAAGAACATGCTCGTCAACCGCATCGAATGGGTCATCATGCCAGACCCGGCAACCGCTGCGGCCGCGCTCCAGAATGGTGAAGTTGATTGGTGGGAAACCCCGATCGCCGACCTCGTTCCAGTGCTTAGAAAGAACGCAAACATCAATGTCGATATCTCCGATCCGCTCGGCAATATCGGCGCGTTCCGCATGAACCATTTGTTCCCGCCCTTCGACAACAAGATGATCCGTCGCGCGGTTCTCACTGCGATGAACCAGGAAGACTACATGCGCTCGATTGTCGGTGACGACAACAAGCTGTGGAAGAATCTTCCGGGCTTCTTCACGCCGGATACGCCGCTCTACACCGAAGCTGGTGGCGAAGTGCTGAAGCAGCGCAACATCGAAATGGCGAAGAAGATGATCAAGGATGCTGGCTATAAAGGCGAGCCCGTGGTCTGCCTCATCGCGCAGGATCAGCCCAACACCAAAGCGATGGGCGATGTGACAGTCGACCTTCTCAAGAAGATCGGTCTCAACGTCGATTTCGTCGCGACCGATTGGGGCACGGTGGGTGCACGCCGTGCGCAGAAGACCCCGCCAAGCCAAGGTGGCTGGAACATGTTCCACACATGGCATGCGGGCGCTGACTGCTTGAACCCATCGTCCTACACCGCCATTCGCGCGAACGGCGACAAGGCGTGGTTCGGTTGGCCGACCAGCCAGCCGGTGGAAGACGCGATCGTGGAATGGTTCGACGCGAAGGATGTCGCGGGCGAAAAGGTCGCCATGGACAAGCTCAATAAATCGGCGCTCGAAGACGTTGTCTACGCACCGACGGGCTTCTTCATGGGCTACCAAGCTTGGCGCAAGAACGTTACGGGCGTTGTTAAAGGCCCGCTGCCGTTCTTCTGGAATGTTGCCAAGGCGTGATAAACGCCTGAAGCCCACTCGCTGATACGCATACGAAGAGGACGACGCTCGTTCATGTTCGGTTTTATCGTCAGACGCATCATCTCGACCATTCCGGTCATGGGGTTCGTCGCCCTCTTCGTTTTCAGCCTACTCTACCTGGCCCCCGGGGATCCGGCGGCCGTGATCGCCGGCGATCAGGCGACACCTGAGGATGTCGCGCGCATTCGCGCCGGCCTCGGTCTTGATCGTCCCTTCCTCGTCCGCTTTTTCGAATGGTTCTTCCGCGTCTTACAAGGCGATCTCGGCACGTCGATCTTCACCGGTCTGCCTGTGAGCCAAATGATCGCGCAACGGATTGAGCCAACATTGTCGCTGATGTCGGTGACCTTGGTAATTGCGATTGGCTTTGCCATTCCGCTCGGCGTCATCGCTGCTTGGAAGTGCGACACTTGGATCGATCGCCTCGTAATGTCGCTCGCGGTGCTTGGATTTTCTGTTCCGGTCTTCGTGGTCGGCTATCTCCTCGCTTATACCTTTGCGCTGCAACTCGATTGGCTGCCGGTGCAAGGTTACACGCCGCTGAAAAACGGCGTCGGACCATGGCTTACCAATCTCATTCTGCCATCGGTAACCCTCGGTTTCGTGTATATCGCGCTCATCGCCCGCATCACGCGCGCCTCCATGCTCGAAGTGCTGCAACAAGATTACATCCGCACCGCACGCGCCAAAGGCGTTGGCCAAATCAGCATTCTGTTTTTGCATGCGCTCAAAAACGCAGCGATCCCGATTGTGACAGTGATCGGTATTGGCGTGGCGCTTCTCATTGGCGGAGCCGTCGTCACAGAGAGCGTGTTTGCTATTCCCGGCCTCGGCCGCCTCACCGTCGATGCGATTTTGCGTCGCGATTATCCGATTATTCAGGGCGTCGTCCTGATGTTCAGCTTCGTTTACGTGCTGATCAATCTCGCTGTTGACGTGCTCTACACGCTTATCGATCCAAGGATTCGTTACTAATGAGAGACAATGCTGCCCCCCTCCTGAAGGAGCAGGACGTCGTTGTCGCGCGTGAATTGCCCGACATCCTTGAACCGAAGATACGCCGTGCAGGGCTGATTGGCTTTGCCTTCCGTCATCCCGCCATTGCGATCGGTGGCGGCGTGCTTCTGCTGATGTTCCTGATTGCCATCTTTGCACCTTTTCTGGGGACGGTGGATCCAGCTGCGATCGCGCCCGCTAAGCGGACACGCGCGCCATCAGCCGATTTCTGGTTCGGCACCGACATGCTCGGTCGCGACATCTATTCCCGCGTCATGTATGGGGCACGCGTGTCGCTCACCGTTGGTTTCGGTGTGGCGTTTTGCGCCTCGATTATTGGCCTAGTGATTGGCCTCGTCTCCGGCATGGTGCGCTGGACCGACGGCATTATTATGCGCGTCATCGATGGCATGATGTCGATCCCGCCGATCCTGCTGGCGATTGCTCTGATGGCCCTCACACGCGGTTCAATGGGCAACGTTATTCTTGCCATCACGATTGCAGAAGCACCCCGCGTCGCACGCCTTGTGCGCGGCGTCGTATTGAGCTTGCGCGAGCAGCCCTATGTCGACGCGGCGGTAGCGGCTGGTACGCGCATGCCTAAGC
>VERN01000040.1 GCA_018882635.1 Beijerinckiaceae bacterium | reverse complement strand
TCTTTTTCCGCGGCGATGGCATGCCAGTTGGCGGTGGTCCGCGCACGCCCCCTGTCATCAAAGCCTCGAATGAACCTGCCAAGGTCGCGCCGCAGAATCCGGGCGGCATGGAAGTCCCGAATTCCAATCAAGAGATTTTCGCCGGGTCGAAATCGCCTGCAGGCCCAGCTGCTCCAAGCCGGGTTGTCTCGAGCGAAGAGCAACCGGTCGACGTTAATCAGGCGGCGCGTCCGAACCAGCCGCGGGTGATCCTACCCAATGGCGGCTCGGCTGCGACGGTTCCGCCTGCGCCACCGCCGCCGGTTTCGACCGTGCCGCGTGATCCAAAGGGCGCGGCTGCCAACGCCAATGCCAATGCCAATGCGCCTCAGGCGACCGCACAGCCGCAGGCAGGTGGTGCGGGTGTTGCGGCGCTTGGGGAGCCCAAAAAGGTGCGGACTGTTCTTGTCCGTCCTGACGGCACGGTGATTGATGGCACTGAACCATCCAAGCCGCCCGCAATGGCCGCAGCACCGTCTGTGATGCCGGCTTCGCCAGTTCCGACACAGACCCTGCCGGGCATTGCCGCAGCTCCGCCTGCCGGGGGTGCGCCGCCGCCTGCCATTGTGCTGCCTTCAGCACCGCCTGCGGCCACGCCAACCGCGGCACAAGCGGCTGAGACGCCTGCGACGACCAATAACGCTGCGCCCGCCAGCGCGCCCTTGCCGCCGCGCCGTCCTGCTGTGGCTGCTGTCCCTGCTGTTCCTGCCGCCCCAGAGCCGCAGCCTGCGGCAGCGACGGCCGCTCGTCCCGCTCCCGCGCCGGCCACTGCACCAGCACCTGCTGCTGCTCAGCCTGTCTCGGTCGGGACTGGTGATTTCGCAGTGCAGCTCGCTGCGCCGCCGACCGAGCAGGAAGCCAAAACGCTCGCTACCCGTCTCACCCAGCGCTACGGCGAAACGCTGGCCGGTCAGGAGCCCGAAATCATTCGGGCCGAGGTGAATGGCAAGACGCTCTACCGTGTCCGTATCACGGGGCTTGATCGCGAAAGCGCCAATACGATGTGCAATCGGATCAAGAGCGCGCAGGGATCGTGCTTCGTCGCGAAGAACTGACGCTAAGCGCGGTCGTGGTCGATCCTAGGGCCTGTTCGCCTTCTCATCCCCAGCGAAATGGGGGCCTTTCATTGACCCTCGATGAGGCACGGCGCTAAGCCCATTTTATGGCTTCACGCGCATTCATTGCCGGTCTTTCAGGGCTCGTTCTCACGGATGAGGAACGATCCTTTTTCCGGGCGTCGGACCCGTGGGGTTTCATCCTGTTCCGCCGTAATGTTGATACGCCCGAACAGGTGCGTGCGCTGACCGATAGCCTGCGTGATCTGACGGGGCGGACGGATCTTCCTATCCTCGTCGATCAGGAGGGGGGTCGTGTGCAGCGGCTCGGACCGCCAAACTGGCCCAAATATCCGGCGGCAAAAATCTTCGTGCAAGCGCGTGGCAATGACCCCGAGACAGCGCGCGAATTGGTGCGGCTAGGCGCAAGGCTGATGGCGCATGATCTTCGGGCCGTGGGCATCAATGTTGATTGCGTACCGGTGCTCGATGTCCCGGCGCCGGGTTCACACGGCATTATTGGCGACCGCGCCTATGGCGATGATCCAGACACAATCGCCACCCTTGGCCGGGCGGCTGCGGAAGGATTAATGGCGGGGGGCGTGCTGCCGGTCATCAAGCACATTCCGGGGCATGGGCGGGCGCGTGTGGATTCACACGAGGAATTGCCTGTGGTGGACGCGCGCCGCAAGGAGCTGGAGCGCGATTTTGCTCCCTTTGCTGTCAATGCCGATATGCCGCTCGGAATGACAGCCCATGTGGTCTTCACAGCGCTCGACAAGGACAATCCGGCGACCTGGTCGAAGAAGGTCATCGGCCAGACCATCCGCAAAACAATCGGGTTTGGTGGTCTGTTGATGACCGACGACCTCTCGATGAAGGCCTTGGGCGGGGATTTCCGCTCGCGGGCTGAGAAGGCAATTGCCGCAGGGTGTGATATGCTTCTGCATTGCAATGGGTCCTTGCCCGAGATGGAGGCTGTCGCCGCGGGCGCGCCACTTTTGGGGGGCAAGGCCAGAAAGCGGGCGGATGCCGCGCTGATGCGGCTCGGCCATCGGCCTGAACCGTTCAATCCTGTGGACGCGCGTGCGCGGTTCACAGCTATCCTCGGCGCTCACCTTGCGGGGTAAGGCCCCGGCATGGAAGCTAGATCAGAATCATTTGGAGTAGCCCGCAGTGGCGCAAGGCGCAGCCAAGGAATTGCAGTTCGACGATCCCGACGCGATTGATCGCGGCGATACCGAACCTGCACTCATTGTCGATGTGGACGGGTTTGCCGGTCCGCTCGACCTTTTGCTTGAACTCGCGCGCCGCCAGAAAGTCGATCTCGCGAAGATTTCCGTCCTCGCGCTGGCCGAGCAATATCTGACCTTCATCGAAGAAGCGCGCAAATTCCGTCTGGAATTAGCTGCCGATTATCTCGTGATGGCGGCATGGCTCGCATATTTGAAATCACGCCTCCTGCTGCCGCAACAGCCGAAGGATGAGGAAGGCCCGTCAGCGGCTGACCTTGCGACGGCTCTTGCATTTAAATTGCGCCGCCTTGAGGCGATGCGCGAAGTGTCGAAAAAGATGCATGAGCTGCATCAGCTGGGTCGTGATGTATTCGGACGCGGTGCGCCAGAGCCGATGCGCATCATCGACCGTCCGCAATGGGAAGCAACACTTTACGATTTGCTCGACGCTTATGCGCGTCAGCGGCAAAAATCTGTGCTCAGCAAAGTCACGTTCAAAAAACGTATTTTCTGGTCGCTCGTTGAAGCGCGCGAAGCGCTGTCACGGATTGTGGGCAAAATCCCGGATTGGGAACCGCTCGATAGCTTCCTGTTCGAATACATTGTCGAGCCGCAGATGCGTCGCACCGTGCGTGCGTCAGCGTTTTCGGCCACGCTCGAAATGGTGCGCGAAGGCATGCTTGACGTTCGTCAGGACCGAGCCTTTGCACCGCTTTATGTGAAGACGCATACGCCTGCGATCGACGCCGCGCCGTCGACAGCGATTGCGGGTTAAGGAGACCAAAAGAATGCGCCAGCTCCGGGTTGCCACCGAAACGAACGAAGAGTTCACTTTCGATCCGCAATTGTTCAGTGAAGCATGCCGCATCGCGGAAGCGCTGTTCTTTGCGTCGAAGGATCCGATCGGTCTTGACGTGATCAAGCAGCGTATGCCGGAAGGCATTGAGGCAGCGCAGGTGGTGGCGCAATTGCAGCGCGATTATGCCCATCGCGGTGTGACGCTCGCCGAAGTCGCGGAAAAATTCATGTTCCGCACGGCGGATGATCTTGGCTATCTCTTGTCGCGTGAGCGCGAAGAGCCGCGCAAACTATCGAAAGCAGCGCTCGAGACTTTGGCTATTGTTGCTTATCACCAGCCGGTGACGCGCGCTGAAATCGAAGACATTCGTGGTGTGTCGACCAATAAGGGCACACTCGATCAGCTGATTGAAACAGGTTGGGTGCGCTTGCGTGGGCGCCGCAAAGCGCCGGGCCGTCCGGTCACCTATGGCACGACCGATCAATTCCTCGTGCATTTCGGGCTCAACGTCATCAGCGATCTGCCCGGCCTTGAAGAGCTCAAGGGTGCAGGCTTCCTCGATGGCCGCATACCAGCGGGCATGCATGTGCCGCTGCCGTCGGATGATCCGACGCTGCGCTCGGATGAAGACCCGCTGGAAGATGATTTGCTCACCACAATCGTCGAAGAAAAAGCCAATGCGCCTGTGGAAGCGTTGATGACCGAAGATGGCGGTGAAGTGGCCGTCATTGCGGAAGACGGCTTCGCGGACCATGAGATGGTCGCCGAAGGTGAGGCGGATGCTCAGGGCGGCATTGACGAAGCGGACGACGCATTCGACGTCGAAGCCGTGAACGAGGATGTCGACGCCGACACTGACGCCAAGCCGTTGCGCGGGGCGTGAGGCCAATGGCCGGCGGGATGTTCCGCTGGGGGCAGCGGGGCACCGCCGGGGCGGCGATCCCGGCGCGGCTGACGCTTGAAGGCGTCTCAAAAAATTTCGGTTCGCAGGCGATCATTCACGCGCTCGATTTGGATATCGCGGCGGGGGAGATCGTGTGCCTTTTGGGCGCGTCGGGTTGCGGCAAGACGACGCTGTTGCGGCTTGCGGCGGGGATCGAGGTGCCGAGCGGTGGGCGGATTATGCTCGATGGCCGTGAGGTGGCCGGGCCGACGCGGTTCGTCGAACCCGAGCAGCGCGGCATCGGTTTGATGTTCCAAGACTACGCGCTGTTTCCTCATCTCTCGGTGCGAGAGAATGTTTTGTTCGGGCTTCAAAACTTCCCCAAGGCAGATGCCGAGACGGCGACGGCGCGGGCGCTGAAGCGTGTCGGCCTCTCCGAATTCGCTGATGTTTATCCCGAACAATTATCGGGCGGGGAACAGCAACGGGTGGCGCTCGCGCGTGTTGTCGCGCCGCGGCCCGGTGTTGTGTTGATGGACGAGCCGTTTTCGAATCTTGATCGACGCATGCGTGATGCGGTGCGCGAGGAAACGGTCGCGCTCTTGCGGGAAATGGGCGCTACAACAGTGATTGTGACGCATGATCCGGAAGAAGCGATGCGGATTGCCGACCGGATTGTGCTGATGCGGTCGGGTGGAATTGCGCAGCAGGGCACACCCGATCAACTCTATCGCTCACCCGCTGATCTCGATGCCGCGCGGTTCTTCTGCGACTTCAACGAAATCGAAGGTGTGGTGCGCAAGGGACGGGCGGAGACAGCTTTGGGCGCGTTTGACGCGCCGGGCTTGCCGGAGGGTGCGCGCGCCATGGTCTGCATCCGGCCGCAGGCCATTCGGCTGCGGGCGGCGGGGTTTTGCCTGCCGGGGCGGCTTTTGGCCCGGCGGTTCGCTGGCGAGGTCGATTTATGTGAGATCGCGGTGGCTGGGCTGGATGCGCCGCTGAAGGCCCGTTTGCGCGAAGGGCGGAGCTTTGCCGAGGGAATGGATGTGGGGGTCGATATCGATTCCGATGAGGTCCTTGTTTTTGGGCTCTCTGACCCCTAGTTTCGCCATGAGAGAGGGGCCCTCGGGGTCTCGAGATAGAGATGGAGATCACCCATGGGTGGTGTAAGCATTTGGCACTGGATCGTGGTTGGGGTGGTCGTGCTGCTCCTGTTCGGCCGCGGCAAGGTGTCCGAATTGATGGGCGACGTCGCCAAGGGGATCAAAGCCTTTAAAAAGGGCATGTCGGATGACGAGACTGCGGCGGCTGCGCCGACGGCTCCGCCCAAGCCCGTCGAAGACCAGCGCCCCGCCACGGCGGCTCCCGCTGCCCAGCCGCATACGCATGCGGCCTCGACTGAGCACAAGGCGAGCTGATCCTGGCTCGCTGATCCTGTGGGTGCGGGCGGGATTTCCCGCGCCGCACCTTATGCCGGTTTGCATCCCTTGCCGGATCGGCCCCTGAAAGACTGATGCATGTTCGATATCGGAGCCTCAGAATTGCTGGTCATCGGCGTGGTGGCGCTTGTCGTCATCGGGCCGAAGGAATTGCCCGGCGTTCTGCGGACGGTTGGCAAAACAGTCGGCAAGGTCCGTCAGATGGCGGGCGAGTTTCAGTCGCAATTCTCGGAAGCGATGCGCGAAGCCGAGATGGACGAAGCGCGCAAGAAGGTGGCCGACATTGGCGACAGCGTGAAGAGCGCGCTTGATCCTGACGCGTCATCCACGCCATCAGCAAATACGACAACCACTGTCACCCCAGAAGCTGAAATCAACGCAGCGAGCGTGCCCGATCTTGCGCCGCCCTTGCCGGAGCCTGCGCACGCTTCGCATGAGGCGATCATGGCCGAGCTTAATGCGCCGGCTCCACAGCCCGCCGAGCCATCTGCCGCTCCGCCGGCCCTCAACACTGAGAGCGTGCCGCCTAAGGCCGCCGGACACGCATGACCGACGACGAAATTGAAGCCTCGCGCGCCCCGCTGATCGACCATCTCATTGAGTTGCGGTCGCGTCTCCTCAAGGCGCTGATCGCCTTTCTCGTGGCGTTTGTGCTCTGCTTTGCGTTTGCCAAGCAGATCTACAACATTTTGATTTTTCCTTATGTGCTGGCTGCGGGCGATCCGTCGCAAGCCAAGCTTATCTATACAGCACCGCTTGAATATCTGTTCACGCAGATCAAAGTCGCGGCCTTTGGCGCGGCGTTTATTTCGTTTCCGGTTGTTGCCACGCAAATCTACAAATTCGTTGCGCCCGGTCTTTACCGCGACGAGAAGGATGCGTTTCTACCCTATTTGATTGCGACGCCCGTTTTGTTTTTTGCTGGCGCAATGGTGGTCTTCTTCATCGCGATGCCGCTGGTGATGAAATTCTCGATCGGCCAGCAGCAGCTTGATCCCACTGAGGCGACGATTACGCTTTTGCCAAAAGTGAGCGATTATCTCTCGCTGATCATGACGTTGATTTTTGCGTTTGGCATTTGCTTCCAATTGCCAGTGATTTTGACGCTGCTGGGGCGGGTGGGGATCATCGACTCGACATTTCTGGTCGAGAAGCGCCGCTACGCGATTGTTATCGTCTTCATCATCGCGGCAATTTTGACGCCGCCAGATGTGATCAGCCAACTCGCGCTCGCCATCCCGACCTTGCTTCTCTATGAAGCCTCGATCATCGCGGTCCGTGTGGTTGAAAAGAAGAAGCAGGCTACCGAGGCCGCCCGTGCGGCGGAGGATCAGGACAGCTGATTTGGCCGCGTTCGGGTGGGGCAGGGGCTGGCTTCGGCCGCTCGCTTCTGTATAGAAGCACGTTGAAAGTTCAGATGTCCGGGGTGGTCAGCGATGTATGACATCAAGTGGATCAGGGATCATGCAGCAGCGTTCGATGCTGGGCTCGTCTCGCGTGGGGTTGCGCCCTTATCTGCCACGCTGATCGCGCTTGATGAAACGCGCCGCGCTGCCATTGCACGGGCGCAGGCTGCACAAGAGCGGCGCAATGCGCTCTCGAAAGAGATTGGCAAGGCGATGGCGGCCAAAGATATGCCGCGCGCTGATGAGCTGAAATCTGAAGTGGCGGTGCTCAAGGATGTTCTGGGTGAGGCGGAGGCTGAGGAAAAGGCCGCCGTGGCTGAGCTCGACACGGCTCTTGCCGCCATTCCCAATACACCGCTTGCCGAAGTGCCGGTCGGCTCTGACGAGCACGGCAATGTGCAAAAAGCCGTCTGGGGAACGCCGAAACAATTCTCCTTTACGCCGAAGCAGCATTTCGAGATCGGCGAAGATCTCGGGCTCATGGATTTCGAGACGGCGGCGAAAATGTCGGGCACGCGTTTCGTAATTACGCGGGCGCAGATGGCGCGGCTTGAACGCGCGCTCGGGCAGTTCATGCTGGACCTTCACACGACCGAGCATGGCTATACCGAGATCAATCCGCCTTTGCTCGTCAAAGATCAAACCATGTTCGGCACGGCTCAATTGCCGAAATTTGCTGATGATCAATTCCGCGTCTTGCCAGATTATTGGCTGATCCCGACGGCAGAAGTGCCGATGACGAACATTGTGCGCGAAGCGATTGTGGACGAGAAGGAATTGCCACTGCGCTTTACGGCGTTGACGCCGTGTTTCCGCGCTGAAGCGGGAGCGGCGGGACGCGATACGCGCGGCATGATCCGCCAGCATCAATTCTGGAAGGTGGAGCTCGTCTCGATCACTTCGCAGGAGCAATCGCTCGCTGAACATGAACGCATGACGGAATGCGCTGCCAAGGTTCTGCAAAAACTCGACCTGCCTTATCGTGTTATGACCTTGTGCACGGGCGATATGGGTTTTGGTTCGCAGAAGACCTATGATTTCGAAGTGTGGCTGCCGGGGCAAAATGCCTATCGCGAAATCTCGTCCTGCTCGGTGTGCGGCGATTTTCAAGCGCGCCGCATGAATGCCCGCTATAAGGGCGCGGACGGCAAGAACAAATTTGTTCACACGCTGAATGGTTCGGGTGTTGCGGTTGGACGCGCGCTTGTTGCTGTGCTCGAGAATTATCAGAATGATGATGGATCGGTGACGATCCCTGATGTGTTGCGTCCTTACATGGGCGGGCTGACGAAAATCGAAAAGGCCGCGTAATGCGTATTCTGGTCACCAATGATGATGGCATTCACGCGCCGGGTTTGAAGATCTGTGAAGAGATTGCACGTGCGATCTCTGATGATGTGTGGATTGTTGCGCCCGAGACAGATCAATCGGGCGTGGCCCATTCATTGTCGCTGAATGATCCGCTGCGCCTGCGTGAAGTCGGTCCTAAGCATTTTGCAGTGCGTGGTACGCCAACCGATTGCGTGATTATGGGCGTGCGTCACATTCTGGATGTGAAGCCTGATCTCGTTTTGTCGGGCGTTAATCGTGGCCAGAATGTTGCCGAGGACGTGACATATTCCGGCACGGTCGCGGGTGCGATCGAGGGCACAATCCTTGGTATTCCGTCGATTGCTTTATCCCAGGCTTACACGGCCCAGACTCGCCAATTTCCAAGCTGGGAACCGGCGCGCCAGCATGGCCCGGCGATCGTGCGTAAAATTCTTGATGCGGGCATTCCCGAGGGCATTCTCGTCAATGTGAATTTCCCGGGCTGTGATGCCAATGAAATCAAAGGTGTCGCGGTGGCGCATCAGGGGTTTCGTTCGCAGGAATTATTGCGCATCGATCCGCGACAGGATGGCCGGGGCAATCCCTATTTCTGGATTGCGTTTGCACGGGGTCCGTTTGAGCCGGGGCATGGCACGGATCTGGCGGCCTTGGCAGAGAAGAAAATTTCGGTTACCCCGCTCAGGCTCGATCTCACTGACGAGCCGACTCTCACCCGTTTTGCGTCCCTGTTCCATCCCTAACCGCAGGACGCAAGGACGCGGATGACGGAAAGCCAACCCCACACCGCTGCCGAAGCCACCATCGCTTTTTTGCTCGCCTTGCGTTCGCGCGGCTTGCGCGACACGGCGTTGCTGCGCGCGCTTGAGACAGTTCCGCGCGGACGGTTTGTGCCGCGCCGGTTTGCTGATCTCGCTTTGCAGGATGTGGGTTTGCCCATCGCCTGCGGGCAGACTTTGCCCGCACCGTCGCATATTGCCACGCTGATCGGTGCGCTCGATGTGAAGCCGGATCATCATATTCTCGAGATTGGGACGGGGGCTGGCTATATGGCGGCGCTGCTCGCGCGGCTTGGTCGGGATGTTGTGTCGATTGAGCGGTTTCGGTCGCTGGCGGTTGAAGCGGCCGCGCGGCTCAATACGCTCGGCTTTAGCAATGTGCATATTTTCCACGGTGACGGGCAGCGCGGCCATCTGGAGCGCGCGCCTTATGACCGGATTATCATCGACGCTGCGTTTGCGGCGCCGCCCTCCGCTTTGTTGGCGCAATTGGCCGAAGGGGGTGTGCTTGTCGGCATTGGGCGCAATGATGAAGGCATGCGGGTGATGCGTGTGACCAAGGCCAATGGCGCGGCGCGGATTGAGTGGGGCGCTCCTTTGGCCGCGGCACCGCTCGCCAGCGGCGTTGCGGCGGCGTTGTGACCTGAGGCATTAACAGGCTGTTAGTAAAAATTTTTCGTCAAAAATGTGGTTTCAAGCCACATTCGTAATCCGTCGTTAACTTCGATCCTGTTTTCTAAGCAACGTAGGCAACGCCGTTTCTAGGGCATGGTCATGCGTTCGCGTTTAGTGATGTCGTTTTCTGGTTCTGTTTCTCGTCTTGCAATCGCTGCCACGTTGGCCACGGCACTCGCTGCGTGTGGGACGGATATAACGCGCTTCGCTGACACGCCTTTGGCGGGTGTCTTCGATCCAAGTGGTCGCAAAGATCCTGATATTACCGCTTCGCTTGCGCCCCCGGCTCCGGTTGGGTCTGGTTCGCTTGCAACGCAAGGCCAAGCGATGAGCGCGCCCGCGAGCGCGCAAGTGCGCTCGACCGGTGTTTCGGCTGCGCCCTTGGCGCCTGTGTCCTCGGCCCCGCTCGCCGCTCCTGTTGCTTCTGCTCCGTTGGCTGCTCCGCAGGCTTTGCCGCCCGTAGCGCAGGCGCAGCCTGTCCGCACGGCGCCCGTGCAGGGAATGGCGCCTGTTCAGGCTGCAGCTCCCGTCGCAGCCGCTGCAGGTTGGACAGCGCAGGGTGGTTCCGCCGTCACGCTCGGCCAGGGCGAGACTATTCGCACGCTGGCGAACCGTTACGGCGTGCCGGAAGCAGCGATCCGTTCGGCAAACAACATCACCGGCAATCCGGCGCCTGGCGCGCGGGTCATCATTCCGGTTTACCAATCGGGGCAGGTTGCGAAGGCGGCCCCCGTTGCTGCTCCTGCTCCTGCGATGAAGCAAGCGGCAGCACAGCCCGCGCCGCTGCCAGCACCGCAGCAAATCGCGACGAAGCAGGTTGCGGCTGCGCAACCGGCTAAGACGGATCTGCCGCAAAAGGGGCCGACCGCGGGTCGAACCGATTTGCCGCAGAAACTGCCAGCCACTCCGGCTCCCGAACCGGTCAAGCAAGCCAAGGTTGAACCGGCCGCCGCGCCGCAGAAAGCGGCTGCTGCGCCTGCTCCTGCGGCCGAAGCACAGGCAGCTCCGAAGGAAGACACAACGGCATCACTTGGTGCGGCTGCGTCTTCAACGGGCGGTGAGTTCCGTTGGCCAGCGAAGGGCCGCATCATCCAAGGCTTCGGTGGCGGTTCGGACGGCATCAACATCGCGTTGCCAGAAGGCACGCCAGTGAAGGCGGTTGAGAATGGTGTCGTCGCTTATGCGGGCAATGAGCTCAAGGGTTACGGCAATCTCGTTCTGATCCGCCACGATAATGGTTTTGTGTCAGCCTATGCCAATAATGGCGAGCTGAAAGTGAAGCGTGGTGAACACGTCAAGCGCGGTCAGACGATCGCGACATCAGGCCAGACTGGCAATGTCTCGTCTCCGCAATTGCACTTTGAATTGCGCAAGGGTTCAACGCCGGTTGACCCGATGCCCTATCTGACTGGCGGCTAGAATTTAGTCGTCGCGTTTTAACGCGGCGCGGAATAGTCGATCAGCTTCTGCGAGACTCAACGGCTGATCGGTTCAAGACGGGTGGTGCGTCGGGCACCGCCCGTCTTTATTTTTTGTGTTGGATTTTTGCGTTAGATAGGAGGCGCGGTTGCCGCGCCTCCATCATTGTCATCCATGCGTTGGATCAATCGAGTTTGTGGCCCAAGCGTCCCGCGACATCCTGAATGTATTGAAACGCCGTACGCCCAGAACGCGAGCCGCGCGTTGTGGCCCATTCAAGCGCGTCGTGATGCAGCGCTGCGCGGTCCATATTTAACTTAAAGTGATCGGCGTAACCATCGATCATTGCGAGATATTCGTCTTGCGAACATTTGTGGAAGCCAAGCCACAGACCAAAACGATCCGACAGCGAGACTTTTTCTTCGACCGCTTCGCCGGGATTGATCGCCGTTGAGCGTTCATTCTCCATCATGTCGCGCGGCAGAAGATGACGCCGATTTGAGGTGGCGTAAAAGATGACATTGGCGGGCCGACCTTCGATGCCGCCTTCCAAAACAGCCTTCAGCGATTTGTAAGAGGTGTCATCTGCATCAAAGGACAAATCGTCGCAGAACAGGATGAAGCGGCAGGGCGCATCGCGCAGCATCGCCATCAGACGGGGCAGGCTGTCGATGTCTTCACGGTGAATTTCGATCAGTTTGACGGGCGGGCCACCGGCTGTCTCATTCTTACGGGCGGCTTGCGCATGAGCGGCCTTCACCAGCGATGATTTGCCCATGCCGCGCGCACCCCAGAGAAGCGCATTGTTAGCGGGCAACCCGGCGGCGAAGCGCTCGGTGTTCTCGTTCAAAAGATCACGAACGCGGTCGATGCCTTGCAGAAGGGCCATTTCAACGCGGTTCACCTTCGGCACGGGAATGAGCCCATCCGGATCGGGATGCCAGACAAAGGCATCGGCGGAGGCGAAATCGATTCTCTGCGTACCCTGTGGCGCGATCCGCTCAAGGGCGTCGGCGATGCGGGCGAGGAGGGCGATGGTGTCGGCCCCAGAGAGGTCGGTGGCAGGCTTACCGGAGGCTGTCATGACGGGAAAACCGGGCTGTGAGCGGGACTTAACGCGGCCTTGGCGAAGGCCTTGGCGCTGTCCTAAACGGTGCGCGGCGGGAAATCCACCGGCTCGCCTTCCGGCATTGCTTTCCTGCCCTGCGTGGCTATAGTCCGCGCGACTTTCGGACCCCCTGTTTTGGGGCCTTTCACCTGTTTGACGGAGCCTGATCCGCGATGATCACCCCCGCTTTTGCGCAGACTGCCGGTGCCGCTGGTGGCGGCATGGATATGATTATCCAGCTCGTGCCCTTCATCTTGATCTTCGTGATCATGTATTTCCTGATCATTCGCCCGCAGCAGAAGCGTGCCAAGCAGCATCAGGAAATGATCAAGAATATCCGCCGTGGCGACACGGTCGTCACCTCGGGCGGATTCGTCGGCAAGGTGACCAAGGCTGGCGAAGACCCGGAAGTGGAAGTCGAAATCGCCGAGGGCGTGAAGGTCAAGGTCGTCCGCAGCATGGTGGCGGAAGTCCGTGCCAAGGGCGAACCGGTCAAGACCGACGCCGCCTGATCGACCTGTCCGGGCCGCTTTGTGCGGCCCGCTGTGGAGCCTGCCGCAACGATGCTGCGCTTTTCTCGATTCAAGACCATTTCGGTGCTGTTGCTGACGCTGGCGTCGTTCCTCTATGCGATGCCGAGCGTGCTTTCGCCCGAAACGCGCGCGAGCATTGAAAAGTCGCTGTCGTTCCTGCCGTCATGGATCGTGCCGCATCGTGCCATCGTGCTTGGCCTCGATTTGCAGGGCGGCTCGCATGTGCTTCTCGAAGTCGATACGCAAGCGGTGTTGCGTGCGCAGGTGAATGCGCTGCGCGATGATGTGCGCCGCGTTTTGCGTGAACAGCGCGTATCACTTTCAGGTGGTATCGGGCTTTTGCCGCGTGGCGTCTCGATCCGCGTGACGGATGCGGCTGAGCGCGACAAGCTGTTGCCGGAATTGCGCAAGCTTGCAGCGCCTATCGGCAATGCCGTGACAGGCACCAGCCAGCCCTCAATGGATCTGACGACGCAACCGGATGGTCTCATCCAGTTGACGTTGACGGATGCGGCGCTGAACGAAAAGATCCGCAAATCAATCGATCAAGCGATTGAAGTGTTGCGCCGCCGCGTTGACGCGTTGGGCACAACGGAGCCGAACATTCAGCGCCAAGGTCTCGACCGTATTCTTGTTCAAGTACCTGGCCTGCAGGATCCGCGTCGGCTTAAGGAAATTCTCGGCACGACGGCGCAATTGGAATTCCGCCTCGTTGCGGATCCGGGTGCCGCGCCGGGCGATGTTGAGACGCTTCCGTCCAATGAAGGCGGACCGATGCCGATTGAGCGCCGTGTGATTGTGCAGGGTGAAGACCTTGTCGACGCACAGCCCGCTTTCGACAGCCGCACGGGCGAGCCGATCGTCAATTTCAAATTCAACATTCGCGGTGGGCAACGCTTCGGGCAGGTGACGACTGAAGCGGTGGGTCGTCCGCTCGCCATCGTGCTCGACAAGAAAGTGATTTCGGCGCCGCGCATTCTGCAGCCGATCACGGGCGGGCAAGGCCAGATCTCCGGTCGGTTTACGGTTGAACAGGCCAACAATCTCGCGATCCTTCTGCGCGCTGGTGCATTGCCTGCGCCGCTCACCATCGTGGAAGAGCGCACCGTTGGGCCGGGTCTTGGTCAGGATTCGATCGAGGCAGGTAAAAAGGCCTCTTATATCGCGGGGATACTCGTCTTCGCCTTCATGTTCCTCTGCTACGGGCTTTTTGGTTTCTTCGCCAATCTCGCGCTCGTTGTGCACGTGGTCATGATCTTTGCGTTGATGTCGCTTCTCGGCGCAACGCTGACGCTGCCGGGCATTGCCGGTATTGTTCTGACGATCGGCACAGCAGTCGATTCAAACGTGCTGATTTATGAGCGCATCCGAGAGGAGGCGCGAATGGGACGCAGCATTGTGTCGTCTCTTGAGGCTGGCTTCCAACGCGCCTTTGCGACCATCATCGACTCGAATGTGACGATGTTTATCGCTGCCGCGATCCTGTTCATGCTCGGCACCGGCCCGGTGCGCGGCTTTGCCGTGACGATGGTGCTCGGCATTGTGACGACCGTTGTGACGGCCGTGACGATGACCCGCATGATGATTGCCGTCTGGTACCGGTATGGCCGGCCGACGAAGATTCCGTTCTAAGGAGTGCCCGCCATGAAGCCTTTGCGGATCATTCCCGACGATACCAAATTCCCGTTTATGCGGTTCCGCCGCATTTCTTATCCGTTCTCCGCTATTTTGTCGGTGATCTCGGTCGTGGCCTTCATTGTCGTGTCGATGAATTTCGGCATCGACTTCACCGGCGGCACGTTGATCGAGATGCAATCGAAAACGGGCAAGTTCGACGTTGGCGCTGTGCGCGAGCAGGCCTCCGATCTCGCTTTGGGCGAGGCGGAAGTGCAGGAATTCGGCGACAAGGGCGAAGTCTCGCTGCGGTTTGGTTTGCAGCAGGGCGGCGATAAGGCCCAGCAGGCCGTGGTTGAGAAGGTGAAGGCGGCTTTCGAGAAGGATTTCGAATTCCGCCGCATCGAAGTGGTTGGCCCGCGTATTTCAGGTGAACTCGTACAATCGGGCACGCTCGGTATCGTGCTCGCGATCCTTGCCGTGCTGGTCTATCTGTGGTTCCGCTTCGAATGGCAATTTGCGATCGGAGCCGTGATCGCCACCTTGCACGATTTGGTGCTAACGATTGGTTTTTTTGCGATCACCCAGATCGAGTTCAACATGACCTCGATCGCCGCCATTCTTACCATTGTGGGCTTTTCGTTGAACGATACGGTGGTGGTGTTCGACCGTATTCGCGAAATGCTGCGCCGTTATAAGCGGATGCCGATTGAAGAACTGCTCGATATTGCGATCAATACGACGCTGTCCCGCACGATCTATACGTCGGTCACGACGGCGCTCGCTTTGCTGGCGCTGGTGCTGTTTGGTGGCACGGTCATCCAGAGCTTCTCCTATGCCATGATGTTCGGCGTTGTGGTCGGTATCTATTCAACCGTCTTCATCGCTGCGCCGGTTCTGATTTATCTGGGCGTGCGCGTCTCGGGCGAGGGCGTGAGCGAAGATGCCGCCGCGTCCGCTGACAAGGCCAAGAGCGCGACACCATGAGTGCCGGGGAGCGGCCCAAGGGCTTCGTTCCCGGACGCTTCCCGATCGACACTTACGGGAATGGCGGATTCCGCTTTGCGGATATGTCGCATAAGGGCTCGATCCTCGCGCTACCATCCGGCATCTATGCGTGGCCTGTGACCTCCGTCTCTGAATTGACGCCCCAGAGCTTCGATGCCATCCGCCGTGAAGCAGGCGAACTTGATACGCTCCTGATCGGCACCGGCGCCGATCCTGCCTTTCTAGACGATACGATTCTCTGGCGTTTGCGGGAGGCTCATCTCGCCGTCGATGCGATGACGACGGGGGCTGCGGCGCGGACCTACAACATCATGCTGGGCGAAAACCGCCGTGTGGCGGCCGCTTTGATTGCGGTGTGATGATGGACGACATCGCTGCGCTTCTAAGGCAGGCTGATCCGGCGCAGTTTTTCGCGACATTGTTCGTGCCTGAGGAGAAGCGTCAGGGTGTGATGGCGGTGCGAGCGTTTGCAGCGGAGATGGCACGTATTCCGCTCATCGTTTCAGAACCCGGCCTTGGCGAGATCCGGTTTCAATGGTGGCGGGAAGTCATTTCAGGCGAGCGAGCGGGCGAAGCGGCTTCACATCCGCTGGCTGCAGCTTTGCGCCAGACGATCACCACTTATCGTTTGCCAACATCGGCGCTTGAAGCACTGATCGATGCGCGTGTGGGCGATCTTTATGCCGATCCACCACCCAGCCTGAATGACCTCGAAGGCTATTGCGGCGAATCTTTCTCAATTCCGTATCGGCTTGCCGCGTTGATCCTCTCACCGCAGGATTCCTCTGCGGTTGCAGATGTAGCTGGGCATGGTGGCGTTGCCGAGGGTTTGCTCGATTGTGTCGGGCGCTGGCCGTTATTGTTGCGGCGGTCTCGCGTGATGGTGCCGCAAGATATGATGGCGGAATTTTCACTGACACGTGAAAACATTTTGGCGGGCACGCAACCGGCGCAGTTGCGTTTAGCGCTTGAACATATGGTTCAGTTGGCAGAGGAGCAC
>VERN01000039.1 GCA_018882635.1 Beijerinckiaceae bacterium | reverse complement strand
GTGCCATTGGCTTCGAGATTCGAGCCAGCGTTGAAACCGAACCAGCCAACCCAGAGAAGCGATGCACCGATCATCGTCATGGTGAGCGAATGCGGTGCCATCAATTCCTTACCGTAGCCGATGCGCTTGCCGATCATGATCGCGCCAACGAGACCAGCGATACCGGCATTGATGTGCACGACGGTGCCGCCAGCGAAATCGAGAGCACCCCATTTAAAGATGAGGCCTGCATCAGCATTGACTTCATCAAGCTTGGCTTGTGCCGCCGCTTTCGCCGCTGCATCACCGGCTGTTGCCACAGCTTTGGCGGCGGCCGCAATCGCGTCCGGACCGGCCCAATACCAAACCATATGCGCGATCGGGAAATAGATCAGCGTGACCCAAAGCGTGACAAATAGCAGGACGGCGGAGAAACGAATGCGTTCTGCAAACGCACCGACAATCAGCGCGGGCGTGATGCAGGCAAACGTCATTTGGAATGCCATGTAAACGAGTTCAGGAATGACAACGCCATTCGAGAAGGTTCCCACGGTTGATTCCGGTGTGACCCCTTTCAAAAACAGCTTGTCTAAACCGCCAATGAAATCGCTGCCGCCGGTGAATGCCACCGAATAGCCGAAAGCGACCCAGAGAATGGCAACAAGACACACAATGGCGAAAACCTGCGACAGGATCGACAGCATGTTTTTGGTGCGCACAAGGCCGCCATAAAACAGAGCAAGACCCGGGATCGTCATGAGAAGGACGAGCACGGTCGAAATCAGCATCCAAGCGGTGTCGCCCTTGTTCGGCACAGGGGCAGCATCAGCCGCGAAGGCGGCCGCGGCGGTGAATGTGGTGGCAAACCCAGCAAGGCTCGCAATCGAGATTATCTTTTTTGTCATTTCAACTCTCTCCGTGAGCGCTCAGAGCGCGTCCTGATCGCGTTCGCCGGTGCGGATGCGCACCGCTTGTTCGATCGGCATGACGAAAATCTTGCCGTCGCCGATCTGGCCGGTTTTGGCGGCATTCGAGATCGCGTCGATGACAGTGGCGACGAGGTCGGAGCTGATCGCGACTTCGATTTTCAGCTTTGGCAGGAAACTCACCGCATATTCAGCGCCGCGATAGATTTCCGTATGTCCCTTTTGTCGTCCGTAACCCTTCACTTCGGTCACGGTCAGCCCGTGCACGCCGATCGCGGTCAGCGCGTCGCGAACCTCCTCGAGCTTGAACGGCTTGATGATCGCCATCACGATTTTCATTGGTGTATCCCTCGCGCGCCCGGACGCCGGGCTTCGGGACACTCCAATTCAAGGGCCGTGCCAGCCTTGTGCATGGCAAAAAATGGCCGATTCCGGGTGGAATCGGCCTTCATCCGACCAGTTTCCGATCAGGTCTGATTAAAATTTAGGCAGATGGTTTGTGGGCCGCCTGATTCGAATCCAGATCAACGCTCACTCTTTGGGCCGTTTGATCCGGATCATGCCTTCTTGCGCCACGGAGGCCACGAGTTCCCCGGCTTGTGTGAAGATCAATCCACGCGAAAAGCCGCGGCCGCCGCCGGAGAAGGGGCTGTCTTGCGCGTAAAGTAGCCATTGGTCGGCGCGGAACGGGCGGTGGAACCAAAGCGCATGGTCGAGGCTGGCAGGCAGGATGGTGCCATCGAGCACCGAGCGGCCATGGGCAACGAGTGAGGTGTCGAGCAAGGTCATGTCAGACGCATAGGCCAACACCGATTGGTGCACGGAGGGGTCGTCCGGCAGGGCGCTCGTCGCACGGATCCAAACATTGAAGATTGGCTCACGGGTCTCCCCCGGCCGGACGCGACGATCAAAGCTGACGGGGCGCAATTCGATCGGCCGTTCGCGTTCATAATAGCGGCGAATGCCTTCTGGGAGATGCGGCAGGATGGTTTTGCGCAACTCGTCCTCGTCAGGCAGATCCTCCGGACGCGGAACATTCGGCATTGGCATTTGATGGCTCAGCCCCTCTTCCACACTCTGGAAAGAGGCAGACAGGGTGAAAATGGCATGGCCGTGTTGGATAGCCTTGACCCGGCGGGTGGTGAAACTGCGGCCGTCCCTTATCCGCTCGACCTCATAGATGATCGGGATGGCGGGATCGCCGGGGAGCAGGAAATAGCCATGCAGGGAATGAGGCGGCCGGTCGGTTGGGACAGTGCGGGTGGCGGCCACCAAGGCCTGACCAATCACCTGTCCGCCAAAGACCCGTTGCCAGCCTACTTGCGGCGAGCGGCCGCGAAACAGGTTTTCCTCCAGCTGTTCAAGATCGAGAATCGACAGCAATTCGGGGACGGCACGGGTCATCGCTTGCACTCCTTGCCCGCGCGTTATGCCATTGCCGCGCGGCGCTGGCCAGTAAAGCGCGGCTCAAGCATCTGACGTCTTGCGTCAGCCGCAATTGCGGCCCAGAACCACAGACTGGACGGGGTTTGGTAGCATGACGACAGCAGAACAGATCAGGTCAGGACATAGCTTGCAGCGCGCCGATATCGTGATTGGTGGTGGCGGCTTGGCTGGTCTCGCGCTCGCGCTCGCGCTTAAGCAGGCGGTCGGCGGCCATCTGAAGGTCATCATCTGTGATCCCGCTTTTGCCAAACCGCCGCGGCCGGATGATCGGGCCTTTGCGCTTGCGGCCGGTGGACGGCGGATGTTTGAGGCGCTCGGTGTTTGGGATCGCATCGCGCCCGAGGCTGAGCCGATCCGCGACATGGTGATCACCGATTCCCGTTTGAACGATCCGGTCAGGCCGGTGTTTCTCACCTTTGAAGGCGATGTCGGCACTGATGAACCTTTCGCCTCGATGGTGCCGCAGGGCGCGTTGTTGCGCGCCTTGCGTGATGCGGCAGAAGCGCAAGGTGTTTCATTGCGCGCCGCTGCAGTCACGTCATGCGAAACAACGACAGCGCGCATTCATGTCACGCTGTCAGACGGCGCGGTGATTGATGCAGCCCTTCTATGCGCGTGCGATGGCGGCGCCTCGCCGATCCGGCGCATGGCCAAGATTGATGTCGTGCGCTGGTCTTATGAACAATCCGGCATCGTGACGACGATCGCGCATGAACGGCCACATCATGGCCGTGCCGAAGAACATTTTTTACCGTCGGGTCCCTTCGCTATTCTGCCCTTGCCAGGCAACCAATCATCGATTGTCTGGTCGGAACGCAATGAGAATGTCGATGCGCTGCTGGCGCTCGACGACGAGGATCTTCTTGCTGAAATTGAAAAACGGTTTGGCTTAAAGCTCGGCTCAATCAGCATGACCCTGCGGCCCAAAGCATGGCCGTTGAACTTTCAAATGGCTCGTCGTTTTGTCGCCCCACGTATTGCACTTGTTGGTGATTCTGCGCATGTGATCCATCCGATTGCTGGGCAGGGACTCAATCTCGGGCTCGAGGATATTGCCGCGCTCGCCGAATTGATTGCCGATCAGGCTGCACTCGGACTCGATGTGGGTGCGCATGACATGCTGGAGACTTATGAGCGCGCACGCCGCACACCGACGGTCGCTATGGCTGTGGTGACTGATGGGCTTAATCGTCTCTTTTCGAATGATAATCCGGCCCTGCGTGCTGTGCGTGATTTTGGCCTAGGCTTGGTTGATCGCATGCCTTCGCTTAAGCAACGTTTCATTCGTGAGGCGGCGGCGAGTGCGCAATCGCCGCGGCTGTTACGCGGATTGCCGCTCTGAGATGAGCATGCCCTCTTATCCTCCTAAGCGCGCGCGTTTCGGCTGGATCCTGTTTGATTGGTCAACACAGCCTTTCTTCACGCTGGTGACGACTTTTATCTTCGCGCCTTATTTTACCTCTGCGGTGGTGGATGATCCTGCGCAAGGCCAAGCCTTGTGGGGTTACGCGACAGGCGCTGCCGGTTTGTGCATTGCTTTGCTGTCGCCTGTTTTAGGTTCGGTCGCCGATGCTAGCGGGCCACGCAAACCGTGGATCGCTTTGTTTGGTGCGTTGCTGATTGCTGGCTGCGTCATGCTGTGGTTCGCCACACCGGGCGCACCTTATGCGATCCTGTTTGGCTTGCTTGGCTATATGATCGCGACGCTTGGCGCTGAATTTGCGACTGTATTCAATAACGCCATGATGCCGACGCTTGCGCCACCGGAACAATTGGGGCGTCTTTCGGGGACGGGTTGGGCGGTCGGTTATGTTGGCGGCTTGGTCTCGCTCGTTATTGCGCTTGCTTTTCTCGCCTCCGATCCTGAGACGGGACAAACCTTACTTGGTCGTGATCCGGCCTTTGGCCTTGATGCAGCAAGCCGTGCCGGTGATCGCGCGAGCGGACCTTTTTCTGCAATTTGGTTTTTTATTTTCGTTCTGCCGCTTTTCCTGTTCACACCCGATGTGCCGAAGACGGGGCTTCGTCTGCGTGCAGCGATGCGCGATGGTTTGATGAGCCTACGCCAATCCATTCGCGGCCTGGGTGATGAAAAAAATCTGGCGCGCTTTCTTCTCGCCAACATGATCTATGCCGATGGGCTTGCTGCTCTGTTTGCGTTTGCCGGAATTTATGCGGCCGGCGTCTTTGGCTGGGGCTCGATGCAGATCGGGATTTTTGGAATTCTGTTGACAGTCACTGCGACACTCGGGGCATGGATTGGCGGCAAGCTTGATGATGCGCTCGGACCTGCGCCGGTCATTCTCTTTTCGTTGTTCGTTTTGATCTTGGCCTCTATCGGCATTGTTGGAACCGGACGCGATGTCGCGCTCTATGTGTTTACGGTCGTGCCACCCGATGCTGTGCCAGGCCTTTTCACCAGCGTTTCGGAAAAAGTCTATGTCGGGCTTGGCTTGTTGATTGGCCTTGTTGCGGGGCCTTTGCAGGCGGCATCACGCACGCTGCTTATTCGTTTGTCGAAGCCAGAGAAAATAGGTCAGAACTTTGGGCTATTCGCCCTCTCGGGCAAGGTCACGAGTTTTCTCGGGCCGACATTGGTCGCTTTTGTGACGGCCATTACCGCGAGCCAACGGGCTGGCGTCGCGGTGCTCATTGCTTTTTTTGCGATCGGTCTTGTGCTGATCGCACGCGTGCGGCGCTGATCCGCCGCACATTCAATGTCGGAAATGACGATGTCCGGTGAAGACCATGGCGAGACCGGCTTCGTCTGCCGCCTTAATCACTTCATCGTCGCGCATTGAACCGCCCGGCTGAATGATGGCTGTTGCACCGGCATCGGCGGCGGCCAACAAACCATCAGCGAAGGGGAAGAACGCATCGGATGCCACGACCGATCCTTTGGCGAGGCTTTCTGCAAGGCCTGCGCTCTTTGCCGCTTCGCCTGCTTTCCATGCGGCGATGCGCGATGAATCAACGCGGCTCATCTGGCCTGCGCCGATGCCGACCGTAGCGAGATCCTTGGCATAGACGATCGCATTTGATTTCACGTGTTTTGCGACACGGAATGCAAAGCGTAGATCGGCCATTTCGCGGTCGGTTGGTGTGCGCTTGGTGACGACTTTCAGCGTCATGTCATCGACCACTGCATTATCACGCGATTGCGCGAGGAAGCCGCCAGCGACGGTGCGGAAATCAAGGCCGGGCGCGCGGGGATCGGCGAGGCCGCCCGTGACAAGCAAACGCAGGTTCTTTTTCGCTGCGACCAAGGCGATGGCTTCATCATCCGCTTCTGGCGCAATGATCACTTCCGTGAAGATTTCGACGATGGCTTTGGCCGCATCCGCATCAAGTTTGCGATTAAGCGCAACGATGCCACCAAAGGCCGAGACGGGATCGCAGCGTAACGCCTTTTCATAGGCTTCCCGCAGCGATGCGCCTTCAGCAACGCCACACGGATTGGCGTGTTTCACAATCACAACGGCGGCCGCGCGCTTGGGATCAAATTCGGAGACGCATTCAAACGCGGCATTGGTGTCGTTGATATTGTTGAACGACAATTGCTTGCCTTGGACCTGACGCGCCGTTGCCACGCCGGGACGAATTTCGGCCGTATGATAGAAAGCCGCGCTCTGGTGCGGATTTTCGCCATAGCGCATCGGTTCAGCGAGCTTGCCGCCAAGCGCGCGGAAATCGGGTGTGGCTTCACCGAGATGGGCAGCGAACCATGTTGAGATGGCTGCATCATAAGCAGCTGTGCGCGCGAAGGCTTTGGCGGCCAAATGTTTGCGCAAAGCGAGCGTGGTCGCGGCCTTATTGGCTTCCATCTCCGCGAGGACTTTTTCGTAATCGGCGGCTTCGACGATCACCGTCACATCACCATGATTTTTCGACGCGGCGCGGATCATAGCCGGGCCACCAATATCGATATTCTCGATGCAGTCTTCTTCGCTCTTATTGGCCTGAATGGTGGCCTCGAAGGGATAAAGATTGACGACGAGCAGATCGATTGCGCCGATGCCATGGGCCAGCATCGCGGCTTCATGCTCAGGGTTTTCGCGAATGGCGAGCAGGCCCCCATGCACTTTGGGGTGCAATGTCTTGACGCGGCCATCCATCATCTCGGGGAAGCCTGTCAGATCGGAGACGTCCTGCACGGGGAGCCCGGCATCGGCGAGCGCCTTGCGGGTGCCGCCTGTTGAAACAAGCTCAACGCCCATCGCATGGAGTTTTTGCGCAAAGGGAATAAGCCCGCTCTTGTCAGAGACGGACAGTAAAGCGCGGCCGATGCGGCGGAGATCAGTGGTCATGGCATTCACCCGGTCAGAAGAACGCGCGGGCCTTAGCATGTCGCGCTGCGTCGCGAAACAGCAGCAAGGTTCGACTTCTGTTGACGAATTGCTCTTCGCAGCGGGTCAGAGTTCACGCCGCGTGAGCGACCACCGTAAAACATCGGTTTCCGTGATACGGCCATTGACCACGATCATGCGCGAAGCACGCGCGCCGTCAGGGGCTGCAAAATAGATGCTGTCTTCAATCTGAGGCATTTGCCCTTCGCAGGTGAAGCGCCAGATTGCGCCTGAGGGCAGGGTGAGTGCGATGGCATGGCCATCACCAGCCGGTTCGGCATGAACCGATGGGTGGAGATGAAAGCGCAGCACGAAGGGTCCGCCATCGGGTCCGAGCCGTCCTTGCTGGACGGTGGTGAACACATCTTCGCCAACCAAGCGGCTGCCATCATGGGCGAGCGCTAGGCGGCGCTCATGGTCAACACCGAAGGCGGTACGCCATCCATCATGCGATGCGCGCATTGATAGACCGGCGCTGTTCGCCGCGCGGGCCACCGGCACGTGTTTGGGGCCGGAGATGATGGGGAAGCCTAAGCGGGCGGCCATGCTGGCCCCCGGCCCATGCCCATCCAGAAAACGGCAGGAGGATTGGCCTGCAATATTGATCGTGGAATGGGCCGCCGTGTGTCGGGCGATCTGGCGGCGGGCTTCCTGTGTCGGCGGTGGGGCACCGCAATTCACGATCAGCCGGTAAGGGCCATCGGAAAACTCGAAGGACAGGCAACCGGCATGGGCGTGGCTTGAGAAAACTTCCGGCGGGGGTGGGCCAGCATCCATGATCAGCACGCTGCTTTGGGCCTGCATGCGCTGATAGCCCGAATGGACGGCATTCTCGATCGGTTGCGCCCGCGGATCGGAATAAGAGAGGAGCGTTGCCAGCAAATCCGGCGGTGTCGTGCCCATGCCATTGAAAAGGGCGAGATGGCCGTCGCCGTGACGGAACAGCCTGAGCATCGGCATCATCCGGTCAATCGCGTTCAGAAGCGCGGGCGGTGCCTCGGCATTTTGCGCGGCGTAGATTTGGCGCAAGGGCAAAAGATCGGTCAGGAGCTCAATCAAAATCGCGGGATTGCGGCTGATATGGCCGCCATCGGGCAGAATCTGGCGATCGAGCGCGTTGCCTAAAAGCGACGAGGCGCGACGGACCAGCGAGGGCGAGCCGGTGGTGCAGAGGCCGACATAAGCGAGCGCAATCGCCGCGCGCAATTGGCTGGTGCAAGGCCCCGAGCGTTGCGCCGCCTTTTCGAGCCAAGCGGTTTGACGCGCCAGCGAGCGCATGAAGCGGTGGTAGAAATCGCGGTCGGCACCCGTCAAAATCAAAGGCGATTGGGTCAGCCACGCAATCAACCGGCGGGCGACCAGATCACAGGTCCAGCCTTCGCCGCGGCCATAAAGCCGGATCCAATCCTCAATCAGCGCGCGGGCATTGGCACGGGCGAGCGCTGAATCCGCTGCCCCCAAATGCCGAAGCCAGCTAAAACTGTGGAGCTCTTCTTGCCAGGCTTGTGAGGGTGGCTCGAGTTCAAAAGGCGAGCGGCCGGAGGCTGCCATCACCTTGCCAGCGAGCGAGAAATAGCCGGAATAGATTTCAGAGGCGACGGTCGGGTCTGCGGTGCGCAAATCCTGCGGCGCTACACTCACCGCCTCCGGACGGCCGCGCGGCAGGCGCGGCAGAAACGCCTTCAAGGTCAGCCCGGTCTGACGCAACGCGCTCGCCACGCCCCGGCGCAGCACGAGACGCGCGATCCGCAACCGGTCCGCCACCGCTTCCGCTCCCAATCATCCACTCCACGCTTGACGCTTCGCTAACCTTAATCCAACCCGGGTGTATCCGCGAACATTCCTGCGCGCCAAGCCATTTTGTGGTTAATCCCGGGGATTAATCCCGTTTGCGTAAACGGGAGGCAAAAAACCCATCAAGGCCAGCGCGGCGTGGATCCGCATCGGGCCACGCATCAGGCGTCGTCCGCACGTCGCCCAAAGGCGACAAAAATTCATCGATCCCAGTGATTTCGCCGGGATGGACGGGGGCGCGCTCCATCTCAGGGTGTCGCGCGAGAAAGGCCTCAATCTGGTTTTCGCCTTCTTCAGGTTCGAGCGAGCAGGTGCAATAGACGAGGCGTCCGCCGGGTTTGAGGAGCGAGGCCGCGTGATCAAGCAGGCGACTTTGTAAGGCCGCGAGTTTGCGAACATCGTCCTCGGTCTTGCTCCATGCGACATCGGGATGCCGCCGGATGGTGCCGGTCGCGGAGCAGGGCGCATCGAGCAAAATGGCATCGAAAGGCTCTGCTTGGAGCGTTCCGGCGTCGGCAATGCGGGTTTCGACAGTTAAACCAAGCCGTTCCATATTCACGGAAAACCGCTTCATGCGGGTTGCAGAGCGGTCCACGGCGAGGACGTTCGCGCCGGTTGAGGCTAATTGGGCTGTCTTGCCGCCCGGCGCGGCGCAGAGATCGGCCACGCGTTCGCCGGGTTTGGAAGCGAGCAGAAGAGCGGGCAAAGAAGCCGCCGCATCCTGCACCCACCACGCGCCTTCCTTGTAGCCTTCGAGCGACGGTATGGCTTCGCGATGCTGCAGACGGATTGACCCTGTGGGCAGAAGAACGCCACCGAGTTTGTCCGCCCATAATGCAGGCTCTGCTTTAGCCCAGACATCGATCGAGGGTTCATGGCCATGCGCTGCGGCGATGGCGTGGGCCTTGTCTGCGCCATAGGTGAAGATCCAGCGCTCGGCGAGCCAAGGCGGCGTGTCATCCCGCAAGGGATCGGCCGCGGCCAGAATCTCATCCTTCTCGCGCGCAATGCGGCGCAGCACAGCATTGGCCAGCTTGGCAAAGGGGCGGGAGTCGCGATCTTCGCCGATGCAATCGACTGCGGTCGCCACCGCGGCGTGATCGGGCACATCGAGATAGAGCAATTGCGCGGCGGCGCCGATCATCAAAGCCGGAAAACGGCCGGCCTTCGGCCAGACACCGCTGGCGAGCCTTGCCTCAATCGCTTTGCGGATGACGCCAGAATGGCGGACGGCGACGGTGACAATGGCCCGGACGAGACCTTTGTCGCGCGGCTCCAGATCGCTTGCGGCCAGCGTCCGGTCGAGCGTCTCGTCCATCGGCAGGGCCCGTCGTAACACATCCTCGATGATAGCGGCGGCGATCAGGCGGGCGCGCCTGCCATCGTCTGCGGGGCGGCTGTCTTCCACGCGTTCCGGTCTCCAGCGTTAAGCCGGACTTTCAACACCGGCATGCATTGCGCGCTTCTACCCGATTGGGGGCAGACGTCCTACATTAATCGCATGAGCGACATGACCCCTCTCGATCAACCGGACGAGACGCCACCCAACAAGGTGCTGACCCCCGAAGCCGCGCGTGCGCTGGCGGAAGCGCAGGCGCGCCGGGAGGCTTATGACAAGGCCGCGGCAGATGCCGCCGCACAGAAAGAAATCGACGGGCGCGGTGGGCTTGAGCCCGTGCGCTATGGCGATTGGGAAATCAAAGGCCTCGCCTCAGACTTCTGAACGGATCTCACTCCGGAGCAAACCACATGCGATTCATTGTTCTTGCCCTCACCCTCAGTGCCGCTTCGCCCGTGTTCGCTCAACATCAGGGCCATGGCATGCCTGCAGCATCATCAACGACCGCTTCGCCATCAACCAAAGCCTATGAAGCGGCGAACATGAAAATGCACAAGGACATGGCGATCACCTACACGGGTGATGCCGATAAGGATTTCTTGCGCGGCATGATCCCGCATCATCAAGGGGCCATCGATATGGCGCGCGTTGTCTTGCAATATGGCAAGGACCCCAAGGTGAAGGCGCTGGCGGAAAAGATCATCAAGGATCAAGAAGCCGAAATCGCTGAAATGAAAGCTATGCTTGCCAAGTAAAACAGGGCGGTAAAGCGACGCGGCGACTCAGCCGCGCCTGTTGCGAGGCGGCAAAGTCAAGCAAACTTTTCTTTGGACGATGCGTTGCACTTGATTGCGCGGCGCGCGGTGGTCGTTCATGCATCGGCTCTGTGATGTTTCAAATTGATCTGGGGATCCATGCTCTCAATTTCAGCCCGTCTTGCCCAAGATTTGAATTGCCGCGAAGCGCAAGTGAATGCGGCTGTTGAATTGCTCGATAGTGGCTCGACGGTGCCTTTCATTGCGCGCTATCGCAAAGAAGTAACGGGTGGGCTTGATGATACGCAATTGCGTCTCCTCGAAGAGCGGCTGCGTTATCTGCGTGAGCTTGAGCAACGCCGCGCCGCGATCCTCGAAAGCATTGCTGAACAAGGCAAGCTTGATGATGGTTTGAAGGCCGCTATCGATGCTGCCGATACGAAGGCCAAACTCGAAGATCTCTACCTACCCTATAAGCCGAAACGGCGGACCAAAGCGCAGATCGCGCGTGAGGCAGGGCTTGCGCCGCTTGCTGAAAAATTACTCAAAGAACCTGCCACCGATCCGCAAGGCAAAGCGGCACTCTTTATCGCAGCCGACAAAGGCATAGCCACGGCGCAAGAGGCGCTTGATGGCGCGCGTGCCATTCTCGTCGAGCATTTTTCAGAAGATGCCGGCCTTGTGGGCGATCTGCGTGAAACCTATTGGGCGCAAGGTCGCCTCGTCGCCAAAGTGCGCGAGGGCAAAGAGAATGATGGCGCAAAATTCAAAGATTATTTTGATTTCGCTGAGCCCTTCACCAAATTGCCATCGCACCGTATTCTCGCGATGTTGCGCGGTGAAAAAGAAGATGTGCTGTCGCTCGACTTCTCACCCGACGCGCAGCCGCTCGAACCCGGACAGCCGAGCCTTTATGAAGGCCGTATCGCGGCGCGCTTCGGGATCGAGGACAAGGGCCGCAAGGCTGATCGCTGGTTGCTCGATACAGCACGCTGGGCGTGGCGCACGCGCATTCAGGTGACGTTGCAACTCGATATTCGCATGCGCCTCATCGATGTCGCAGAAACGGAAGCCGTGCGTGTGTTTGCTTCTAATTTGCGCGATCTTTTGCTCGCGCCCCCGGCCGGAACACGGCCGACGCTTGGTCTTGATCCTGGCTTCCGCACGGGCGTCAAATGCGCGGTTGTCGATTCAACCGGAAAGGTTCTCGATACAGCGACAATCTATCCGCATGAGCCCAAGAACCAATGGGATGAGGCGATGGCGGTGGTGGCCGCTTTGTGCCGCCGCCATGGCGTCGAACTCGTTGCGGTGGGCAATGGAACAGCGTCGCGTGAGACGGATCGCCTTGTCATCGAGACGCAGAAAAAATATCCAGAGTTAAAGATTACCAAGGCAATGGTGTCGGAAGCAGGCGCTTCAGTTTACTCAGCCTCTGCCTATGCCGCACAAGAATTGCCATCGCTCGATGTGACTTTACGAGGTGCGGTTTCTATCGCGCGGCGTTTGCAAGATCCGTTGGCTGAACTCGTGAAGATTGATCCGAAATCAATCGGCGTTGGACAATATCAGCACGACATTATGGAGCATAAACTCTCCCGTGCACTCGACGCCGTGGTGGAAGATTGCGTGAACGCTGTGGGTGTTGATGTGAACACCGCATCGATCCCGTTGCTTGCGCGTGTTTCCGGTGTTGGTCCGTCACTGGCCGAGCAGATTGTCAATTTTCGTGATGCCAATGGCCCGTTCAAAAAACGAACGGCACTGAAGAATGTGCCGCGCTTAGGCCCGAAAGCGTTTGAGCAATGTGCAGGCTTCTTGCGCATTCAAGATGGTGAAGATCCGCTCGATCGCTCTGGCGTTCATCCGGAATCCTATCCCGTGGTGCGGCGTATTCTTGAACAGACAAAAAAAGACATCCGCGCGCTCATCGGTGATGCGACAACTTTGCGTGGCCTCCAGCCAAAGCAATTCGCCGATGAAACCTTTGGCGTACCCACCATTACCGACATCATCAAGGAATTGGAAAAACCTGGCCGCGATCCGCGCCCGGCGTTCAAGACTGCGACTTTCATGGACGGTGTTGAGACGATTGGTCAGCTCCGTCCAGCGATGATCCTTGAAGGGGTCGTCACCAATGTTGCCGCGTTTGGAGCGTTCGTTGATATTGGCGTGCATCAAGACGGGTTGGTCCACGTCTCGGCACTCTCAAAAAATTTCGTCAAAGATCCGCGCGAGATTGTGAAGCCGGGTGATGTCGTGCGCGTCAAGGTGATGGAAGTGGATGTGCCGCGGAAGCGGATTTCGCTCTCTATGCGCCTTGATGATGAGCCGGGTGCGAAACAGGCTCCGGGTGAACGGCGCGATGCGCCGCGACCGAAAGGCCCAATGAAAACGCCGGAAAAACCGTCGTCTGGCAATAATGCCTTCGCGGCTGCATTGGCGAAAGCAGGCTTTAAGAAATAAAAAACCGCGCGGATTGCGCCGCGCGGTTCATAATTGAAGACTGAGTCAAATCAGCGTTTGAACCAGGCGGCGCGTTTGGCTTTCCGCTTCGCGTTCTCACCGCTCCCATCAGGGCGCGCTGCATTATTTTGCGGCCCACGTTCGCCACGCGGCTCTGAGGGCTTGCGCTCGTCACGACGCGGTTGGCCGGGGCCTTTCGGCTTTTGACCTTGCGGGCGGCCAGCGCGATGGCGTTCGCCGTTTGGCTTGCCATGACGATGCGGCTGTGGCTTGCGCTCTTCAAGCGCAGGCAGCACTTCTGGCACGGCACCGAGCGGGCTTTCCATCACGGGAATTTTCTGACGCGTTGTCCGTTCAATATCGCGCAGATAGGCTCGTTCTTCTCTGTCGCAGAATGAAATCGCGATGCCATCGGCACCAGCGCGCGCAGTGCGGCCAATGCGGTGGACATAGGATTCTGGAATATTCGGCAGATCGAAATTGATGACGTGAGAAACGGCATCAATATCAATTCCACGGGCGGCGATGTCGGTCGCAACAAGCAGGCGGCAATGCCCACTCTTGAAATCGAACAAAGCGCGCTCGCGCGCATTCTGGCTCTTATTGCCGTGAATAGCGGCGGCCGAAATCCCTGACGCGACAAGCCGTTTCACCACACGATCGGCACCATGCTTGGTCCGGGTGAAGACGAGTGCCTTGTTGATTGACGGATCATCGTTCAACAAACGCAGCAACAATTCTGGCTTACGCGCCGTATCGACGAACAGGATCTTCTGATCGACACGTTCTGCTGTTGTCGCCACCGGGGTGACGGCCACTTGCACGGGATCACGCAAGAACTTCTTTGACAGTTCAGCGATTTCCTGCGGCATGGTGGCAGAGAACAGGATTGTCTGGCGCTTCACCGACATCATCGCAACGAGTTTGCGGATGGTATGGATGAAACCCATGTCGAGCATTTGGTCCGCTTCGTCGAGCACGAAGATTTCGACGCAATCGATGCGGAATGCTTTCTGGCCAATCAAATCGAGCAGACGACCGGGCGTGGCGACAAGAATGTCGACGCCATTGGCCAAAGCGCGCATCTGATTGTTGATCGACACGCCGCCATAGACGACAGCGCTCGTCAGTTTCATATGCTTGCCATAGACACGCACGCTCTCGGCGATCTGCCCTGCCAGTTCACGCGTTGGGCTCAAGATGAGCGCGCGGCATGAACGGCGCGGCGTTTCGCGCTTATCGGCTTCGAGCCTTTGCAGGATCGGCAGCGCGAACGCTGCTGTCTTGCCTGTGCCAGTCTGGGCAATACCGATCAGATCGCGGCCTTCCAACAGCGGCGTGATCGATTGTCCCTGAATCGGTGTTGGTGTTTCGTAATTTTCGGCTGCCAGCGCTTTTAAGAGCGGCGGGCAAAGGCCGAGTTCGGTGAATGTGGTCATGATAAACTTTCAACATGCGCCCACAGCAAGGCGCGACGCCGCACGAAGCGACGCTAAGACAAAGGGTGTCTGACTTCAGGCCCGATGAAGAACCTGAGGACGCCCCCGCGTGAATTGGGATGTCATTCAAAAAGTCTTGAGCGCTGCGGCTCAGGCCAGAGGCAGGGTCAGCGGGGCAAAGCCCAACTCTCACGCGACCCATCATGCCAGCGGCCGACGGTGTGGCAGTGATATGGGGGTTCAGGGGCGGGAAGTCAAATAAGCGTCCAGCCATGCTTTAGGCCACAAGCGCTCAGAGCTACCGAAAGAGCGCTCGATCCTCAAGATCATGATGATGACGGTATTCCTCACTGACCTGCCCGGCTGGCCCTTCTTCGGCCTTAAACGAGCCCAGCGCCTGCCCGCGTCATGGCCCGCTGCCGCTGACAATGCCGCGGATTGTGGCGAGGATGAAACCGCATGATTCACTGTCGTCAGGCCTGATGAATTTGGCGATGATTCCGGCGATAAAGCCGATCAGATTGGAGCGGCTCCGCGCTATGATCCGTCGCCTCCTCGGTTCAACGCCGTAGACGGAGCATGGTTGCGGGCCTCAGCATTGAGACGATGAACCAAGAAATGATGAGCGAAAAAACATCCAATATTGTCATTCATCACAATCCGGCCTGTGGCACATCCCGCAACGTGCTGGCGATCATCGAAGCGGCAGGCTATCAGCCGGTTGTCATCGCCTATCTTGAGACGGGGTGGACGCGCCCACAATTGCTCGGCTTATTCGCCGCGGCTGGGCTGACCCCGCGCGACGCGCTGCGTATCTCTAAATCACCGGCCAGCGCATTGGGCCTGACGGACCCGGCCGTGAGCGATGACGCCTTGCTTGAGGCGATGGTTGCCCATCCGATCCTCGTCAATCGCCCGATCGTCTGCACGCCCAAGGGTGTGAAACTGTGCCGCCCCAGCGAGACCGTTCTGGACCTTTTAGAGCGTTGGCCTGCCGGGCCATTCCTGAAAGAAGACGGCACTGTTCTGATCAACAACCAAGGGCAGCGTGTCGGCTAGCGAGCCTGCCGCTTCCTCGAATTGGGTTTTCGGCCGGTGCAGAATTGCCTTGGAGGGATTTCATCGATTAAGTCTAGGTATCAACTTACCCCCCATCGGTGATTCAATGAAAAAGTTCGTTCAGTTCAGTGCCGCGTTTTTGGCGTCAGTTACCTTGACCCTTGCGCCAATCGCTTCCGCACAAGCGTGCACGGCGCTCCTCTATATTGATGCGAAGGGCAACGCCTATAAGGCGCGGACAATGGAATATGATTTCCGTCCCCCGACCTCGCTCACCTATATGCCGGCAGGGACCCGCATTGAATCAAAGACACAAGATGGCAAGCAAGCCATTACGTTCGACACCAAATATCCCATTCTCGGCATGACATTTCCGGCAGAACTCGTTCCCGGAAATAAGAACCTCATGTTCGTCGATGCGATGAATGATCAAGGCCTGTCGTTCTCTGGTAATCAGCAGAATAATTCGAAGACGCCGCCGCTTGGAACTGATCCTAACAAGATCCTCGCCGGGAACGATTTCGGTTCATGGTTGCTTGGTAATTTCAAAACGGTTGAAGAAGCGAAGGCGGCTATTTTAGCGACGGATTTCTGGCTTCCGAACATTCCGTTCTCGGGCAATATTCCGCTGCCGCTGCACTATGTCATTTGGGACAGGGCCGGCAATGGCATTGTGCTCGAATTCCTGAATGGGAAAAAAGCTGTCTATGATAATCCAGTCGGCGCGTTCACTAATGGCCCAGAGTTCAGCTGGCATCTGACCAATCTCAACAATTACACGATGGGCAATGTCGATCAGAATGTCGCACAATATGGC
>VERN01000262.1 GCA_018882635.1 Beijerinckiaceae bacterium | reverse complement strand
TAAAACGGCAGAGCCAGCATTCCGACGGGCAAAGCCGGAGCCGCATAGGCGATCAGCTTGCCGCGGGAAATCTCTCTCGTGTCGCTCAAGACGTCTTCGTGTAGATCAATTGCCGGACGTCGATATTGCCGGTTCGAAAGCCTGCTTCGCAATAGGAGAGATAGTAATCCCACATGCGGCGAAAACGCTCATCAAACCCGAGCGGTATCAAGTTCGGCCACGCCGCATGAAAACGGTCGCGCCATTCCGCCAGTGTACGGGCGTAATCGAGCCCGAAAATCCGTTCCTTCTCGAGCGCGAGACCCACCTTCTGGCCGAGATCGGCCATGATGGTCGGTGATGGCAGCATGCCGCCGGGAAAAATATAGCGCCGAATAAAGTCAATCTCGTTGCGATAGCTCTCGAAGAAGCGATCCTGAATCGTGATCACCTGCAAGCCCGCGCGACCATTTTCCTTAAGCCGCGTCGCGACCTGCTGGAAATAGGTGGCCCAATATTCTTCACCCACGGCTTCGAACATCTCGATCGACGCGATGCGATCGTAGAACCCCGTCTCGTCACGATAATCTTGCAGTTTGATCGTAACGCGATCCGAAAGTCCGGCGCGCTTCATGCGTTCGACGGCAAAATCATATTGCTCTTGAGAGATTGTAAGCCCAGTGACACGGCAGCCGATTTCACCTGCCGCAAACTCTGCAAAACCGCCCCAGCCGCAACCAATCTCAAGCACATGATGCTCGGGGCGCAGATCGATCGCGTCCGCCAGCGCCTTGTATTTGCGCCGTTGCGCGCTCGACAGATCATTGTCGCCCTCGGCATAAAGCGCGGACGAATAGGTCATGGTGCGGTCCAGCCATGACGAATAGAAGCGATTGCCGAGATCATAATGCGCATGAATGTTCTTGCGCGATCCGGATTTGGTGTTGCGATGCAGCCAATGTTGGAACCGTTGGATGAATCGCACGATGGGATTGTTCACCATGGATGCAATCATGTGGTGATTGGCAGCGAACAATTGCAAAAAAGCCGTTAGATCCGGCGTGTCCCATTCCTTTGCCAGATAGGCTTCGCCGATGCCGATATCGCCGGCACGAATGAGGCGCTGCGCGAAAGCGTAATCATGCACAATCAGTTCGGCGTCCGGCCCGGGCGCGTGGCCGCCAGCCTTAAAGCGCCGCCCGTCGGGCAGGGTGATGATGAGCGAACCGATCTCGAGCTGGGCAGCATAGGCGAGCGCCTTGCGCACCAAGGCCGGCAGATCGGAAGGCACCGATTGCGCGGTCAAAGGAACGGGAGCGGAATGATTAATCAATGCGAGCCTCCTTGCGCGGCCGTGTCGCTGTTCCGCTCGCCGAAGCTGACGGGCTTGGGCGGCGCGGGGCGAGGCACGAGCCTGAGACCTTTAATATAAAGACGCAAGGCCTCCCAGTGAATGCCTAGGATTACCTTCAATGTCATGAGGGGGAGCGACAGGCAGGTTTTGAGCAAGGCCTGACTTGTCACATCGGCCCGATCACCATGGAACGTCGCTGAGAGCAGGGGGCCTTCGGCGTCCGTCTCAAGGATACGGACGGCGAGGTCGTCTCCCGGCGGTTTCAACCGGAAGCGATAGCGCATTGAAAGCCCATTGAACGGCGACACGTAGAAAAGCTTATCGCGTTCCTGCCGCAGCCCTGCTTCTGTTAGCTGCCCCGGCTCAACGGGCGCAACATAAGTATGCCATTCGCCGAACGTGTTGCGCACTTCATAAAGCACGCCCAGAAGGCGATCATCCGATCCATAGATGAAATAGACCGTCAATGGATTGAAGCTGTATCCAAGGATGCGGGGATAAGCGAGAACGAGGACGCGCGCTCCCTGCGTTGCCACGCCCGCTTCCGCTAAGAGCGCCCGGGCATAATCGGCGAGCGACGATCCGTCGCGTGGGCCATGGTCGGCAGCGCGGAAGGAAACGAGATTAAACCGCCCGATGGAGAAGAATCGCGAGAGCCGTCCCGCCTCGTCTAAACGGTCAGGGTCGAGCAGCAGCGAGAAGACACGATAGGCAAAGCGATGCGCAACCGGTTTCATCCGGGCATGCATCACTTCACCAAGATAGAGGCTGGCAGCCTGCGCCGGCGGCGGAAACAGCGGGCGCTGCGGGCTATTGCTCATTCAGCCGCCTCGGCGAGCATCGGCTCACCGCCACGCCACGGCATCCGCGCACCGAATGCCTCGGCAGCAAGAAGGCCTGCGCTGATACCATCTTCATGGAAGCCAAAGCTGTTCCAAGCGCCGACGAAATGAAGCCGATTCTGGCCTTGGATCGTGGGGAGCCGCTTTTGTGCATCAATGGCAGCCGCGTTATATTGCGGATGCGCATAATCAAATTTCCCGAAGACGAGTTCGGCGCGCGGCGGCACGGGCGGATTGAGCGTTACAAAAACCGGCTTGTCCATCGGCAGGCTTTGTAAGGTGTTCATCCAATAGGTGACACACAAATCAGCATTAGGATCCGGATTACGCTTCACGTTCCACGAGGCCCAAGCTCGGCGCGCATGCGGCATGAAGCTTTCATCGCGATGGAGATAAACCGCGTTGTTCCGAAATCCGATCGCACCCAGAATGCTACGCTCGTCATCGCTCGGATCCGTGAGCATCGCTAAGGCTTCATCCGAATGCGCCGCGATGATCGCGTGATCGTAAATTTCCGTCCGACCGGTTGTGTCGGTCACTTCCACACCATGGGCGAGGCGACGCACAGCGGTGACGCCGACGCCGAGCCGGATGCGATCCTGATAAAACGAGGTCATCCGCTTAACATAGGATCGGCTGCCGCCCGACACGGTGCGCCAAACAGGACGGTTCCATTGCAAGAGATGATGATTCTCGAAAAACGCGACAAAGCTTTCAGCGGGGAAGTTCAGCATCGCTGCCGGAGACATCGACCAGATCGCTGCACCCATTGGGACAAGATAATCGTCGCGAAAGCGAGCTGAGAAACCGCGGCGCGTGAGATAGTCCGCCAAGGAATGGCCCGCCAAAAGCCCTGCCGCCCGATCTTCGATCGCCAGCTTGTTGAAGCGCAGAACTTCCAAAAGCATTTTTACATAACGCGGCGAAAACAGATTTTTGCGTTGCGCGAAGAGTCCATTGAAGACGTCTTTGGTGCGTCCGCACCATTCGAAACCTTCGCCCTGATCGTCCGAGAGCGAAAAGCTCATATCGGAATCTTGTGTGCGCACGCCGAGCGTGCGGAACAAAGCAGTTAGGTTCGGATAATTCAGCTCATTGTAGACGATAAACCCGGTGTCGACCGCGAGCTTCATCTCGTCATATTGGATGTCGACAGTTGCGGAGTGCCCGCCAAGACGGTTGTCGCGTTCGTAAACAGTGATTGAATGATGCGACGCTGTCGCCAAAGCGTAAGCGGCGGCGTTGCCGGCAATTCCGGTGCCGATAATGGCAATGCGCATGGTAGACGCGAACTCCTATAGCGGTCAGACCGCACCCTTAAGCGCCTCAAACGTGCTCAATGCACGGTCGCGGGCAGCTTGATGATCGACCATAGGGTGGGGGTAATCGACGCCCAAGCTCACGCCCGCATCATGCAACGTTTGGGCAGGCGCGGTCCATGGGGCATGTACGTATTTCGGGGGCACACGGGCCAGTTCAGGCACATATTGTTTAACATAGGTGCCATCTGGGTCGAATTTCTCGCCCTGGAGGACCGGATTGAAGACGCGGAAATAGGGGGCGGCATCCGCACCGGTGCCTGCGACCCACTGCCAGCTCGCCGGATTCGCGGCCATGTCGGC
>VERN01000261.1 GCA_018882635.1 Beijerinckiaceae bacterium | reverse complement strand
GGGCAAGGCGCACCGCGCGATCATGGGCGCGGGCGACCGCCGCGAGCGCCGTGATCGCGATCAACAGGCCGAGCAGCCACCAGGCTTGGGTTGCCCCTTGGCCGAGGACTGCAAGGACGAAGGCCATCGTAATCAGCGCAAGAACACTGGCCCCGTCACGGGCTGGTCGTTCGGCGCTTGATGCAATCGCACGCCAGAGTAGCAAGGCGACAGTGATAGCGCCCAAGAGGCCGAGCTCATACCACAATTCGAACAGGAGCCCCCGCGGGCTCCCCGTCGGCACCAATCCGGCAAGGCGGGCGCGCATGGCCGTATCAAAGCCATGTCCTGTCAAAAGACGCGCCGGCTCCTGCGTCACAACGCGAGCCCAAACCCGAACAGCTTCGAATTTTGCGCTTTGGGCGCCATAGGCCATTTTCGCGAAGGGCCGCAGCAGGAACGGCACCAAAGGCGCGAGGAGTACAAGCCCGGCGGTGACTGCCAAAACAATCCGCCGCGCCAAACGTGCATTATGACGGGCGAGAGCATAGACCCCCACTCCAATCAGGAGCGCGGCGAGGAGGCTGTAGGCCTGAATGGCGGTTGCCGCCAAAGCCACCAAGGCCAAAAGCACCACGCCGAAGAGCGGTTTGCCGCGCATAGCAAGCCATGTGAAGGCAGCCGGCGCGAGTAAGACGATTAGCATCGCCGCTCGCTGCGAGAAGGCGCCCTCTTCTGTTTCGGCGATCGCGGGGCGCAATGCATTCATGATGAGCGCTAACGCAGTCACCGCAACGCCAATCGGCAAAAGATAAAGATTGGACGCACGCATTTTGCGCGGCAGACAGGCAACAGCCAGAAGTGCTAGCGCCGCTGTCCCCGCAACATTGGCGAAGCGTTCAGCCGCTTCGCGCGGAAAGGGTGTCCAGACCAAGGAAAGGGCGGCCCAAAACATCAGAAACAAAGCCAGCCCGCCAGCGGGTGTCAGCATCATCGCGCGGGCCCGTTGCCAGGGTTCACGCCCATCGCTTTCTAAGGCTGTCGCAATGATGAGCAGAACGATAGCGACCGGCACAAGGATCACCAGCGCACGACGACCACCGACGGCGGCAAGCGGTGCCGCAATCATTAAGATCCCGAATCCGAGCCGGCCCAACAAGCGGGCAGCATCAGCGGCAGGATCGAGGCGTGAAGGTTGAACGGCCATCGGCAGACAGAAAAGCGGATCGAGAGACGATATCCTAGCGCCTCGGCCGCACAGGCGCTGTCATGGCGCGGCCACACATGTCGGGAGAAATGATGCGTGCGCGACTGACTTTTGGCTAAGAGGCGCTTAGCGTCCGGCGCACAGCATCACGCCATCCCGCAATCTTGTTCTGGCGTGTTACCGCATCGAGCTGAGGGGTGAACCGGCGCTCAAGCCGCCAGCGATCAGCAAATTGAACCGGCGGCGGCAAGAGACCGGCCTGAAGCCCGGCGAGATAAGCAGCCCCCAGCGCCGTCGTTTCACCCACGACGGGACGATCCACCGGAGCCGCCAGAATGTCGGCCAAACATTGCATCGTCCAATCGGATGCCGTCATGCCACCATCCACGCGTAGCACCGTATCTGCACCCGCGCTCTGCCAATCCGCCCGCATCGCGTCCAAAAGATCGAGGGTTTGGTAGCAGACGCTTTCAAGCGCAGCGCGGGCCAATTCTTTCGGTCCTGTGTTGCGTGTCATGCCGTAAAGCGCAGCACGGGCATCGGCATCCCAGAACGGCGCGCCCAGCCCAACAAAAGCTGGCACGAGATAAACGTGCTGCGCCGGATCCGCCGCCTCCGCAAGCGGTCCCGTCTCAGAGGCATGCTTGATGATGCCAAGGCCATCGCGCAGCCATTGTACCGCAGCACCGGCCACAAAAATCGAGCCTTCCAGCGCATAAGTGCGCTTACCATTCAGCTGATAGGCAATGGTAGTGAGCAATCGGTTGCTCGACGTCACCGGCTTATCGCCTGTGTTGATGAGCGCAAAGCAACCGGTGCCATAAGTCGATTTCATCATGCCCGGCGCGAAACAGGCTTGCCCCACTGTGGCCGCCTGCTGATCGCCCGCGATCCCGCGCACGGGGATGGCTGCACCAAACAAGGCCGGATCTGTCAGGCCAAAATCAGCGGCACAATCTTTGACCTCCGGCAACAAAGCGCGCGGCACATTGAGAAGGCGCAGCAAAGCATCATCCCAATCGCCCGTGTGAATATTGAACAGAAGCGTGCGTGATGCGTTGGTTGCATCTGTAGCGTGAACTTTGCCGCCGGTCAGCTTCCATAAAAGCCAGGAATCCACTGTCCCAAAGGCCAGTTCGCCACGCTCAGCGCGTGCACGTGCACCCGGCACATGGTCTAGGATCCACGCCACTTTGGTGCCCGAGAAATAGGGATCAAGAAGAAGGCCCGTGCGGGCCGTGACGTCAGGCTCGGCACCGTCCGCCTTCAACCGCCCGCAGAGCGGCGCCGTGCGTCGATCTTGCCAAACGATCGCCCGATGCACCGCTTGCCCTGTGGCACGATCCCAAATGAGTGTTGTCTCGCGTTGATTGGTAATCCCGATGCCAGCGATGTCAGAGGCTTCAATGCCCGCTTTGGCAATCGCTTCCCGCGCTGTGTGCAGCGTGGTGCGCCACAAATCTTCGGGCTCATGCTCGACCCAGCCTGACGCAGGAAAATGCTGGGCGAATTCTTGTTGCGCCATCGTGACGATGGTCATGTCGGCGCGGAACAGAATGGCGCGCGAGGACGTGGTCCCCTGATCGAGCGCAAGCAAAGTGGGCATGAGACGCTTCCCTTTTTCCGCTATTGTGAGACCAGTGACGCGCTGCGGCAAGAGCGCTCAGCCCGCCCCAATAATTTGGGGCGACGGTGAAAAGCAGCTAATCTAACCTCTCCTTCGTCCGGGTTTTCGCGCGCTATGCTTACCCTTGCCGGCCTGTTCGCCGCAGCCTTTCTCTCCGCAACCTTATTGCCGGGCTCATCAGAAGCTGCGCTTGCCGCTGCGCTGGTCAGCGAAACAGCCGATCTCGTTCCTGCCCTGATCGTTGCGACCATCGGCAATACAATGGGGTCATGCGTGAATTGGGCCTTGGGTTTGTATGTCGCCCATTGGCGGGGTCATCGCTTTTTCCCGATAAAGGAAAAAGACTTTGCACGCTATGAAGCGCTCTATCAAAAATATGGCGTCTGGTCTCTGCTGGCGAGTTGGGTGCCAATCATCGGGGACCCCTTGACCGTGATGGCCGGCGTGTTCGGCACACCCTTACGGCTGTTTGTGCCGATTGTCGCCGTCGCTAAATGCGCGCGCTATCTTGCGGTTGTGGGTGCCGTCAATTGGGCAACCTAAAAGGTTTATTTGGCGCAAAAAACGTTCCATCAGCTCCTATCAATTTCTGATTGTAGACCCATTCATTCTGAGACGAACCGCGACCCGTCTGATCAGACAGGTCACGCGATGTATGTTTTGCGCCATCATATGCTTTTAGCATTGATAGGGGATGATTATGGTGGATCTCATCAAAAAAACTTGGAGAGGCACTCGCAAAGCTGACAAGGTTAAATTCAACAATGTCGACCAAGGAAGTATTTTAGCTGCGGAAGGCAACGATGCTATTGAGATTATCGCTATTCAAGGCGGTTCGATCAATCTCGGTGCAGGCAATGACTTACTGTCTATTGCATCTTTCTTCTCAGAAACCGCTCTTCAACCTATTACGACAATCGATGGTGGCGCAGGTAGCGATACGTTGAATCTTTCGGAGCTTTCAACGAGTGGATTTCAGTGGCAATTCAAGCAAGGG
>VERN01000260.1 GCA_018882635.1 Beijerinckiaceae bacterium | reverse complement strand
ATCCACTCTTGCTGCGTACTACATTTACCATTGCTTGGCCCCCTGCCAATTGTGATGGAATAACTATCATATATGATAGCTTTCCTGTAACAGCAATTTAAATGCCAAAACTGTGCCAAGTTGAATCCATTCGCAAAATTTATCGCTTGCGGGGTATTTTGGGCCTATTTTACGTGGGAATGAAGTATTTTTTAAAAGATTTGCCCGGATTTACCCAATCGCGTATGGCCCTGATCGCCGTCAAAAACTCGACATATGGTTAATCAAATCCAAACCTGTTCAGGCGTGATCATACGATCAAACATCATTTTAAGCTGGTCAGTGGCCTCATTACGACATAAACATCAGTGGCTTAGACCGTATCAAGGGGGATTGAATTGTCGGCCACATCCCAACCACGAAGCCTTTGCATCATTGATGACGATGTCGAGTATGGCGAGTTTTTGGCGAATTTCCTTCGCTCGCAGGGGATGGATGTGGCCCTCTTCGCGTCTGGAAATGCCTTTCTAGACGATCATAAGATCACCATATATGATTTTTATATTATCGATTTAGGCCTGCCTGGGGTCGATGGTGTCGACTTAATCATGCTGATCAGGGCTCAATCCCAAGCGGGGCTGATTGTGATTTCAGGCCGTATGGGTCCAGACGCCTTCAATGCAGCCCTATCTGCGGGGGCCGATATGTTTCTCAATAAGCCCGTGCGCTTTGATCAGGTTCTGCAAGCCATCAAGACAGTCAGCGGCCGCGTCGCACGCGGCGATACGGGTAAGGCTTCTTGGGATCTTGTCACCAGCGCAGGAGAACTCCATTGCTCAAGCGGAGTTGTCGTAAAGCTGACGCCATTGGAGCTGCAGATCCTTAAAGCCCTCACTCTTCATGGATTAGAGGGCTGCGATCGCAAGACCTTGGGTAGCGAGCTCGGCATTGAAGAAGCCAATGCCACTCGCAACCTCGACGCAGCCATCTTCCGGCTCAGGAAGAAAATCGAAAGCCAAACCAAGCGCCCGGCGCCCATACGGACACTCCATGGGGTGGGCTATGCCATCACCGGGACGGTGAACCTCAAATAGAGATAAAAGGGATCACCAAAAAGCGTGACAGACCTGCACCTACCCACACTCATTACGGCCCATGCTTGGGTGCTTCTTGCCCTCACCATTCTTATTGGCGCGCTTTACCGCGTCACCAAATTTCCTGGTTCGTTGTCTTGGTTCCTTTCAGATATAGCAGGCCTCGTCGGCATATATGCTTTTTATGGGATCATCACCGATCCAAACCGCATTAATTTCTTTCTTTTCGCACTATCGACATCGCTGAGCCTCTATCTTCGCGTTCTGGCTATCTGCTCTCCGCAACTTTCAAAACGATTAAAAGCCACTGGGCTCACCGTAATAAGCCTACAATTATTGATTAACTTAACACTAGACCAAGAATTCTTTGTCTTACGTACATTTCTAAACTCTACGATCCTAGCAGGTTTTAGCCTTACCCTCGCTTATGTCCTCTTCAGGCCCGATCGGTTCAATGACCGATTAGGCCGTTTAATTATGCTTATGTCTTCCTTGGCCTATATCGCTGTTGCGCTCTTCCGCGCGATCTATGTCATTAAAACCGGCACAAACGACGTCTTCATCGCTTCCTTTTTCAATATTGTTTCAGCCACAATGTTGATGGTTTCAGGCGTTCTCGCCAATATTGGCTATGTGATTTTGGTCATAAATCAGATTAATCATGCCGAGGCCCTTGCTGCCCAGAACCTCATTCGTGAAGCAGAACGTCGGCATTACGCAGAAGAACGCGAACGTGAGACCTCAGCCCTTGCTGAGGAGCAAAAGCGCCTCATTGAAGTACTAACACATGAAGTCCGCCAACCCCTAAATAATACGTCAGCAGCGTTACAAGCCATTACCACTGATTTAAGTAAAGACGTTCATCAAGAACCACATCCCGCGATAGAAAGAGCACAAAGTGTTATCGATAAGGTCACAGCAGCGCTGTCAAACGCTCTCGTGGCAGCAACAATCATTGAGCGCCGTCAATCCTTCAATCCAACGCGTTGCGAAACTATCTCTTTGATCGAAACGGTGGTTATGGAATTTAACCCGCAGGCCCGCAGTCGGATCAAAGTTGACGTAAATGAAGCGCCAGCCTTTGTAACCGCAGATCCAATCCTGCTGCGAATTGCATTGCGTAATCTCGTCGACAATGCGCTACGCTATTCGCCCGCTAATACTCCTGTCAGTATCAGCATATATGAAAACAACATTGAGATGGGCGCTGCGTTTTGTATCACTAATGAAGAGCCCAACCCTGAAGCCTTTCCTAAGGACGACATCTTTGCACGACATGTAAGAGGCGCATCGCCAGAAATACGAGGGTCGGGCATGGGGCTTTACATCACTTCGGAAGTAGCGAAGCTCCATCAAGGGTGGATTAATACGGAGAGCATGTCTAATTTCCGCATTTTCCGCTTATTTATTCCAGATTGATAATTTCGATTTATGACATCGTTAATTATAGTGGATACACCTTCTTCATGTTAAACACCGAAGCTATCACTCACAATATCAATACGATTGCTAATTTCGGGCCCGGACAGGGCAAGATCAAGTTGCCTCGCACTAACTTTAAAGCCATTGCACCACGTCATCTTGCACAAGGATGTTCCAGATTGGTCACATTGCTCAACCGGTACAGGACCACATATTCTAAAATCTGAAGAGTGGAATACTTTCCTAAGATTAAGATAGGCGTAGCGCTGCAGCCGAACAGACTTTTCGTTATTTACCTGACGAGGTTCAGTTATTAAAGGCAGATTTGATTATGGCTTAGTTACACGCTACAAAACGTTGCGTGAAGTCTCTCGCAGTGGACAACTGATAACAATGTTTTCGATAATTTTCAATATATCCTTTTAAACGTCTCTAAAGAAATACTCTGTATACTAAAAGATAGACTTAACAAAAATTTCAAGCCTGCTAAATTATGAAAATAAAGTAGAATATCGTTATGAAATGCACCGTTATTTAATTTTTAATTGCTAATCAGATTAATATTTATATTAGATAAATCCGTATTTACTCTATGGTAAGAAATATTTCTTACGATTTTCTTGTCATTATAATAATAGCCTTTATATGCCTTTATCGATTCACCACATAAAAACTAATCAAGGCGATCAAGATGTCGAATGGAATGAAGAATTTTTTTCACCGTTATCACATACCTCATGCCCATCTTTCATCACCTTTCGGCGATGACTGGTTCGCTCAAAAAGCTGAGATGTTTGCTCGCTTCTTCGGCACGCCTACATTTTTAATTATTCAGACCATCATCGTAGGTATATGGATGGCGCTTAATTTTTTTGGAATTTTTCATTTTGATGAATATCCTTTTATTTTGCTCAATCTAGCTTTCAGCCTTCAAGCAGCTTATGCGGCGCCGCTCATCTTGTTAGCCCAAACGAGACAGGCTGATCGTGATAAGGCACACTCAGAAGCTGACGCTCAGCATCGAGAAGATCTCGCCCGTGCTAGTGATGAGAGACAGATACTGGCAGTGACGCAAACGGCTCTGATCTTAGAAATGTTAGAGAAAAATAATGTTCTCACCGAAAAAGTGAAAAGTCTGTCTGAAAATTTAGCTGAACTTACAAAAGAAGTACATGAAGCGATTGTTAAATCGCAGGAATAATTTTGTATTGGACTGACATATTTGGTTAGTCCATCTGATCCTTTTACGTTTTTATTTTTACTATCTCGCTCAATTCTTATTATGCTACATCGCGACGCGTTATGTTAATCTTTCAAACA